>JBDUEM010000369.1:0-6125 GCA_040002435.1 Bryobacteraceae bacterium
CCATTCGTAAGCCATCCGATCCAACCGTTGGCGCCCGACGAACTATTGTCGGTTGCCCGGGCAAGCGTGTAGCTGCCCTGGATCGTAAAGTACCGGCCAGTCCGCTTTTGGAACCGCACCTGAAGAGAGTCGTAGCGTGAGATTGCCGTCTGCAACGGCAATCCGGAGAAGCTCCCGTCAAATTGCGGATATGGCCGCAAGAGGTTGACGAGCGGTATCTGCGCGTCATTGTAGCGTGAGTCCGGTTCATTGAATGTGGCACTAGGCCCAGAAAAGAGCGGCTGGAACGGATTCGCAACCAGGCTGTTCAACTGGCGCGTTGTGTAATTCACGCGCACGTTCGATGGAACGAAATTCCGGTTTCTCGTTCCCGCAGCGAAGCTACCCCAGGGGAGATGAGTGCTGCGGTTGGCCGAGTAGTCGGCACTAATGACTACATCGCCGGGCAACAAGCGCTGAACGCCTCCGCTCCATTGGTAGATTTCCGCATTTTTATTCAGCTCGTAGCTAAGATCGCCCCCATTGGCGAAGCCCCACATGGCGAGCGGTCCATACTTGTTGCCTTGTGGAGCCGGCAATCCATTGGGGAATGGGTTTTCTAAAGTGGCGAATTGGGTCTGGTAATTATCCTTGGTGAAGTACGACACGGCGTTCTTAGAGTAAGCCGGGCCTGTGTATTGGAAGTTGGTCTGCATGTTCGAGCCGTAGTAGACACCGGCGCCAGCCCGAATCACAGTCTTCGAATCCCAACTGTAGGCCAACCCCAGACGCGGCGCGAAGTTGTTGCGGTCGATCGGCAGAGTGCGTCGGCCATCCACTGGGAAGAGGGTTACCCCCTTGATTGAGCCCACTCCTGGAACGGTCACGCCGCTGCTGGTCGCGAAATCCGCGAACGTCGAACGATTGAAACGCTCAGTATAGGGAGTACTCCACTCATAGCGAAGCCCCACATTCACCGTGAGCTTCGAGTTCACCTTCCAGTCATCCTGAACGTAGAACCCGGTTTCCTTGGACTTGTCGGCAACCGGCGGCTTGATCCGAAGCTGCCCGTCGGTGCCCCAACCAAGCAGCAAGCTGGCAAAAGAATCACCTTGCGTTGTTTCGCCATTGCCGGCCACTTCATTGGTTACGTCCTGTCCGAAGGTGAACAGTCCCGTCGGATTGTCCGGCTGCCAGAAATTGTTCCAGAAGACCCGCTGTTCGCCGCCGAATTTGAGCGAGTGAGCGCCTTTCACCCAACTGAGCGCGGATGAATACGTCAGCAAGACGTGAGTGAAATGCGTGTCCACACAGCACTGGTCGAATAGGTTGGTGTAGGTATTGCCGAAGTCGATGGAAGGCATGCGGGCCAACCCGTTGTTGGCAAGATAGCTGGGAAATCCTACCTTCGTCAGATCCGGATAATCGGTAACTCCGGGAGCATTGGCATAGTCAACTCCAATCCGGCCGGTGTACACGATGCTGGGGGTAATGGTTCTGGTGTAGTCGATCACTCCATTGGTCACGTCGGTCTTATAGAGGTATGCGTCACCCACGAAGGTCTCCTGCGTTGGGCTGCTATTGTGCAGTCTACTGAAGCGAATCCCTGCCCGGTTGGTGTCGTTGAACTGGTGATCTACTTTGCCATCGAGCTGAAATTGTGAAGTGCTGTACGCAACGTTTCGCCGGTAGTTATTAAAATTCGTCCCTGCATCACCCGTTACGTTCGGCGTCGGGATGTAGGCGAGGAAGTTCTTGGCGACAGTGCTCTGGAAGCTTGCCGGAATCGTATTGTTAGGAAACGGCTGACGGGTACCGTCCGCGGCGACTGAACGGGGATTGTACACGATGACACGAGCCAGATTGCCATCGTCGTCATAGGTCCGGGTTTGAGAGAAGTTTCCGGCGCGCTGCAATTCCGTGGGAAAAGTCGCCACCACCTGGCTGGAACCCAGGTCCCGCAGTTTTTCGAAATCAAATAGAAAGAAGGTCTTGTTCCGTCGGATTGGTCCGCTGATCATTCCGCCGTATTGATCATGTACAAGCGGGGGCTTGGATTGTCCCGCCGCATTGCTGAAGAAGTCGTTGGCGTTAAACGCATCCCGTTGGCCAAAATACCAGCCGCTGCCGTGAAGTTGGTTGCCGCCCTGTCTCATCATGATGTTGATGACGGTGCCGCCGTTGTTTCCGTACTCAGCCGAGAAGGTATTGTTCTCGACTTTGAATTCCTGGATCACTTCCACCGATGGAGTGTAATAAACGTTGGAGTTTCCACCTTCTCCCTGCTCCGGCGCGCTGATGGGAGCGCCGTCGAAGCGTACTTCGGCCGTCGCGTTACGCTGCCCGTTCGAGACAAAGTTGGTGCCCGCGGGGTAACTATCGCGGCTTCCGCTGCCAGCTGATTCCGTGACGCCTCCCGACAAGAAGACGAGGCCATAGTAGCTGCGCCCGAACAACGGAATATCGCGCGTGTACTGGCCCGTCACAGTGGTGCCAATAGCGGCGCTGCCCGTGTCCAAAGTGGGAGCTGATTCAGAGACTGTAACTGTGCTATCAGTTCCAGCGACCTGCAGCTTGAAGTCGACGCTGGTGTGCTGGCTGACGGTGAGAACTACCTTGTCTGCTTCGCCCGGCCGAAACCCCGGCGCCGCTACCCGGATCGAATAGTTTGCCGGACGAAGTCCATTGAAAATGTAAGTTCCCCGGTTATCGGTTAGGGCCGAGCTGGAAATGCCGGTCGAGACATCGGTGGCAGTTACCTTCGCGCCGACGATCAGACCGCCGCTGGCGTCGTGGACTTCGCCCCGTATCTGGCCCTCGAAGCTGCCCTGCGAAAACGCCTCCCGCTGAAACGCCAGTGTCGTGATCAAGATGGCGGTGCGGCAAATGCTTTTCATCCCACGATGGAGTGTCATAGAGTCTTCCTTTTCCTTGCCTTTTCTTGCCAGAGCAAGTGGATTGTGGTTAGTCTACTCCAAGGAAAAAGGCAAGTCAATGGAACATGCTTGGTAAAGGAAAGCAAACCGAAACTCCCTTGGAGGGGATGCTTTCGGTTGGTTTCGTTTCCAGGAAAGGCTTTAGTTCGCCAGCGGCGGACCGCCGGGAACCACAATGGTCCTCTTGTTTGCCGGATAGACATGCCGCTTGGCGGTGAAGCTGGCATTCAGGTACTCGCCCATGTAAACCTTTCCCGCCATATTCTCACCGGATAGCGTCCCTACAAAGGTGAAGATGATCGAATCGCCAGGCACGTTCTCCGTGCTGCGGAGTTTTACCTGATCGGACTCGATCGTGCCAAAAACATCGCGCACCGAAAAGTCTCCCTTGTGCGAGCCTTGCAACAGATTGTTGTCCTGTTCAAGCGTCAGCGTGTGCTGGCTTTTGCTACTGAAGAATTCGACATTCACGTCCCAGCGCCCGCTGAGATTGCCCGCGGGGGCCGCCGGGGCCGGCTTCGGACTTCGCTTCTCAGATAGCAGACTGAAGAGACGGTCGGCGACAATCCGGTCGTCGCCGGGACGCATCATCCAAGCAGTGATGTCGATGGAGGTCTTGGCAGTCTCAACAGGAGCATTGCCGCGCCCCCCGCCGCCTCCAGCGCCGAGCGCGATTCTGGGCTTGGTCCTGGCGACCACCTCAGCTAATTCCTCACCAGTGATATGCAGCTTAGCGGGATCCCACGAGATAACCAGCGATGGACTGCGATTGGACAGTCCATTGGGCTCCCGCACCGCGGTGCTGATTCCATCGATTCCCGAAACGCGCTTCGAGATGGTATCGAGGTAGGAAAGCCATTTGTTCCATTCAGCCTTGTGGTCCCGTTTGACCCACGCTTCCACCGCCGCCACCATACCGACGGTTTCTTCCCGCCCCACCTTGTTGTCGCGGCCTGGTCCATGATGCGGCGAACTTGCTTGCCAAGCTGACATGAGAAGGTCCTTGCGGCCGAGCAGGAGCCCTGCGCATTGAGGTCCACAGATCGCCTTGCCGCCGCTATATGCGACCACGGTGGCGCCGTTAGCCAGGTGCACGTTCGGAATGGTGAGTACCTCCGCGGCTGCGTCCACAAGAATCGGGATGTTCAGCGGTTTGGCCATTTTGGCCACGTTCACCAGCGATAAAGGCCCATCGAGGGTCGACCGCCCCGCCGAGAGATAGATCATCGCGGTATGCGGGCCCAACGCGCGCTCGAGTTCCTCGGCGGTATCGACCGTAATCATCTTCACGCCGATATTGCGAACCGCGTGGTCATAGACGCTGCGCGAAGATCTCGGCGACACAACTTCGGTCTTCTCCAAACCACGCAGGTCCGGTATGCGCAGCAGCTTCTCCGGATTGCCGCCCGCCACGCAGGCCGCCGTGAAGTGCTTGAGTCCGGCGGCGCAACCCGCCGAGACCATGCCCCATTCCGCACCGGTTAACTCAGCCAACCTGCGGCCAACTGCATCCGCCAGTTCGTCCATCTGGACGAAGTGTTGAGATGCCGCATCCATCGCGGCGCGGACCTCGGGCAGTTCGACCGATGCTCCGATGATTGTGTAGGTGCCGCGGCAATTGATGACCGGATCGACGCCGATCGATTGGTAGACATCCGGGCCAGCCTTCAGCGGGCCGGCGGCAAATGCCTGCGAGCCGCCCAGCAGCGCGGGCAGAAGGAGGGCGTTTCCAACTTGCAATAGTTCCCGCCGGGAAGCGCCGGTGGAGGCATTTTTGGGTTCCGTCGAATTTTCTGACATCGTCGTGATCTCCTTGTGACGAGAAGTAGTTTATGTTGTTTGGGCCTGAAGGTGCGCGTAATGGGGAATGGTTCCCACCAGAGGCGAGGCATAGTCTTGAAAGGCTGGCGCCACATCGGTGCCGGCCGCGTTCCGCCACTCGCCCGGAAATAGCCGCTCACGTGAGGCTACCTTCTCGAGTGGCGCCAGTCCGGTGGAAACCTGATACTGCTGCCCCGCTTCGCGAAGCAGCGTCACGGCTACTCCCGTCCGCCCCTCAAGTGCCGCGCGCATCGCCGCCGCGCCGCACAAGCGAGCTTCTATCCGGTCGAGTTTCGGCTCATCACTCCACCAGCTTCTGCCAAGCAGGCCTGGCTTTTCACTTCGCGACCTCAACTTCAGCCGCTCACTCGTCAGCAGGGCGAGCCGGTGGGCAAGATTCATTGCCAGTTTTCCGCCCGAGCCGGAACGCTCGTCGGCGCCGAAGGCCTGGCCCTTCTCATCCAGTTGACCTTCGCACACCGCGACCACGCAACGGCCCAGCCGCCTGTACACGCAATCAATGTCCGCAAACAATTTTTCAAGCGGCAGCGGAAGCTCCGGAAAATAGATCAGGTGCGGGGCGTCGTCAGGATCCCGGCGAGCGAGACTCGTGGCAGCGACAATCCAGCCGGCATTGCGCCCGAGAACTTCCACGAATTCCACCTGGCCGGGCAGCGCCCGGTTGTCTGCTCCGATGTCGCGTACGGCACAGGCAAAAAAACGTGCGCAGGTCGCATAACCGGGTGTATGGTCCATGTCCATCAGATCGTTGTCGATCGTTTTCGGAATGCCAATTACCTTCATCGACGCACCGGCGGCCCTTGCGATCCGGTCCGCCATCCCGAATGATCCGTTGCCGCCATTGATGAAGAGCCAAGCGATGTTGCGCGTCCGGCATATCTGCAGCACCCGGTCGATCTCTTCGTCGCTGACGTCCTTGCGCGAGGTACCCAGCGCCGAGGATGGCATGGTCGCGATGGCCCGGATTGTCTCGGCGTTTTGGGCGTACAGATCGATGAACTTCTGTTGAAGCACGCCCTCGATTCCGAACGCAGCACCGTACATTCCGGTAACTTCCCGCTGGGAGCGGGCTTCGTCCAACAGACCCACCAGGCTGGCGTTTATCACTGGAGAAGGCCCCCCGCTATGGATGATGAGGCCGTTCATGGCTTGATGACGGGGCTGTCCGATGTGATCCATGTCTTGCTATTCATTTTGACTGGCTAAAGCATCGGTCCTGACTTTCAATGTTTTTTCAGTCTATTCTTCCTGTGGTTTACATGTCAATTGATTGCGTTCACTTTCGTTTTGGACTGGGGTACAGGAAGACGCGACATGCGGGCGGGACCGCGGACGGTGGGCAGTTCTACTCGGCGATACGCAAAGTAT
>JBDUEM010000370.1:0-6124 GCA_040002435.1 Bryobacteraceae bacterium
AATTGGTTGGATCAGATTACCACGAATTGCGGTGGGACCTTGGCTTCAGCCTTATGGCTTAGGGCGAGGGGCGTTGCGACGGCCGCGATTTTGATGCCTGTGGGGACGGCGCTCAGCCTCGCAGGATACATCAACCGGGTGAGCATCCCCACAGCAGCGGCAGTCGTGCCGGTGGAGCCGGTAAGCGGTGAGTTTGAGAGCTCGTTCTGCATATCAGAGTAAAGCCATCCTACTCACCGCCCCGCGGTTTGTTCGTTAGCGGCGCCCGGAATCATTTCTGTCGTAATAGCCGCCCTGGTTGCCGTAGTTATTGTTGAAGCGGTGATCGCGATTCCATCTCTGCTTCGCTAAACGCTCGCGCTCGAGGCGCTCGAGTTCCAGCCGCAGGCGGAGTTCTTTCTCGCGAGGGGTTTCCCGGTTGCGGAAAGAGGTTGTATAGCCGTGATTGTCGTTCTGACGGAAATCGTCACGGCCTTGGGCCATTGCGGCCGCAGGTCCCAACAGCGTCAGAAAAGAGCCAAGAGCCAGTGTTGCAAAACCAAGTTTCGTTTTCATATTTCCTCCTTGAAAACATCTCCTGGCTATGAGATGGATCCGCGGATAAAAGTACTGTAAGGCTTTGTAAGGAAACGATTAAGTCTTCTACATGATCTTCCGGCCGATGGGCACCGCGCGCCGGAAGTGCCCATTCTGGGTTTGTTTGTGCAAAAAGCCGCGTTTGTATTCAATTGTCTGAGATCGTGGGCGCAGAGCCTCTCGCAAGGATGCGCCACTTCTGGAATAGTGTAGCGGGCGGGTTGGATTGCCGGTCTGGAAATGAAATCTGGATTAGCCGCAGTTTCTGTCAGTTGCGAGGAGAAAATAAATGAAAAAACCGGTGAACGTTTGTGCGACGCTGCCATTATTGATTGTGGCATTCATCCAAGAGCGGCTTGGGCACCGACACACCTTGGTTGCGGAGGACATCGTAGGCCGCGGCACGGACCATGTAGGTAGCGCAGGACGTACTGTTTGACATATTCCACCGGTATGCCTCGTGGTCCTTTAAGAGGGCCGTAAGCATTTGGGTGCTAACTTCGCCGGGATAGCTTCGTAACATGAAGGCACCGCGGGCACGATCCGCCACATCACTCGAACGGCACAAATCCAAAGCTTGTTGCTGCAATCGAGGATATGCCGGAACGATCACATATTCCCTCTCTCGAACCTTGAGCATGACCGATCCCTTCGGAGAGATGGATAGCGGTCCGGTTGCGAGAGTGATTGTACGGCTGAAGTCTTCTGCCTCTAAATTCAGCCAAGAGATGCCATTCGCCCGCATGTAGGCCAGTTCGGCTTCAACGGCTGACAGGATCGCAGCAGTTGTTTCCGCTTTCCTGCCGGCCGCATTTGTCCAAGAGCCATTTTCGAGGAGATCGGCTCGCCTGGTCCATCGGATTGAATTGCGATCGTCCTGACCGAACTCACGTGGGGCACGGTTCAGAAAGAAGAACATGTGAAAATTAAAGTTGACGTTCGGCTGCTCCCTCTCTTGCTCCAACCAATACTTCATATAGACTCTTCGGTCAGGCTTCCACCGAAAGGTTAATGAGGTTTTGTTGAACTCTCCGGCCAGGACCCTCTCAACGTTAATGGTGACATCCTCCTCGAAGCGGAAGTCGTCTTTGCGAACTACATCCGGGCGAACGCTAATGGGCCTCCCGATGACGATCAGTTCACTGGTTCGGGTCGCCCACTCCAGACTCTGGTTGATGGTTATGGGGGGCGAAGAGTTTCCCTTTGCGCCGGTCGTTGCCAGCATGATGAGAACAGCCAAATGGCAATGGCGTGCTGATTTCCCAGACCGAAAACGGAATGTCAAGCTCATAGATCGATCGCGATCACTTCGTGCAGGCCGATGGCCGGTATGGCCAGTTCCAGCACGTTGCCGGTGGTGCGGACCGACGGGTTTCCGCCGCTGACCAGCAGGCGAACTCCGCTCACTTTCTTTCCCTCCGGGATGCGTACCTTCACCTGTTGGGGCGGGGAAGGGATGATCTCGCGGATGGGACCTTTCATCATCATCGGATTGGTGAGGTTGACCAAGTGAACGGCCATGGAGTTCTTCTGGGTCCAAATGGAGAGATCGAGCACGCCGGCGCCTGTGACTTCGAGCGGCGCCTCCTCATTGGTTGCCCATAGCACCGCGTTCTTCAGCAGGCGGGCATGGTTGACGTCGAGCACTTCCCAGAAGGTGCGGTCCACGTCCCACGGGAAATAGACCACGCGGCCGCGGCCCACCTCGCGTGCATAAACGCCGGGGATGTCCGTGCTTTTGACGCGGGCGTAAACCTCTTCCATGGGCAGATCGGGATAAGACGGAACCAGCGTCAGCGGGGCGTACCCTTTCGAAGGTTTCATCTTGACGCGATGCACTCCGTTGATCAGACGCGTTGCGTCCTCGAGGCCGCGTAGCAGCGGGTGGAAATGGCCGGTGGAGGGATCCTTCTCGATGTTCAGATACGAGTTCTGCATGGGCCCTTCGAAACCGCCATCGAAGGACGCGCCGAAGAGGGAGGCGAGGCCGAAGTCGCTGCGCCGTGCGCCCCACTCGTCGTAGAGAGATGTTTCGTGCGTGGCGATGAGGCTGCCGCCGCGCTCGACGAACTGGCGGAGCTGATCGCACTGGGCTGTCGATAGAGCCGCGATGTTCGGCAGGATGAGCGTGCGGTATTGATCGACGTGGGCCGCATCGAGCAGCTTGTCGTGCACCATCTCAAACGGGATGCGCGCTTCGATCAATGCCTGGTAGAAGCCGAGGGCGGGGTCCTCCACTTTCTGGCGGGCCTGCTCGCCGCCGTAGTAAGTGGCGGTCTGCTGCGAATAGACCATAGCCACTCGGGCCAGCGACTTCTCGTTGCGCAGATACTTCTCGTTCTTGTAATGCCACGAATAGATCTCTTCGACCACGGGCAGCCAGCGGCCGTCAATCGGCTTGGCGTTGAACTTGGTGAACCACGGCCGCAGGCCTTGGGCGATGCCATCGACGGCCCAGAGGCGGATTTCGTCGCCGCTCTGCACGGAGTCTTTCCAGCGCTCGGGCTCTTCGAGTCCCACGCTGAAGATGCCGCCTACGGGCTTGCGGCCCATGGTGGCGCGGAACTCTTTTCCATTTTTACCGTTGGCCCAGGGAGGCATGAGGCCGCGGCGGGCTTGCCGGTCGGCGAAGAGGGTGGGGGCGCGCTCGCCGATGGTCTTCATGTCGAGCTCGCTTAATGCACCACCTCCGGAATTGGCGATGAAGGCGGCTCCGGGATTCACGGCTTTGATTTCGGAATCCCATAGGGTCCAGAGATCGAAGAGGCGCTTCTGATACCAGAGGCTGTATTGACGGGCTGCGGGATCCTGCGGGTTTTTGGTGCGCGGCAGGGCGAGGCCGGAGAAGTCGTGGAAGTTTTTCTGGCAATGCTCGCAGTAACACATGCCGGAGCCGTGCCAGCGGTTGCTGAAGATGCCGTCAACCTTATACAGGGTGACGATTTCGCGGGTGACCTTGGTCATGAAGTCGAAGTTGTAGGGGCCGAGGGCACAGGTGACCCAAAGCTCGGGCATGGCCCAGTGGCGACGCTTTTTGCCTTGGGCGTCGACCGCGATCCAATCGGGGTGCGCGTCGTAGACGTCCTGGTGGGCGGCGTGGGGGTCGGTGCGGGCGACGACGTTCATGCCGAGTTTGCGGCAGCCGGCGGCCATTTCGCCGAAGGCGTCGGAGTTGCCGAGGAACTTGCTGCGGTAGTGGAGCGGGACCTTGGTGGGGTAGAAGGCGACGCAGCCGCCAGCGCTGAGACAGGCCGCGTCGCAGTGGGTGCGCTTGAAATAGTCGAACCAGAATTGAGGGGAGTAGTTGCCGGGGTCGTCTTCGACGAAGGCGACCTGGGCCCAGCGCATGGGGCGGTCATACCAGTCCGGCTCGCGGGTTTGGGCTTTGGCAGTGGCGACGGCTGCGGCGAGGAGGGTGGAGTTGCGGACGAAGTCCCGGCGGGTGGTTTTCATGGTGGGTGACGGCTGGGGACAGTTTAGCATTTGCGGGATGGGGGCAAATGCCTGGAATGTGAAGGAGTTGGGTGGGGTTTGTTTGTGCAAAAATGCCGTGGCTTTGTAGGCTGTGGCGGCATTAATACGAAACGGAGCCAATTTTGCTGCGGCCCGACACCGTCTCCCGCAGCCCATTCTGCGAAACAGAGCCAATCTTGCGGGATTGTGAATAGCCGAAGCCAAAGTATTGTGCCCAACCGCTTCGCCTGTCAGAATTACTTCTGCAGACGCCGGTTTGGCTACATGTCGAACAGGTAATTCACATGATGATCTCCTTTCAGACGCCTAGATCTGCCAGGCTTCTCCTGGCGCACCGAAAACAGAGCCAATTGCAAAAGCGGTTATTGGTTTATTCAGTTGTCTGAGATCGTGGGTGGCAGCGCCTCTCGCGAGGATGTCCCCTGCTACTGAGGAGAATTGTAGGCGCGGGGGTGGATGGCCGCGTTTGAGGTATTTAAAAAGTGCCTTTGTTTCTGCTTTTTACGCGCTGAAAATAGTTGTGAAGGGTCTGGAGGTGTGCAACGGTTATCTATTCTTCGGGAAGATGACGCTGCAGGTCGCGCCCCTCGTGCAAGATGCGCAGGATTTCGATCTTGGCCTCACGTGAGCGGTAAATAACGAAATGCCTGGGATTGTGAACGGCGCCCAGAGCCGAACGCGCCCGATCACGGCTAAAGCTCAAATGATAGGCGCGGACGCCGGGCTGCAAGTCGCTTCTGTCCAGAGAACCCGGACGATGCCGATCCTCTTCAATATCGCGGAGGGCCTGCACGATCAGGTTTTCATAGCGCAAGGCGGCGTCCGCCCCAAATTTAGCGAGGGTCCATTTCAGCGTTTCCTTAAGATCGCCCCTGGATTCAGGGGAAAGAACAGCTTTGGATTGGCCGCGCTTTTTAGCCACGTTTGCGCGAGGCGGCTACCTCGGCTGAGACTTCTCTTCCCACTTGATGAACGTAAGCCGCGAGATCATCCATGGTCTCAAACTCGATTGCTTCGCCGCGGTCTATGGAATCGGTCGCTTCCTTAGTCGCGGTGCGCAGCCATTCGATCCTGGCCTTGTCTTCCTGTTCGCGCTGCTCCAGAAGCCGGAGACCTTCGCGTACGACTTCACTGGCATTGCTGAAGCGCCCAGAGGTGATGCCATCATCAATGAAATTGTCAAAATGTTCCGTTAGGTTGACGTTGCGTGTGGGCATAGGATAGACCTCCGTTTGTGTTGCTAGCTACTAGGGACAGTCTAGCAGGACTGGCAATAATTGCCAGCGACAACTTTCACTCTTATTGCGCCCATGTAGTCACCTTGCTACATATAACCATTACGACCAGACGCGGCTGTGCTACCTGGGAGGGATACGGTGATACTATACGATGGTAGAAGCTAGAAATTGTTCTACCTTCTACCAAATGAGTCTAAATATAAAAAATGAGGATACCCACCGGCGTGCCAGAGAGTTGGCGCGCCTGGCGGGCGAGACAATGACGCAAGCTGTGGATCGAGCCATTGCGGAAAGGCTGGAGCGCATTCGTAAAACACGCAATCGGGACGGCTTGGCATGGCGGCTTCTTGAGATTGGCCGTGAATGCGCCAAGCTGCCTGTCCTTGACGCTCGCAGCCCGGAAGAGATGCTCTATGACGAAAATGGGCTGCCTAAGTGATCGTATTGGATTCGTCGGCACTGATCGCCATTCTGGATCAAGAAGATGATGCGGTGAACTACGCCAAGGCTATTGCGGAGGCGGATCGCCCATTGATCTCCACGGCAACTCTGGTCGAGGCAGGAATTGTGATGTTGAACCGGCACGGTCCAAAAGGCGCGCGTAAGCTGAATGATCTGATTCAGGAGGCCGGGTGCCAAGTGGAAAGCGTAACCGCACAGCACGCGCAGATGGCGCTTGAAGCCTACTCTGTCTATGGCAAAGGCCAAAACAACAAAGCCGCGTTGAATTACGGAGATTGTTTTTCCTATGCGCTTGCAAAAGCCACAGGCCTGCCCCTGCTCTTTAAGGGAGATGATTTCGCGGAGACCGATATCAAGCCGGCTCTCTCGATGAA
>JBDUEM010000371.1:0-6088 GCA_040002435.1 Bryobacteraceae bacterium
GGTTAAAACCGGGATCTAGAATCATTGGCAAGTCCAGCTTCATGATAGCGTCAGGGGGGCTATCATAACGATAGAAGCCCAATGACGTCTCCAGGCCTGCTGTCATTTGAAGAGTTCGAAAGTCTGCCCGAATCGCCGGGTAAGCAAGAGCTGCTCGATGGAGAGTTGATCGAATTGCCACCAGCGAAACTCCGGCACATGGCTGTCGCTAAAAACTTCCAGGAATTACTAACGGCAGTTCTTACCAAGTCCCGCGTCTGGATTGAAACCGGTTATCAACTTGGAAATAGTTGGTTGATCCCGGACGTCAGCGCTACCTGGCCTGATCAGCGGATTGCGAATGATTACTATCAGGGTGCCCCAATGATCGCCATTGAGGTAGAGTCTCCCGGGAATACGGCCGAGGAGCTGGACAGGAAAGTATTTGCCTATCTCAAAAACGGCGCGGGCGAAGTATGGTTGGTGTACCCGAGAACTAACAGCATGCTGGTTCATTCCAGCCTGGATCAAAAGGTAATCCGCGTAACCGGCGAATATCAGACCACGCTGGTTCCTGAATTAATAGTCCGCCTGCAAGATCTTCTTAGCAAGAGGCCTTAGCAGGCTTGCTAAACCGCAGCAAAAGTAATTACATTAGTAATAACTAACGGAAGCTTCTTTATGGTTGAACTCAAAGTCCGCAAATTCGGTAACTCGCTCGGTGTCGTCCTGCCAAAGGATGTCATCAATCGTCTGAACACGAAAGACGGAGAACCACTATTCCTCGTCGAAGCACCGGACGGCGGCTACAAGCTGACGCCCTACGATCCCGCCTTTGAAAAGAAAATGGCGAAAGCCGAAGACATCATCAGCCGCTACCGCAACACGCTGCACGTTCTGTCCAAGTGACGGAACCGATCTGGATCGAGGAGCGTGAAGTGCTGCTGTTGCACGGCCGGTTGCTTGCGCTGCACGGTGGTGCGGAGGGCTTGCGTGACGATAACCTGTTGAAATCCGCTTTGGCTCGGGCACAGCAGATCTATGCCTATGCGGATACACCGGACATCATCGGCATGGCGGCGGCTTACACGGCGGGTATTGTTCGCAATCATCCGTTTATTGACGGCAACAAGCGCACCGGCTTTGTGATCGGTATCCTGTTTCTGGAGCTCAATGGCTACAGCTTCGCGGCCAGTGAAGAAGACGCGGCTCAAGCTGTTTTGAAGCTAGCGGCAGGTGCGCTTGATGAATCGGGGTATACAGATTTCCTGCGTATGAATGCCCAACCCACTACTTCTCCACAGAAAACTCCATCCGGTTAGACTCCCCGAAATCATTCAACAAATAAACCTGCTGGACACACGCCTCCGCGTAGATCCCGGGTGGCACCACCCCGCTCAACATCGTCTGGCTGCCATACGACGTGGTGAGCATCGTTGCCCCCATCATGATCACCGTTCCCGGGGTCGCGTTCTCGCAATCCACCACCAGCGCCGAACCGACACCGGGCTGATGATTGAAGCTCTGCCGCGCGGTTGTTCCCGGCGGGTGCAGCCGCTTGATCTTCACACCTGCCAAGGGCCGCTTCGCCGCCGCGCTGGTGACCGTCAGAAATTCCGTGGGACCCGGACGGTTGTCCTCAAACGGAGGCCGCACACCAGGTCGCAGCTGGTGCGGCTTCCATGGAGTCTTCCACTTCTGCTCGAAGCGAGCCTTGTTCAACTCAAAGATGCGCAGCGATTCCTGGCTCGGCAATTTAGCGAAGGACCCGTTGCCGAAGTGATGAATGAAGCAATCGTCGGCCGCCACCACGCGGTAGCCCGCGGTCCTGATACGAAGCGAAAAGTCATCGTCCTCAAACATGCCGATCTGGAAGCCGGCATCGAGCTCGCCCACCTCGGTCCAAATGGCGCGAGGCACCAGTACGCAGTACAGCGCCGCCACGGCGATGTCCGTCGCCTGGCCTGCTTTCTCGTTCGCCAGCGCCTGCGCGAACTTCTCCATCTGCAGTACGTTGCTGTAATCGAAATTGATCTTGCTCTCGTTGCCGGAAAAATTGGTGACGGACGCCACAGCGCCAATGGACCGGTCGCGTTCGCAATGGCGCACCATGCGGCTCATCCAGCCATGCGGCAGCACGGTATCGGGATTGAGGAAGATCAGATACTCGCCACTGGCCTCCCTGGCGGCGACGTTGTTGCCGCCGGCAAAGCCGAGGTTCTCAGCCGAGAGCGTGAGCCGGATGCGCTCGTCAGCGGCGGCATACTTCTGGATAATCGCCCTGGTCCCATCGCTGGAATTGTTGTCGATCAGAATGATTTCGTAGTTGGGCCAGGCCGTGTTGCGAGCCACCGAATCAAGGCACGGTTCGATGAACTCTTCACAGTTATACGTCACCATCAGAATGCTGACCTTCGGGAAGCTCTTGGCAATAGCTGCGTCCATGGTCGTCACCCTGGCACTCCACGTGTTCGCGGCCGCGTAGGCAATGCGGCGCTTTCGCAACTCGGGGTCGTTCTCCTGAATAGCCTGGTCTACTTTGGCGGCGAAGTCCTCGACATCTTTCCCGATGTAGAGCAGGTCCGTGCTCTGCGCCAACTCCGCCATATCCGTGGCAATCACCGGCTTGCCCTGGCTGAAGTACTCGTACATCTTCACCGGATCCACACCCTTCGTCAATTTGTTCAAGCGGAACGGGATCAGGCAGACATCGAAGTGCGAAAGATAGAGGGGAATCTCGCGATAGTTCTTCTCCCCCAACAGGCGCGCGTTGGGAAGAGCGGCCAGCTTCGAAACGTCCACGCCGTGAACCTGGCCGATCAACACGAAGGAATACTGCGGGCGGGATTGCGCCACCTTGATTAGCAGCTCGAGATCGAACCAGTCCGCGATGGCGCCGTAGTAGCCGACCACCGGCTTTGGCACCCCAGCCAGCAGATCGTTGGGGCGCGGCGAGGCAAAGAAGTCGAAGTCGGCACCGTTGCGGGCGAGGACCGGTTTGAGTCCGGCTGCCTGCTGGCGCTCCAGAAATTCCTGCGAGGTGACCACCAGGACGTCGGCTTCGGTCGCCAGCAGGCGCTCGTCAGCCAGATTTTCCTCGCTGATGCGAGGCTCAGCGGTCCAGTTCTGCCAGTCGTCCATACAGTCGTAGAGCACCTTGGTGCCGAACTGTTCGCGCAAACTCAAGCCGGCTTGACGCCAATAGGGGAACTGCAAAACGGCGCAGCTTTCGACAATCTGGAAGTCCTGGTAAAGCTTCTGCAAACAGCCGTTGATGGACTTCGCCTCCGCCGCGGTCATGTGGCCCGTGTAGAGATCGGGGCGCGTCCCGCGGAGGTGAATCTCCCACAGATTGTCGCGCAGGGCGATCGCCTCGTATTGTTGGGAAGAAGCCGGCGGAATCCAGCGCGCCGGGCTGATCCAGAAGACGCGATGGCCGCGGCGGGCAAACTGAGCGGCGATCTGTTGCGGCCGTTGGAAGCGGAAATCGAAATCGAAGATGGCAAAGATAACCACGTCGTATTTCTTCTGCGGCAACAGCTCGGACAGCCTTTGCGGAACAGCGGGGGCGGTGGATTCCTCTTCCATCGCGCGAGGCTCGGGCGCGTAGGACTGCTCCAGCGTTTCCGGCATATAGTTCCACACCTGGGGAAACGGCAGATCGTATTCGGCCAGGCTGCCGAAGCCGGCAAAAGGGATAGAGACTGCCCACTTCAGAAAGGACGCCAAGCCCTGGCGGTGGAGCAGCGTGTAGGCTTTGCGGATCAGCAGCATCACCTGCCAGGCGCGCTGATTGCGATAGCTGGTGACGGTGCTTTCGAGCGACTGGTGAAATTTGTCGAGGGCTTTCACCGTCCGCAGGCGGTCCTGCTCGGCCTTGTGGAGTTTCTCCTGAGCGGTGTCGTTTAGAACGGTGAGGTCAGCGAGCGTGGAAGTGAGCGCAAGCCGTTCCTTCTCGATTTTGGTGATGTGCGCGGAGAGATCTTCGGCCCTGGCGAGAAGCTTTTGAGTTTCCTTGAGCTGCCGGGTTTTAATCGCCGTCTCCAAATTGGATAGAACGGAAGTCTGTTGCGCTTCGAGATCGGTGAGCCGGGCGGCACTGGCCGTGCGCTGCGTGTGACTCTGGCTGAGTTGCGCGTGAATGCCGCGGGCGAGCAGGAAGAGGGATTCCGGGGTGACGGTTCGCCACGCGCCTTTGTCGAGAGCTTCTATAGCAAGCCGTGCATTGTCGCGGGCTGCGCTCGATAAAGAAACTGTTTCCTGCCGCTGGGAAAGAGCCGTTGTCAGTAAGCCTGCCAGCCGCGAGGACTCAATGCCTTGAAGATCGAGGACAAAAGCGGCTAGCCCTGCGCGTTGCATGGTCTGTTCGATCTCGTCGCTCTGACTCAACGCAACGACCGGTACGTTTCCCAGCAGGGCAAGAATCAGCGCATGCATGCGCATGCCTACTACCAGATCGCACTGGCTGAGTACGGCACAAATCCACGAGGGAGAAGGCGCGGCATCCATCACGGTGGCTCGCCGGGATTGCTTCATGTGCGAGCGGACACGGGCGGCCACTGCGGAATCGTCCTGTTCGAGAGGAAGAAACAGCACATGACCGGGGTTCTCCGTGAGGTACAAATCGAGGCCGGCGGCGGTTTCCCGTTCCCAGAACGCAGGATGAATACCGCGTTCTCCCTCACGCAGAACAACGCCGATGAGCGGCTTGGACGGGAGCTCCACTGCAGGCGGTTGGGTGATGTGGAAACCGAAAACCGGATCGGCAGTGAGGGTGATGCGTTCCGGAGCGATGCCGAGCGATTCGAGTACTCGCGACGATTGCGCATCACGGACGGCAATCATGGTGGAGGCTTCACAGGCGGCTTTGGTGAATGTGCGGCCCTGTTCGGAAAGCAGCGGCCCGGCGGTGATAGCGTAGAGCATCACCGGTTTTTGATACAGCGAGCCGAGGATGGCAGCCGCTGTGTAGAAGCTCAGCCCGTAGTGATTCTCGGTGAGGAAGACATTTGGATTGAAGCCGCGATCGTCATGGAAGGTTCCGCCACCGATGAGGATAAGGTCGGCAGCGCGAATGGCCTCGAGCAGGGCGAGCAGATCGGTCCAATGGATGGCTTCTATCCCGTAGGCAGAGGCGGTTTGCCCGGGCGTGGCGGATGTGACGGTGATGTTCAGGTCGGGACGAAGCTCGCGCAGGTGATCGAGCATAGCCGTCAGTATGGCCTCATTGCCGGTGTTGCAACCGTAATGACCGGCGATGAAGATGCGGTTTTTCAAAGACTCTCCATTGAATCTTTTATGGTAGGGCAGGAGGACCTCAAAGCTTCCTTAAAGCCTCTTCGCGGCTGGCCAGCAGGTCAGGAATGTCGTCTTGTACAATTTCCCAGAGCCGGTCATGGCCGATTTCGTCGTAGTTGTGCCGCAACCGATTTCCAAGAGACCGAATGTCGCGCCACGGCTGGCCCGGCAACAGAACGGGCGCCAGTTCACCGAGCTTGGTCACCGCTTCACTGATTCGCTCCAAACAACGCTCCACCGCGTCGTAGACTAGTTGGTTTTCCGCAAATGAAGCCGCATCCAAACCAGACGTGTAGCGTAGAATTGCCTGGCCGTTTTCGATGATGTCCAAAAGCCGGGCGGGTTTTTCAGAAGGCAAGGGCGCGGTCCCGATCGATCTCTTGTTGAAAACGCTCTTTACGTACCGGCTCTTCTACGATGTCCACTTTGCAGCCGAGCAAGCCGGACAGATGGCGTTCCAGATCTTCCAAGCGGCCAAAATAATCAAAGCCGCCTTGAGAAAACCTGCTCGATAGCCGGACCGCTATGTCAACGTCGCCTGGAGCGGACTCCCCGCGCGCCGTGGACCCGAACAGAGAAACGCCCACTACACCGGCCTCCCGGAGTTCCTGTTCATGCGCCCGCAAGGCGCTGATAACTTCGTCGCGGTTCACGGCTTTATTTTAAAGGATCTCACTCAAGGCTATGAATCCCGTCGTAACCCAGTAGTATCTTCGAATCGAGAAGCCCGCCCCACCCGCTGCTATCCTGCCTAGAGGGCAGTATTGAGTTCCCGCAAAACCAAATCACACGCCGCGCCCGCGTCCCTTAT
>JBDUEM010000372.1:0-6010 GCA_040002435.1 Bryobacteraceae bacterium
CGAATCCGCCTTTTTCGGTGTCGCGAGCGCCCAGGTGCAAATTGCTGAGCCAGCCCTTGCGGCGGCCATTGCCCCACTCGGCCGCCAGGATCACCAGATCCAGCGTACGCGGCTTTTTGACCTTGAGCCAGCTCTGTCCACGCCCGCCCGCCGCGTACGGCGCCGTAGGCGATTTGGCCATGATGCCCTCGTGGCCCTGACGCAGGGCAGCGTCCATGAACTCCGTCGCGCGTTCCGGCGCGCCCGTCGTCAGGTGCGGGACTACCAGATCCGGCGATAACCCGGCGAGTTCGCCAAACCGGCGCGCCTGCGGTTCATCGAGCAGCGCCGTGCCGTCTACGTACAGCAGGTCAAACCAAAAAGGAGAAAGTGGCAGTTCCGCGCGCATGCGCTCCACATTCAGCTTGCGGCCAAACCGGCGCATGGTGGTTTGAAATGCGTTAGGCCGGCCATCTGGCTGCAGGCTGATGACTTCTCCGTCAAGGATCAGTTCCCTTGCCGGAATCTTCCGGACGGCCTCCACAACCTCCGGTATGGCGGCCGTTACGTCATTGAGGGCGCGCGTATAGACGGCCACAACGTCGTCCGACTTGTGTACTTGGATCCGGGCGCCATCCAGCTTCCATTCCAGTGACGCCTCACCGAGGGCGCCGATCGCCTCCGCGGTATCCTCGGCGGTCTGTGCCAGCATGGGTTGCACCGGCCGGAACAACTGCACACGATAGGCGGCAAGCCCCGCTTCTCCGTCGGCGAGCAGGGCGCGCGCGACCGGCGGAATGGCGCCGGCCGTCATGGCTGCACGGCGTACTTTCTCCAGCGGAATCCCGGAGGCGCGAGCCACGGCCTCCAGCATGATGCCTTCCAAAGCGCCCTGGCGAAGTTCACCGCCAATCAAACCAACGAGAAAGCGTTGTTCGTCCTCAGTCGCGCGCTGGAAGATGGCCCTTAGCGCCTCCAATTTTCTGCCGCCTGACCCTGCCCCCTGTGTTAACTTCAGGGACTCAAAAGCGCGGTCGATCTCCATTAGGTCCAGGCCGGGTTCCACTGACTGGGCGCCGCTTGCATCGCGCAGGGTCGAGTAACCGATGCCTATCCGGCCTTGGCGCAGGTTGCCGCTGAGGAGGGAAACTGCCGTCTCGACTTCGTCTGGTTGCAGCTGGTTGAGCAGGGATGCGATCAGGCCGATCTTTTCCAGGCGCTTGGTTGTAGCCGCTACCTGGTTGGAGGTTTCAACAAGCCGGGAAAACAGCATGACTTCAGCCTAGCGGATATCGCCGGGCAGTCAAAAAAGGGGCCGCTACCTCCAAGAGATCGCGGACCCCGGAAGCAAACAAGCGAGCTAGTTCGGGCTGGAGTCTGTGAACTCGGGCTTGCGGCTCAAATCTTCCGCGAGGATGATGGCCTCGGCCAGATCCTTCATCGGCCTGCGCAGGCGCCGGCTCTCGTTGCGAAGGCGAAGGTAGGCCTCCTCTTCGGAAAGCTTGTACTTGCTTTGCAGGATACCCTTGGCGCGCTCCACCAGTTTCCTGGTTTCGAGCTGCCGCTTCATTTCCAGCGTTTCTTCCATCAGCCTGGCATTGGTTTCCGAAAGAACAGACTTGGAGATTGCTCCCCCCATCTGCTCGCCAATAAATGTCAACAGACCGACTTCTTCCGACGTATGTTTGTGAGACTTGCGATGGTGCACGTTGATAACGCCGATGATATCCCCGCTGCTGACAAGGGGAACCGACAGGAATGCATCGTAGGTATCCTCCACCAGAGCCTGGAATTTCTTGAAGCGGCGATCTGAGCCGGCATTGGTCTCCAATGCCACCACGGATTTGTGTTCGGCCACCCAACCTGTGACGCCTTCTCCCATCTTCATACGGATGTTACCCAGATCCGCGGCGTGGGGAACCTGTGAGGCACGCAGTACAACTTCGCCCGAGTCCCGTTCCAATAGATACACCAAACAGGCGTCGCAATCGGTTACTTGAACGGTTAAACCAATTATTTCCCCGAGCATCTCATCCAGAGATACCTCGGAGCTAACGATGTTACTAATACGATGAAGAAGCGTAACTTGCGAACTATAAGGCTCCATAATGGCAGGCGATGTCATATCCCAGCGTATGCAGAGAATCGGCAACGGTCCAATACAAATTTTCTATAACACCCATTAGGAGAGGTGCTTATAAAGCGGCACTGAAAATTTGGGAGAATCGGAGCGGCGCCATGAAAATTCGCGTGATGTTGCTTCTAATAGCCTTAGTGGCCGGTTTGGGGGCGAATGGGCGGTGGGTACGGCTGAAATCCAGCAACTTTGAGCTCTACACCGACGCCGGTGAATCCCGCGGCCGGGAGGTCGTGTTACAACTCGAACAATTCCGAAATGTATTTGCCGCGCAGGCGGCAGACCGGAATATTTCACCGCTGCCTGTTCGGGTGTTTGTTTTCCAGTCTGACGCCGGCTTTCGGCCGTTCCGGATTAACGAGGCGTCAAGCGGTTATTATCACAGCGGCCCGGACGGTGACTTTATCGCCATGCGCGCCTCCGGCAGAACGGCGGCGCACGAGTTTGTCCACGTAGTCCTCCGCCATTCTGCCCGGGAGGTGCCGCTGTGGTTCGGGGAGGGCCTCGCCGAGTTCTACTCCACCATCCAGTTCCGCGGCAAACAGATGCGGGTTGGCGATTCCATTGAACCGCATGTTCGTTTGCTTCGGACCCAAAAGCCTCTTGAGCTAAAAACATTATGGGCCGTGGACGCAAGCTCGCCATACTACCGGGAGAAGAATAAGCTGGGGGTATTCTATGCCGAGAGCTGGGCGCTGATGCACATGCTGCATCTTTCGGAGAAGTACAGGGCCCATGTCGCGGATTTCGTGAGTGCAACACTGCAGGGCCGGACCGACGCGGTGGAATCCGCCTTTGGCCAAACCGAAGCTGCACTGCAACGGGACCTGCGCGCATATGTTTCGCGCGAACCGCTTCCCTTTGCGAACCTGCCCATCGCTCCTTCAGCTAAGCCCGAAAACATTCCCGCCGAAGCCGTGTCTGAGCTCGATTCCGCCCTCCTGCTGGCAAACCTTTTCGTGGTCAGCGGCAAAGTGGACGAAGCCTCCAAATTTTACGCAGCAATCGTGAAGGCGCATCCGAACACCGCCGAAGCCGAGGCGGCGTTGGGATACCTGGCGCTGGCGAAAGCCGAAGACGAGAGGGCGCAGGGGCATTTTCAGCGAGCGCTGGAATTGAAGCTTCATAACGCGCGGCTCTGTTATGACTTGGCGATGCTGCGACGGCAGTTGGGCGCGGAAGAGAGCGAGGTTTGGGACCTGTTGCGCCGCTCAGTGCAGTCCGATCCACGGCTCTTTGAGAGCCGCTATTTTCTGGGTACGCTCGCGCTCGAACGGCGGCGTCTGAGCGAGGCGATCGAGAATTTGAAGGCCGCCGCGGAACTGCAACCGAACCGCCCGCAGGTTTGGGAGAACCTGTCACTCGCCTATTCTCACAATCAGAACCACGGCCTGGCGCGCGCAGCCGCCGTCCGTGCGGTAAAGCTTTCAACCAATGAAGCGGAGACCGCGAGGACGGAGGCGACGCTTGCCTTGGTAAGCAGGGCGCCCGCAGCCCCGACGCCACTAAAAGTAGTTGTGCAACCCCCTTCGGCCGCGCCGGCAAGCCGCATCGAAGGCGTGCTGACGCAGGTCGATTGCCTGGGCGACTTGGCGCGTCTGCGAATCGATTACTCCGGCGTGAAAACCTTCCTGCTGGTTCGCAACCCGCGCAGCGTTACGCTGAAGGGCGCCGGCGCAATCTCATTCGAGTTCACATGCGGTCCGGTAAAACCGCGACCGGTAATTGCGGAGTTCGCGCCTGGGCGCAATGACATCTACGGTACCGCCGGCGAAGTCCGGGCGCTCGAACTTCGCTAAATTCCAAGTTCCGGCGTCAGCCGGCCTTCCGCGCGCAAACTCCTGTACAGCGCCAGGGTCTTGCCAATACCGTCTTCGAGCGAAGTCTTCGGAATGTCCTTCACGTGCGCGTGTAACTGACTTGCGTCCATGCGGAAGGCGACAGGCACCTGAGGCCCGGCGCAACTGATCAGTTTCGCCGCACCAGGGTCCAGCCTCTCAATCAGTGCGATGAAATCCTCGATCCGTGAAACATCGCCGGCAAGATTGAACACGTGCGCACCGTCGACGCCGGACAGCAGGCAGCGCACAAAGGTCTCGGCTACATCTTCTACGTATTGAAAATCCATGAAGCCGGTAAGCCGGATCTGAAATGGTTTCTCCAGCGCCACCGCCTTCAATGCGATAGTGGGATCCGCGGTGAGTCCGCGATCACGCCCCACTCCATAGACGGTCCACGGCCGCAGGCCGATACTGTGAATGCCGTTCACCGAGTGGAACACACGGGCATTGGACTCATTGGACTGCTTGAAGACGCCGTAGTGCGTAGCGGGCTTCAGCGGCTGATCTTCGCCGAGATTCTTGTCCTCGTATGCCTCGCCCGGCCCCCAAACCGCCGAGGAGCTGGCGTAAACGATGCGCACTTCCCTGCCCGCGTCGCGCGCCGCTTCAAAAACATTCAATGTGCCGATGACGTTGATCATCGCGCCCATCACAGGCTGTGCCTGGCAAAACGGCATCAACACCGCGGCCAGGTGAACGATATGCGTGATCCCGCCATCCTTCACCAGGCTCTTCACGCGGGCCGTGTCTTCGATGCGGCCGGTTTCCACGGTCACACGGGACGCCGTCGCCGGCGACGTGATCAAAGCCAGGCGGGCGGGATCCGTCTCCTGGTCATAAATCACTACGTCCGCTCCGCGGTCCAGCAAGCTCTTTACCACCCAGGCGCCAATGCAACCTTGAGCGCCAGTTACCAATACGCGCATTCATCCTCCGGAATGTATGAAGATATCACGGCAGTAGAATTGAGTAGCGATGAACCCTGAACCCTGGCTGCGCGGCACCTTAAAAGATACCAATCCATTGATCTCACCGGTCTTGTATTCGTTTCAGCAAGCGCGGGAAGATCTGGCTGCATTCACGGCGGGCCTCAGCGGCGAGCAGACCTGGGCTCGCCCCGCCGGACTGGCGCCAGTGGGATTTCAGATCAGGCATATCGCTGGCAGTGTGGACCGCTTGATGACGTATGCCCAGGGTACGGCGTTGAGCGAGGCGCAACTTGACACGCTGAAACGGGAACTCGATCCGGGCGAGCCGCTCGTCACGCTGCTTTCCACGCTCGACCAAACGCTGCGTGAGGCGGAGACGGTCATCCGGCAGATTGATCCAGTGACGTATACGGAAGCAAGAACGGTGGGCCGCAAAGCACTGCCCACCACCGTGATCGGCTTGTTGATCCACATTGCCGAGCACACCCAGCGGCATGTGGGACAGGCGATCGTAACTTCGAAGATTGTGCGCGCCGCGCTTTAGTCCGGAACTCCGAAAGCGTACAAAGTGGAATCGTGCGTCACCACGTAGACGCGGCCTTCCGAAATGGCCAGTCCGCTGAAATGCGTGAAACTCGGCATGGTTTTACCGCTGGAAAACAGTTCCTTGCCGGTCTCGGCATCCAGCGCGTAGAGCGTAGCATTTCCAACCGGCGTACTGGCTCTTTCCTTTGACGTGAGCAGTCTGCCGCCGCTATCCACCTGCCGCGTATTCTCGCCGCTCGAAACAGCGAAAACTACACCGTTCGCGACGACCGGCGGCTCCGGCATTTCCATATCGCGCGATCGCCACGCGGGGACAAGCACCGGCTTGCCATCTTTTTCATCCAACTGGAAAGCCATAATGCTGCCCCCTTGCGCTGGACCATTCGTGGCCGCAAAAGCAGGCGCTCCCGCCGCCGGGGGTCCCCAGGCCGGAGCCAGCAGCCATGTGGCGTTCTTCGCATCCGTATACGCCGCCATGGCGCCCCAGAACCCGCGGCTGGCAAAATCGGCGTCGTCATTGGCGTAGAGCGGACTCCGAAACAAAGGAGTGCGGTGGTCGGCGCCGCCCAGCGATTTCG
>JBDUEM010000373.1:0-6004 GCA_040002435.1 Bryobacteraceae bacterium
CCGAAGCAAGCCCCGAAGCAAGCCCCGAAGCAAGCCCCGAAGCAAGCTTTGACGCAGAATTCCGATCCCGGTAAAAGCCGTTTTGAAACGTACTGCGCCGGCTGCCATTTGAACGAAGGCCCGTTCATGATGGGAGAAGCACCGCCGCTGGCCGGCTCGGCCTGGGTGGCGGGTGCGGAGGGACGCGTTATCCGCATCGTGCTGCACGGCCTGCACGGGAAGATTGAAGTGGCGGGGAAGACCTACAACCAGGAGATGCCGGGCTTCGCTCCGGTGTTGAGCGATGTGGAGATCGCTTCGCTGCTGACGTACGCGCGCAAGAAGTTTGGCGCCGTGGACGAGAAGGTCTCAGAGACGGCGGTGGCGCAGATCCGCGCGGCCCATCGGGAACGCAAGCACTATTGGACAGTGGACGAACTGCTGAAAGAGCCGTAAATTCTATTTTCGGCCGATGCCGAACTCGCTGCCCATCTGGACAACTTTGCCGTTGCGGAAGTGAACCTCGAAATACTTGGACCCGCTGACGGGGACGCCGTTTTCGTCCTTCAAGGTGGCGACCAGTTTTTTTGTCTTGGCGTCAAACACGTCGGGAGTATGGGTCCAGGCGTACTGGCCATCGAGGCTGAACAACACCCAGCCGTGACCTCCCTGGGATAACTCGACCTCACCCTTGGGCTCGGGCGGCATCTTGGTGGCGTCGTAGATGAAGAGTTTTTTGCCCACCTGATCGCTGATCCATAACTCTTTTTCATCTGGCGTGAGCGCCGAGCCGTGGGTGCGGTGCGGGATATGTTCCGAGCCGGCAAACACGCGATGCAGGACCTTGCCTGCTTCGAGGTCTACTACATCAAACCCGACGTGGTCCCCGAGGCAGATGTAGGCGATACGGTTTTTGCTGTCCATGGTGTAGGGGAAGATGGCACGCTCCCCCACATCCTTGATCTGGCGAATCACCTTTTCATTCTTCGTATCGAAAACGGTCAACATGGTTTGGCTGCCGAGAAACACGAGGCGTCCATCGAGGCTGACGAGGCTGTTGTGCGCGGCCGGACCAACCTTGATGCGCTTGATCATCTTGCCGTTCTCGGCATTGACGACGAGCATTCCGCCGTCCTCTCCGAGGTACCAGTATCCGGTGGGAACGTAGATCTTCTTGCCATCCTTGGTAACGGCCGAGCGGTCCGCGCCGGCTTCATAGGTCTGATCCCAGACAATCTTTTCGGTTTCCAGATCGAAGGCGCCCACGCGGCGATTGCTGGTAGAGAAGTAAGCGGTGTGCGTCTTGAGGTTTCCAGCGAAGCCGCGCAGGCCTTCGCTGAAGGCGGGAATGTCGATGCGCCGGACAAACTTGTGGCCATCGTCAATGTCGAAAACGAGGATGCCCTGACCGGAACGATAATCCTTCTGGGCCGCATCGGGAGTGCTGACGTACAGATACCGCTTGGTCCCGGTTTGGCCGGCGGCAAGGGCGGCGAACATCAGGAAAATAGAAGCGATAGAGACGCGCAGTTGCATGGGTAGGATTGTACTGACCGGGATGTTGAGAGTCAAGCGACGATCCGAGTTGTGGCGATGGGATTTGTCGAAAGTGCCTTCCGTGAAACGTCATTCCTGTGGGTGGCGTTTGCGTATGCGATTCCGGCAAAGTGAGGACTACGTGGTTTCCATTGAGGTTTGTCCCGATTGAGCGTAGCGCAAACAGCCGAGGCGGTCGCGCGCAGCAGCTATGGAAAACTGGTGGCTTTCCTGGCAGCGCGCACCAGGGATGTCGCCAGCGCCGAAGACGCCCTATCTGACGCGTTCGTTGCCGCGCTATCCGAGTGGCCGGTGAGCGGAATTCCGCGCGCACCGGAGGCGTGGCTGCTCACCGTGGCGCGCCGGAAGTTGATAGACGCCGCCCGACGCCGCCAGACGCGGGATGAGGCCGCGGGGGAAGTGGCCAGGTTATTCGCAGCGGCGGAGGACGAGATGGAAATTCCCGACGAACGGCTGCGATTGATGTTCGCCTGCGCCCATCCGGCGATTGACGCCGCCGTGCGTGCGCCGCTCATTCTGCAAACCGTGCTGGGCTTTGACGCCGCGACGATTGCGTCGGCGTTTCTGGTGGCGCCTTCGACGATGGGCCAGCGGCTGGTACGCGCGAAGAACCGCATCCGCCAAGCCGGCATTCCTCTCCGGGTGCCGGAGAAAGCCGAACTCGCCGCGCGGCTGGATGCGGTGCTGGAGGCAATCTACGCCATTTATGCGGAAGGCTGGGCAGATCCGGCGGGGTCCCAGGCGCGCAGCCGCGGCCTTACCGAAGAGGCGATCTGGCTGGGCCGCCTGGTGGTCTCCCTTCTTCCGCAGGAGCCGGAGGCCTTGGGACTGCTTTCTTTGATGCTGCATGCGGAAGCGCGCCGCCGGGCGCGACGCGGCGAAGGCGGCGAGTTCGTTCCGCTGGACCGGCAGGACCCTACACGGTGGGACGCGGCGTTGATTGAAGAAGCAGAGGAAATACTATGGCTCGCCAGCCGGAGCAACGCACCGGACCGCTTCCAGCTGGAAGCGGCCGTGCAGTCTGCGCATGCCGCGCGCCGCCACATGGGCCAAGCGGACTGGGGAGCCATTGTGCACCTTTACGACGCGCTGCTGGTATTGACGCCGTCCGTGGTGATCGCCATTAACCGCGCCGTCGCAGTGGCCATGGCCTATGGCGCAGAGCAGGGCCTGACGGCACTGAATGCAATACAGGACGATCCGCGGCTTGTCGATTACCAGCCTTACTGGGCAGGGCGCGCGGATCTTCTCGCGCAGATGGGACTGAGGCACGAGGCCGACGAAGCTTACCAGCGCGCGATCGGGCTTGAATCCGATCCTGCTGTGAGACGGTTTTTGCAGGGCCAGCTATCCAGGTAGGCTACCAATTCCAGGCGAGGTTTGCGCCGTGCGTGCTGACGCCGAATTGCGGCATGAGCATTGCGGTTCGCGACGGGCCATCATCGGCCCGAAAATCGTGATGTGTTTTGTAGACAAATCGCCCGATCAGAAACCCGGTTGAGCTGCCGACAAACAAGTCAGACAGCCAATGCTTCTCCCCGCTGAGTCTTGATGCCGCGACTACGGACGCAAGACCGTACGAAGCGTAAGGAACCCAACGATGATCGTGGCCATATTCATAGGCGAAGACCGTCGCTAATGCGAACGAGCCTGATGCATGTCCTGAAGGGAATGAATTTCCGCTCCTGAAAAAACCAGTTCCGCCAACGTTGTTGGCAAAGGCGTCGGCGGGACGGGTTCGCTGCGAGGCTTCCTTGATTACCAACGTCACAAGCTGGCTATGAGCGATGGCTTCGATGCCGAGAAACCCCGTCTCACGAGCCTTGCTGTCTCCGCTGATCCTGCCGATTACATACGTAGTGGCCGCCATTCCCGCCAACGAGTACGCGGTCCCGATCTGAGACACGCGAAGGCTCCAGGTGGTTTGGTCTCTCGTATTTGGAAGGGCTTGGGAGGTGCGGCGATCGGTCGCGATGAGCGCCCCGGTGATCAGCGTAAACGGGATCACGTACTTTTGGAATGCGTGGCCTGTGTAACTACTTTGTCGAAAGGGACTGGTCCAGATCTTCACTTCGTCGCTCACAAACGTCTTCACGAAATCCCGCTCTTTCGGCGGCGCGGCCGGGGTATCCGTGGCTGTTTGAGCTCGTACCGAAACTGATAAGGCGAAGAAGATAATGACGCGAAGCTGCGACTTTCTCACTCTCCGTTAGATGCAGAAGTGCTCCGCTACGCTACAGCTATTTCTGGATGCTTGTCATATCTGGTGCCTGTCATTTTTTCTGCTTCGCCAGGATTCTCTCGAGCGTTCCGCCAAAAATGTTCGCCTGCGCCTCTTTTGATACGCCGCAGGCGTTCAGCATGCGCTGATAGCGTTCGATGGAGCGATCCAACTCCTCAAGCTCGCCGCCGAAGACATCCGATCCGAAGACCACCTTCTCAAATGCGCTCGCCTGCCCCTTGGGGCTATGAGGACTAGCAATGCTCGACCACCAGAAGATGGATTTGAAGAACGTGGGATCTTCCTGCTTCTTGATGAGCGTGGAGCCGGAAAGGTCGAAGAAAAGGTTGGGGTTCCAGCGCGCCATTTCTCCTGCCCAGGCGTAGTCGGGATTGCCGAGATGCGCACCAATGATGGTTATGTTGGGATAGCGGCGCGCGATGTTGTCGATCAACGTGACGCGCAACCTGTCGACGCTGACATCTTCCGGCACATCGGGATGATTGCGATTGACGACGCCGGTGTGGAAGAGCAGCATCATGCCGTACTTTGCGGCCCGGTCGTACACCGGCATATAGCTGGGATGGTCGAACGCTTTCAGGGTTCGGGAGATTTCGCCAAGGCCGACGAAGCCTGCGTCGTGAAACGTGTCAATCTGCTGCAGGACATTCGGATCGTCCAGGGAAATATCGCCGAAGCCGATCAGGCGTCCGGGGTGGGCCGCCATGAAGGACTGCACCTGCTTCAAGTCCGCGGGCTTGGTGAGCAGAAAGGCTATCCCGTCGAGTTTTTGCAGCCGCGCCACCAGCTTGTTCAGGAACTCCACATCTCCGTTGTGGTGAACATGAGCGTCGATCATCTTCGGTTTCTGTGCGCAGAGGCTGACGGCGAACAGCATTGCTGCAATGGCTAATTTCATGCACCGATTGTACGCCGTGTCATTATCAATCTACGATGAACGCCGCTGCGCCTCCGAAGACGATCAAGAATCTGCGCTGGTATATCGGCTTCCTGCTGTTTCTCTCCACGGTCATCAACTACATTGACCGGCAAACGCTGAGCGTGCTGGCGCCGTACATCAAACGGGACTTTCACTGGGATAATTCTACATTCGCGCTGCTGATTATCAGCTTTCGCCTCTCCTACTCTTTCGGCCAATCCGCGTCAGGTTATTTTCTGGATAAGGTAGGCATTCGCCGCGGACTTTCGCTTACGGTCGCGTTTTACTCGTTTGTCGCTATTCTGACTTCGCTGGCGACGGGCCTGCGAAGTTTGTGCGCCTTCCGGTTTTTGTTAGGTGCGGGTGAGTCGGCGAACTGGCCCGCGGCCACCAAAGCGGTAGCGGAGTGGTTTCCGCGCAAGGAGAGCGGCTGGGCGGTGGCGCTGTTTGACAGCGGTTCGGCCATCGGCGGAGCTGTGGCGCCGTTTATCGTATATGAACTTTACCGGCTCACGGGCAACTGGCGCAGCGCCTTCGCGGTGACGGGACTGCTGGGGTTCCTGTGGCTTCCGCTCTTCCGGTGGTTGTATCGCAAGCCGGAGGAACACCCGCGACTGTCGGCGTCCGAACGCGAATTTATTCTCCGTGAGCGCAGCGATGTTTCGCCCTCGGGCTCCGGGCGGCTATCGTACGGTACGCTGCTGCGCTTGCGGCAGACGTGGGGGATCATCGTTGGAAAATCGTTCACGGATCCGGTGTGGTTCTTCATCACGGACTGGTTTGCCATCTACCTGGTCTCCCGTGGGTTTCGTCCGGAAGAAAGCCTGCTTGCCTTTTGGGTTCCATTCCTTGCGGCCGATGTCGGTAACTTCGTGGGCGGAGGACTTTCCAGCTGGCTGATCGGGCGCGGATGGCCGACGGGGCGGTCGCGCCGGCTGGTGGCGCTGGTTTCCGGGCTCGGCATGACGACGCTGGCGGCGACGGTCTTCTTTCGCTCCTTTCCCGCCATGATTTTCTGTTTCGCATTCGCGACACTGGCGTACGCGAGTTTCTCCACCGTGGTGATAGCTCTTCCGGCGGACCTCTACCGCACGGGAAGCGTCGCTTCGGTGAGCGGGATGAGCGGCACCGGGGCGGGGATTGGGACGATCTTGGCCACCTTTTTGACAGGGGTAATCTCGGATCGATATTCGTTTGAACCGATTCTGCTGGGAGCCAGTCTGCTGCCGCTGATTGCGACCGCAGCGGTGGTGCTGCTCGTGCGAAACGGGAAGGCTACGAAGGAAGGACTGATTAACCCGATTTGA
>JBDUEM010000374.1:0-5940 GCA_040002435.1 Bryobacteraceae bacterium
CAACCCTCGGAATACGCGTAAAAGCAGGGTCGCCGTTTCCCCAGACGCATTTTCTGGGCTATTCGAACGGCTGCGTCGGTTACATTCCGAACGCCGAATGTTATCCCGCGGAAGGATGGTCGCCGCAAGAGACTTATCTTGTGCCGGATATGCTTTGCCAGGCTTATATGCTTCCAATGCATTTCGCACCAGAAGCGGCACAGCAGTTGGTGGATCGTTCGGTTTCTCTGCTAAAGCGTTTGGCCGGATAGCTTCCAGCGCTGGATTCGTTCTTCGTTCAACTCCAGCCCCAGGCCCGGTTTGCCGGAAAGGGTGATGTATCCGTCCTGGGCTCTGGGTTCGCCTTCGAACAGTTCGTAGAACAAGGTGTCATCGTCGAGAACGCCGCCCTGGTCCGGTGCGGGAAAATATTCCGCCATGGGCGAATTCATGTGGGAGACAACCAGATGATAGTTATGCGCCTGTCCCGCATGCGGGATGACAGGCAGCCCCTCAGCGGCGGCCATGGCCCAAATCTTCCTGGCTTCGGTGATTCCTCCCACGCGGTTCACGTCCGGCTGGAGAATGTCGACCGCTTCCTTGCGAATGAGTTCACGAAATCCATACCTGGTGAACTCGTGTTCGCCGCCGCTGATTGGCGTGGAAACGGACCGGCGAATCTGAGCGTAGCCGTCTATGTCCTCAGGAATCACAGGTTCTTCGATCCACTTCAGGTTGTGCCCGGCGTCTTCCAGCATGCGGATCATACGAATCGCATACATTACGTCCCAACCCATGTAGGCATCGGCCATTAACTCGATATCGGGTCCAATCACCTGACGGACCGTGTCGACTAGTTCGAGGTTACGGCGCATGCCTGGAAGTCCATCGGTTGGTCCGTACCCGAAGCGTTGTTTCACCCCACGAAAGCCTTGCTTCGCTAACGCCTGAGCCTGGCTGGCAAGGACATCAAGATTGCGATTTGCATAGAGCCTGCTGCCATAGACGGGGATTTTATCCTGCGTTCGCCCACCGAGCAAATTGTAAACAGGCTGCCCTGTCGCCTTGCCCATGATGTCCCAGAGAGCAATGTCTGCCGCGCTGATCGCTTCGAGCACCAGTCCTTTCCGTCCGTAGTTCAGCGTGTTCCGGAACATGCTTTCCCAGAGCAGCTCAACATCGAATGGATCCTGCCCGATAAGGATTGGCTTCAGGTGATGCTCCAGGACGTAGGCGGCCGCGCCACTGCCCACGCCCACACTGCCGAGCCCGTAGATTCCGTCGTCCGTGGTGATGCGAACCAACACGGCGTACGCCGGTCCGCCACGCAACCCGACGAAGAAATCACCCGACGCACGGCCACGATCGGAAAAGACGCTCAACGGAGAAACCAGGAACTCCCCCTGGCCTCCATCGCCCAGTTCCAATGGGCGGCCGATTTGAATTACCTCCAGGTTTGCAATCTTCATATCAGGTTGTTTGGCTAAGATACGACTTTAAGCTTCGACTGGCTCACCAAGCAATACTATAGGGCAGGCCGCTTGGGGGTTTGTTCTCCCCGCTGAACGAAATGGAGAGCACCAGTCTTCGCGGGGTGTTGGTCTGTTTACTCATGAGGCTATGCTATGAAAAAGGACTTTCGTGAATAGCAACGCAAAGGAAGCTGATTTCCAGGAGGGCCACGAGAAGGGAGCACCCGCGGTGGCTCGCGCGTTGGTCATCCTCGAAGCCTTAGCTGCCTCCCGCAAGGGCCTGACGCTTTCCCAAATTGTGCGTGCGGCTAAAGTGCCCAGAAGTTCCGCGTATTACATCATGAATACATTGGAACACTCCGGCTACGTTTTCCGCGGTTCGCCGCGCGCCCGGTATACCTTTACCCCGAAACTTTTCGCCATGGCTAACCGCAGCGTCATAGGGCTTGGTTTGCGCGAGCAGGCCCTGCCATTTTTGCGCGAGCTGGCCGAACACTCCCAGCTAACGGTACATGCTGCCGTAATCTCGCAGGACGATGTTGTTTTGATCGAGAAAGTGGCTCCCAGCGGGTATCCGCCGCTTCCGACCTGGGTGGGGAAGCGGCTGCCGATCCATTGCACGGGCGCGGGAAAGGCATTGATGTCTTACATGCCACAAGAACAGCTGGAGCATCACTTCCGGCAAGGCTTCATCCGCTACAACGACAATACGATTGTTTCGCCGGCGCGAATGAAACTGGAATTGGAAAGAATTCGAGCGAATGGTTTTGCCTTTGATGACGAAGAAGAGACGGTTGGGCTGCGGTGCATCGGAGCGCCTCTCTTTGACGGTGGTGAGCAGCCAGTGGCCGCCATCAGTATCGCGGGGACCATCGCTGAAATCAACGACGAAAATCTGAACGACCTCGCGCGAATGGTCAAGAACACGGCGCAGGCGATTTCTGCCCGGTTGGTGGAATCAGGGGCTTAGCGCCCTTAGCTCTTGCCGGCGAGGAGAATAAATGTTGCAGGGTGCTCAACTGCGTGCCTGGCCGCGAAAGACTTGCGTGCGATGCCAGTCGAGGAAGTCCCGTTTGGGAGCGGCGCTCTTTCGGTTAGGCTTTCGCAACGGCGTTCCACTGAGTGCCACGAACAGCGAATCCAATCCGCCGTTGCCGTATACGCGTGACGAGATCAGGATTCGTTGGTCGCCGGAAATCGAGATTGCGCCCCTGTCGAATGCCTGGTGGTGAATGCTGCAGCAGGCGAGTCCGTTATTGATTGAGTCGGGTCCCCCGAACTGGCACCATCTAATGTGGGCGGCATCCAGTGCGATGTCGGAGTTGTCAAGCTGAACATTGAAGCCGCAAAAGGCGCATCGATGCTCCCACGCGGAGATCACTTCTCCCCGGAACGCAGAATCGCGCCGCGAACGGACCGGGGAACCTGGATCGATGATCGCGGTCGATACGTATATCCTGATTGGTTCTATCCAAACCTTTAACCCGGTATTCGACTGAGCGCTCGACCCGCCGGGCCTGGAATTCCAGGCCCGGCTTGCACTGAGCAGTGTCACAATTCCAAACTAAAGTCGATGCGGGCTTCCGTCGGAACATTATTGTTCGAATCCCCGCTGTAGTCCGCGCCCCATTGCAAACTACCCAGGTTTGGGATCACGCAGGTGTTCGGCTTGCTGTAGGTTCCGTTGCCATTGACAGCCACGGTCTCGGTACAGAGGATTTCCCGTACGCCGGGGCCAGTAAAGTGGAACAGAGTAAAGGTCAAAGTTCCGGTTGGATTGTAGGCTCTCGACAGTGTAGCTGCAGCGCCTATCGATGAGCCGACAAGGTAGGCGCCGTTTCCATTAGGTTCGCCGACCGGCGAAACCACTAGCGCAGGTTTAGCGTTGACGACCGTTGCGCGTTCTGCGGCGTTCCCGGTTTCGCTCGCGCCAAGGTTAGCGCCATCACCGCTGTAGCTTGCGTTCCACTGATAAATACCGGTCACCGCGCCGGTGGTGGGCAACGTGTAGCCCGGACTGGTATAAGTCCCGTTACCACTTACCGCCACGTTCACGGTGTAAACAACAGAGCCGTTATATAGCAGCGTGAACGTGATCGAGCCAGTAGGATTTACGCCGCCCGAAAGGGTAGCCGAATTCTTGAGGATCACCGGAGAGGCTGCGAGGGTCACCGAGGTGGGACTCGGACTGGTCGTTAGGCTGACTGTGCTCTTCACCAGGCAGACCTTCACGCTCTGAGAGGCGGCGCCAGTGGATCCCGTAGTTTTCGTCGTGAAGGTGGCGGTGTTGTCGTGCGGCGTGCAACTCCCCGCCGTGCCACCCGAAAACGTGTACGGATAGGAAAAGGTCTTCGGACTCGCGTCGGTGGACGATACGGTTCCGAGCGCGCCTGTAAGCGAGTCGATCACAGTCACAGAGTCATCCAGAATCGAGCTGGCAGAGCCGAAATTGTAGAAGGCTGCGCTGGTGTAGCGGCTTGACGGATCAGACACGTTGACAGCGGTAACCGTATTCGTGCCGATGGTGGGCGACACTCCGTCCGCATAGGTGCATTGGTAGGGCAGGCTGATCTGGGTAAATGCATTCAGGTTCACGTTGAACAGTTCGGGTTCAAAAACCCCGGTGCCCGGGTTCTTGATCTTACACACTCCTCCATCGCTGACTGCGTCTGTGACATTGACCACCAGCAACGGAGTTGTGCCATCGGCGTTAATCAGCGTGACGATGCCGGTGAGAATCGGCCGGCCGCCGCTGTCATGCGTTACCGATACCGTGTAGTTGAATGTAGCGTTGCCGCCGAGGGGGACGTTGTCGATTTGGGTCTTGTCCACAGTCTTGCTGATTCCCCAGGTATATAGCTTGGCGGGAGTAGGAGTGTTGGTGACCGTTAGAGAGCCCAGGATCGAACAATCGGGACATTCAGGATCGGTGTTGCCGAAATATGGGGCGGCGACCGTGGTTCCGGAGCCGAGGTTGGCCGTAATCACGCCGCCTGATGCCGCTCCCGCCAGGGAGGTGGGCCCTGAAGCGGACGGCTTCCCGGAAGCATCGTAGGTTCCGTTCGCGGGGGCCGTTTGCTTCCACCGGACCTGGCTCGCTTCCGTCAGAGTCACCGCCACCTGACCGTTGACGGGAATACCCAAAGCAGCGAAAGAAACGCAGCCTGTGGAATCCGTATTGGCCGTAATGCTAGTCCCACCCTGATTGTCCGAGCGTAAGGTCACGTAGCTTGCTGCGGGAACGCTCGCCGTAATGGGCCATCCGGAAATCATGAGTTCGGCGGTATCGAGCACGCCGTTGCCATTCGTGTCATTAAACTTGCAGGCCGCCAGATGAGAGATGGCAGGCAGGGTGAGACTGAAATTGTCGGTTTTGGCGCATTTCTGGTTGAAGCGGAGGCTGACGCCATCGGGGTTGACCGTAGGAGTGCAAGCGGCAATCGCACTGCTCTGCGCGATCAGCCACAGTTTGTACTCGCCGCCGGGATTCGAAGTGTCGCAAAAGATATCGGAAAGCCGTGCGCCGGTCGCGCAGGCATGGAACACTCCACCTGCCTGGACCGCGACGCTGCCGGTCTGCCCAGTGGTCGCGTGTTCGCAATTTGTTGTATCGAGTGGAGAGCCGGCGGACTCGAGCGTTTGGGTCACCGGATCAAAAGCGCCTGCCAGCCCGCCGCCGCTGACCACAACCTGCCGGCAAACGGCAGCATCGTTCGAGAGCAGGACGGCGCCGCTAGGATCTGTGACCTGAAAATAGTACCTGCCGTCGGGGAGACCACTCGATTTGGCATTTTGAGGACCGGCCGAAAAGAAAACCCGGGCCTTCGAGTCGAAGATGTCCCCGGCGGCTTTGGACCCGTCCGGAAGAACGGCTTTCAAGGAGCCAGAAAACTGCGCCGCGAGGGGCAGAGCGCAGATGGCGGCCAGAACGGTTGCCCGCAGGCAGGTGAGGGATTTGGATTTCACAGTCGGTTTCCTTTGCATTGTTGGCGTCATATGTTGGTGGTCTCGAGAAGCGATCGCATACCTGCAATGGCTTTCAGGCCATCAAAACTGGTCAGGTAGCCCAAACTTTTGTTTCGTGGCATGCTGCGCGATCGGGGCGTAAGCCTGGGTTCCCTAAGTTTGGTTGCGTAAGTTAGGGTGTGTAAGTTTGATTGCACAAGTCTAGTCGCGTAGGCCCGCGGGGATAGATGCGGGCGGCTCTGTTATACTCGTAACACTCTCCGACCTATGGCGACCCTCGATCCCAGAGAGCGTGCCGCTGTAAAGCTTTCTTGCGGCGAGGAAAGCCGATGGCAAGAGGTTTGGCGTCTCGTAATCGAGGCCGAACGCCAACCGGTAGCCGAGCGACGCAATTTCATTCTGGCCGCCAGGTCTGACCCGTTCGTCCATCGCCAGGCGATCGCGATTCTTGAAGGAAGCGACAGCATGGTCAGCTACTCCCCTGTGCCGTCTTCCGAAGCTCCTCCATTTGCGCCCCAGGCCG
>JBDUEM010000375.1:0-5901 GCA_040002435.1 Bryobacteraceae bacterium
GTTTCGCAGTGCAGCTCCCCTTCGAGGATCAGCTTGCCAATCAGTTTCAACTCAGTATTCGCAGTATGCGAGCTCATGCGTCCTCTTCTATTCGTTGTAGGCGACAATGGCCTCAAACAGATCTCGGAACCGTTCGTAACCGCGCGGTTCATTTTTCCGGGTAACCTGCAGCAGCAGCTTTTCGAGCATGTCGAGGCTGCGCAGCGAATGCCGGGCAATGGTGTACGCCAGGCGCGCGCGCAGCATCACGAATTCGTGCTGCCGTTCATTCTCCGGGGTCCGGCAGGCGCGCCGCACGGCATTGTAAAAGCGCCGCAGCTGGCTCTTGGTGCCGGAATCCATATCACGCATGCGGCTGACGACGGCGTGCGCCTGATTGTCCAGGTACAGGCTATCCGCAATCAGTTTCTCGAGGTCGATTTCCGGAGGCCCGTCAAACCGTGGGCGATCCCCGCCGCGTCGGTCGTCCCCGCGGCCACGATCCCCACCGGGGCCCCTGTCGCCACCCCTGTCTCCACTGCGGTCGCCGCCGCGATCACCGGGCCGGTCGCTGCGTGGTGGACCGCCTTCCCGGCGCTCCCCGCCGCCTCCGCCCTGCCGCTGAGGATTCCCGCCGGGGCGGCCTTCCCGCGGAGGGCGATTCTCTCTCGGTTTGTCCGCTACCGGTGGTTTTTCCACTGCTTTTTCAGCTGTTGGTTGCGGTGCTTGCTCATCTGCCATGATTACGCCTCGGTCTCCAGTCTGGCCCACTCAAGCGCCACTCTTCCCGCGGGGCGCAGACGGATTTGCGCGGCCTTCTTCCCGGTAAAGTCGGAAATCAGGTCAGCGCGCAGTTTCTCAAATTCGTGTACTTTCGATTTTCCGGTGTATCGCGTCTCGATCACCAGATTCAGCCTTCTGTGAAACCGCCAGGGCCGCTCGACTCTGTCGTTTCGAACCCGTCCGCGAATCTTTCCACCGCCCAGCGGCGAGGAATCACGATAGAAACTGGCGAGTTCGAACAGGAATTGCGGCGGACAGCCGAACTCACCTACCATGCGCGTCATTGTCTGCTTGGTATCGGCGGCATCGCCCAGCTGCTTCCATTCCAGTGTGCGCCCGAACAAATAAATGCAGTCCTTGCCGGAAGATTTGGCGATTTCGAGTTTCTGCCCAGCCTCCTCGAAAATGGTCGCCAGCGATGCATCGCCTTCCGGTGCAAGTGCCAGGCCCATTGAAATCGTCTTGCCTTCCGGGCCTGGAAAATCTTTCAGGTTCTCTTCGGTAAACCGCACGAACAACCGCTGAATTTCCCTTGCCAGGGCGATTAGCGCATCCCATGCACCATAGACCGCGAAATCGTCTCCGCCGGAATAAAGCAGCGTCACCTTGCGCCAGAACTCAGGAAGTGAACACAAGACTTCCAGTTCCCCCGCGAAAAACTGCTTGTACATCACCGAGAGCTGCACGTGTTCTTCGATGCTTTGCGCGCGCCGGATTCGGATGCCGAAGTTATCTACGTCGCCACGCAGCACACCCCAGGCAGCCCGTCCCTGCGCACGCGCGGCGAGGTCCCTGGTGGATGCCGGATGATTCCCGTCATCGGTAAGCGCCGAATGGCGGGCGAACGAGATGCCATCTTGCATGGCGGAGAAAGCCCAAGTGTGTTTACCGGTGCCGATTTGAATTCCGGCGGGTGATTCCGGAGACCAGCCGACGGACTCCGCTTCCCGCAGCTTGCGCCCCAACTCGGCCGAAAAATATTCAACGGCCTCAGGCGGCTCGACTTTTACGAATGGATCAAAATACCGCTCGAGAGCACCGTTCGATGCCTCATCCTGAATAGGAGCATCCAGTTTACTCTGCATTGCTTCATTCAGGCGCTTGCGGACCACGCTCCAGTCGCCTAAATTCTCCGTGCTGGCCCAGATGAGCTTCAGCGCTCCACTGCTCAGCAGGTCGATGTGGGCGGCGGCGGCGGCCAGAAACTTCTCCGCATCGGCACGGAACTCCACGGGGAGCACGACAAGAAACTGTTCGCCCCCACTGGAGCCGAGCAGCATCTTAGAGAGCGCCAATTCTGCGAGTAGCGCCCGCGGCAAAACCTCGCTTAGCAGCGAGACCCAATGGGAGCGCCCGTCCATGTCGCTGGACGAAGCGAGCAGGAACTGTTCTATGCCGAGGATCTTGCCTTGAAGGAAAATCTGAACAGACATCACGAAACCTTAAACTTTAACACAGCTTAGCGGATGCCTTCGTTCATTCTTTTCAATTGATCCATTAAAAATGCCACATGGTTGAAGGGCTCTCCGCCGTTCCGGGCCCCGTGTGGAGTTCCTTCATACAATGCACGAGCGGAAGGCGCGTCGGGCGCCATCGTTCCAGAAGGACCTCGCGCGGACCTGTGACGGACGCACTTCGGGCGCGGAGTGACCCAGTTATCCCATGAGGCTGGAGGGATCATTCTGGGCCGCCTAACGGCGGGAATGCCGTCAGGCCGGCATGGTTAACCTGGCCACGCTCCAAGAGCGCGCCTGACTAATAAGAGCTGCCCCAGATGATAAGACGTGTGGTCCGCCACGAGCAACGCCTCCCGAAGAAGCGTCTGTCCATCGCCCCACGGGAACGGCTTATGTAAATCCTGCTTTTCATCCAAAACCAGTCTTTCCATCGCCGCCAGATCGGACCGGAAGAGCTTAACCGAGTTCTCCCATTGTGTTGTCTGACTGGGACCTGGAGACGAGGGCCAGTACCCTTTCGGCCAGTCCGGAGAAACGTAATCCGCCTGCGTGCTGAATAGAAGAATGTCGTTCTGGGTAATTCGAAGATGTTCCAGTAACTCCCAGGCGGAGTGCGGCATCCCCGCGGGCCGAACCGCAATCTCGTCGAGCGGAAAATCCTTCACAGTTTGCTCGAACGTCGCGTGGGCGTGACCGCCGCGCAGCAACTCGACTAACTGCTTTCGCAGCTCGGAGTCCGCCGCCATTACGGCTTCTCGCCGGGCTTCAAGACGCGCCATCCACCCTGCTTCGGCGTCTCAGGCGCGGCCGGCGCGCCGGGCGAGGGAGGCGCTGCAGGAGCGGCCGGAGCCGAAGCGGTGGTAGCTGCGGAGGAGGCCTCTTCCGGTTGTGGTGCAACTGTAGCTGCCGACGGATTCCCGCCATACGACCCATCCCGCTCACTCACGGCTGTTCTGCGCCTGGTCACGGTGGGTTCCCGCTCCGCGGTTTGCGATACTTCAGGCCGCGCCACCTCACCCGGCATCCGCCTCGGCGTTCGTGTAATCACCGGGTGTTCATCAACGCTGTCCGCTCCGTCCGCATTCACATAGACTCGCCGCGACCGGATTTCTGCATCCGCATATCGCCGGCGTGCATTATCCGCCAGCGTCACTTCTACCGTATGGCTTTGCTTTCCGCCATCGTCCACGTGGAAGTGAAGCGCATAGCGCTGGCGGATCCGGTTGATGGTGTCTTCCAGTGCCGACGCGTCGTCTACCGGCAGGCTATCGCCGCCCGACTGCCGCGCGATCTCCGCCGTTCCGGCCGGATGCGTGCGGCCTCCCATGCGTCCACCGCCGGAGCCGGGATAATTTCCACCGCCGGGATATCCCCCGCCGCCAGAACCCGGATAACCGCCGCCGGACTGTCCACCGCCAATCGAGGGGCCGCCGAAAATAATTCCTCCCAACGGACCGCCCAATCCTCCGCCGCCTCGCCGGCCGCCCTGCCGGCCGCCCTGCCGGGGATAGCTCTGTCCCATCCGGCCCGCCATGGCATCCGGCGCAATCAACGCGCTTAGAACCGCCTGTGCATTCGTCAGCGACTGCAGCACCGCCGCCTCATCCCGGGCTCCGCCGGTCTCGTCGTCCGTCAAGATCACAATGGCGCGGCGTGCTTCGCGCCGTCCGTTCTTCCTGATATAAGCCGCCGCCGTCTGCAGAGAAAGAGTGATCTCAGTCCCTCCGTTGAAAGACTCCTGATCCAATAACCGCTTGAACTCCCTGTCTACTTCGGACAGATTGTTCTTGAAGGGCATCCGTACGCGCGCCACCCGGTCGAAGACCATGATCGCTACGCGGTCCTCTTCACCCAGCAATCTCAGCGCCTGCTGTGACGCTCTGGCAATTCTTTCGACATGGGGCCGCATGCTTCCGCTGACGTCGAGCAGAAACAGCAGATCGACGGGCATGTCCTCGGCGGCGAAGTTGCGGATCTCACGAATCTGTCCGCCCTCGCGCAGGACAAAATCTTCCTTGTGCAGCCCGGTAATCGCACGATTGTCCCGATCCAGAACCTGCACATCGACGCGGGCTAGAGAGACATCGCTCCGAAACACCGGGTCGCCGTCCGCGGCCAGCACCGGGAGAGCAAATACCAACGAAAGAAACAAGTGTTTCATGACCTACCCTTGCGTACTCTTTAATGATACGTCTCCGCGGTGCGCGGCGTTTCCACCAACTTGTCCATTTCCGGTATCCCCCTTGTGTCCGCTCCGAAGCGCGTATATATTACGCACTAGCCTTCGGGCCCAGGGGGACTTTCCATGCGTTTTCGCATCACACTCTGTCTCGTGTGTGTTCTATTTACCGCCTTGTGTTTCGGGCAGACATTTTACGGATCCTTGGTTGGATCCGTGAACGACGCCAGCGGCAGCGCTGTTCCACAGGCGTCCGTCACACTCACCAATCTTGGTACGGCCGAGCGTAGAGTCGCGGCAACAGATGCGTCCGGCAACTACCAATTCGTCAATCTGGTTCCGGGCCAATACAGGATTGACGTGGAAAAGGCCGGTTTCCGGCGCTTTGCCCGCGATCCGATCACGGTGGAAGTACAGAGCTCGGTGCGCATCGATGTTCCCATGCAGATAGGCGATGTCAGCCAGACGGTCGAAGTCACCGCCCAAACGCCCCTGCTGCAAACCGAAAACGCCTCTCTCGGTCAAGTGGTGGAGGCGCGCAAAGTTCTTGAGATGCCTCTCAACGGACGGAATGTCTTCGGGCTGGTGGCGATGGTGCCGGGGGTTGTGCCGGGTGGTCAGTCGGGCACTACGCCTACCGGGACAAATCCGTTCGCCTGGGGAAATTACCAGATTGGCGGCGGGCAATCCAATCAAAGCGCCGCCTTCATCGATGGTGCGCCGATCAATGCGGTGTACGGAAATCTTACAGCGCTGGTCCCGACCCAGGATGCGGTCCAGGAATTTCGCGTGCAGACTAACAATCTTGGACCAGAGTTCGGCCGCCTCGCCGGAGGTGCGATCAGTCTGACTACCAAATCCGGAACGAATGGATTCCACGGCAGCGCCTACGAGTTTTTCCGGAATCGCAGCTTAAACGCCAATACGTTCTTTAACAACAAGGCAGGGGTTAAGCGTCCGGCGTTTTCACAGAATCAATATGGAGCGAATATCGGCGGCCCCGTGATCAAGGACAAAACATTTTTCTTCTTCAGTTGGGAAGGATTCAAACTGCGGCAAGGTCAATCGTATGTCTATTCAGTCCCGACCGACGCGATGCGCTCGGGTGACTTTTCGAACGTCCGCACCGCAAGTGGAGCACTGGTGCCAATTTATGATCCGCTCACAACGTGCGGCCGCTTCAACAATCCTGCATGTGCGAGAGATGCGGCAGGCAACGAAATCCTTTCGCGGCAGCCTTTCGCTGGAAATATTATCCCTGCCAACCGGATTGACCCTGCTTCGAAGGTCTTGACTAACCTCTGGGGGCGTGCGAATGGTCTAGGCAATGCCTTCACGAACGTGAATAACTTTACGTCGAATGCCAGTGTGGGCGGCCAAAACGATCAATACAATGCGCGCGTCGATCATACATTTTCCGATAAACACCGTCTATTCTCGAGATACACGTGTCGCCGCCAAATGATAATGTCCTAAGTGTGCCAAGTAGAAATGTCCTATTGA
>JBDUEM010000376.1:0-5838 GCA_040002435.1 Bryobacteraceae bacterium
CGATGCCCAACGTGGCCAACAGTAGAGCGGCAGCAGCGAAGCAAACCAGCAGCGAGGTTCGAAAGCGCTCGGCGGACAAAGATTCGTCAAGAACTTGATTAAGCGTCTCGATCTTTTCGACGGGAAGACTCGGGTCGAGCAGGGTTATCTCATGCCGGATGGAGCTGGCCAATAACAGCGGATCACCTGAAGTTCGAACGACGACATTCATCTGGTGGATCCAATCCTCCGGTGTGGTGAACATGAGCGAGCGAGGAGAATTGCTCGTAAGCCGTGCCTTCACGTCTGCCACAACCCCGGCTACGGTGAACCACGGCTCGCCGTTATTCGGTATGTCTACGCCAAACCGGAATCGCCTGCCAATCGGATCCTCGTTCGGCCACGCCCGTTTGGCCAGCGTTTCAGAGATCACAGCAACGTTCGCCTTTTGGAGTTGGTCTTCAGGCCGCAGCAGACGGCCTCGCAACAGCGAGACTCCAAGCGACTCAAGCGCATTGCCCCGGCAGAAAAGCCTATCGACCTTTTCCGTGTCATTACCGCGGCCTTCCGGCGAAATGATAACGTTCGAGCTGGAACTCATCGGTAGATCGGATATTGCACCGGTTCGTCGAACGCCGGGAAGATCGCTGAGCCGGTCGAGTAAACGGTCGAACAGGCCGCCGATCTCGACGGGTGTCTTATAAGCAGCCTCAGGCAATGCAATTCGGACACTGATCAAGTGCTCCGGCCGAAATCCCGGATTGGCTCCGCTCGACTTAGCCAAGCTCCGGGCGAGCAGTCCAGCTGTCGTCAGCAGGAGGAAAGCAAGACTGAATTGGACCACGACGGCCCCGGACATGAAGAGTCGTTGCCGCCTGCCTTGGGTAATCGTTCGGCCTTCTCCGTGAAGCCGATTTGTTAGCGCCGAGCGAAGAGTGCTGGCAAACGGTCCAAGACAGAACACGAGCGGCGTCGCCAGTGTAACACCTGCGACAAAAGTCAACATCCGCCAGTTCAAGGCTACTTCGTTCGAGCGTGGAAGGCTCTCGGGCGCGAAGTGGATGAGCAGCGGCAAAGCCCAAAATGCCAGGCAGAACCCGATTGCCCCACCCGCTACCGAAAGAACGAGGCCTTCTGTTAGCGCCTGGCGAGCCAGCCTCCAGCCGCTGGCTCCGAGAGCGGATCTAAGAGCGTATTCCCGCTGGCGCCCCACCATGCGGCTGAACATCAGGTTTGCGACGTCAGCGCATCCGATCAAAAGTACAACACCAACCGATGCTAACAGCAGCAACATGGGGCGTCTCACATCCCCGGCAAATTCCTCGCGAAACGGGGCGGTCCGCGTATCCAGCGAAAAATTCGGGTTTTTTCGGAGAGCCTCTCCTAATTTTGGTGGATAGCTCTCCACCACGAGTTGCAGTAGAGCATGGACGTCGATGGTTGCCTGTTGAACCGTCACGTCTGGCTTCAAACGGGCCAGCATGCTGTGGTCGAAGTTGCTCACATTCTGCTTACGCTCTTCCATGCTCCAGGAAACGGGGACAAACATCTCCGCGGGATCGCCGTTAAATCGCGATCCGCGGATGGGAAACGAAAACGAGGGCGGCATCACACCAATGACCGTATACGGAGTACGGTCGAGAAGAATCGTACGTTCCAAGGCTTGCTCGGGTGCACCAAACGCGCTCTTTGCGAAGGCATTGGTAAGCACCGCAAACCGCTTCGAGTGCTCGTCTTCCTTAGCCGTAAATATCCGGCCCACTGAAGGCGGGATTCCCAAAACCTGGAACAGCGAAGCGGTCACCCGCGCACCAGTCACGCGCCTTGGATGCCCCGCCCCGGAGATCTCATAGGTTTTGGTGCGATAAGTCCCAGTCGCGGCGAAAGACCGGTTGTTAGCGGCCACAAACAAATAGTCCGGGCAGGAGAAAGGCATCACTGGGAATCCCAGGCCCGGAACACCTTCCGTGACGACGACAAGCCTCTCCTGGTCGGCAAAAGGCAGCGGCCGGAAGAGAACAGTATCAACCACCGAGAAGATAGCAGTGTTAACGCCAATGCAGAGGGCTAACGAGGCGATGACGGTGAGCGCGAATATTGGCGCTTTGCGAAGCGTACGAACTGCGAATCGGAGGTCGCTGAGGCTGTCTTCCAGCCACCGGATGCCGCGTGCGTCGCGGCATTCCTCCCTAACGCGCTCTGCGCCGTTCAAGGTGGACATTGCCAGCCTCTTCGCTTCATCCGGCGGCGATCCGGATGCAATCGCCCGCTCCATTTCACGGTCGAGATAGTCACGCAATTCGTCTTCGAGGTCCCTTTCCACGTGCGAGCGGCGGAATAGCGATTGATAGCGAAGACGCAATTTTCTAAACCAACGCATCAGAGTCAACTTTGGGCTGGCAGGACGATTTCCGAGATGGCTGCGGACAGGCGTTTCCAGTCGGCAGTCTGGGATTCCAATTGCTTACTGCCCGCTTTGGTCAGAGAGTAAAACTTGACCCGCCGCCGGGTGTCGCTCATTAGCCATTCAGCCGTGATCCAACCCTCCTGTTCCAGTTTGTGCAGTGCCGGGTACAGGGAGCCAGGACCGACCTGAAGAATGTTCTTCGACATTTGCTTGAGACGTTCGGACAGAGCCCATCCATGCATCGGCTCCAGCGCGAGAATTCTCAGAATCAGCAAACCCAGGGTGCCCTGCATAAGATCGTTCGGTTTCATGGGTCTTATCGATAACCGATAACAGCGTACCGCTTTTGTTTCTTCCTGTCCAGTTCTTTCGCAAACACTACACTAGAAAGTTGAACCTTACAGATACGATTGCGGCGATTTCCACCCCACCAGGCCGCGGTGGCTTGGGCATCATCCGCTTGTCAGGCAGAGATTCGCGGCGCATTGCGGCCAGCATCTTGCGCTTCAGCCAAGCCCCCGAGTGGCGCGCCTGGACAGCTTCCTTAGCGGAACTACTGGATCAGGACGGTGTGGCCGTCGATCAAGTGGTGGTCACGTACTTCCAGGCACCCCGATCCTACACTGCCGAAGACGTTGTGGAAATTGCCTGCCACGGATCGCCAGTTGTACTTCGCCATTGCCTGGACCGGGCTTGCCAGGCCGGGGCGCGGCTGGCGGAGCCCGGCGAGTTCACCCTTCGTGCGTATCTGAACGGACGCGTCGATCTGCCGCAAGCGGAAGCAGTCCGCGATCTGATCGAATCCACCACACTGTACCAGGCGCGTGTGGCCGCGCAGCAGATCGACGGCTCGGTTTCCAGGCGCATCGCCCCGCTGAAGGAACAACTCGTCGAGCTGATTTCCCTGCTGGAAGCCGGCATCGACTTCGCCGAAGACGACATCAGCGTCGCGCCGCCAGAGGAGATCCTGCGCCGCCTTGCGCCCATCGAAGCAGGCCTGGAAGCATTAGTGCGTTCGTTCTCGTTCGGAAAGCTGGTTCACTCAGGCTTCGCACTGGCGATTGCGGGACGTCCCAACGTCGGCAAGAGCAGCCTGTTCAATTGCCTGCTGGAGCAAGACCGGGCCATTGTCACGGACGTCCCCGGCACCACTCGCGATGCGGTCTCCGAGACCGCATCGGTGGGTGGAATTCCGGTTCGATTCGTAGATACCGCCGGCATTCGGGCCGGACAGGATGTGGTGGAGACTCTTGGGATTGAACGAAGCTACCAGGCCATTGCGGACGCAGATTTGACGCTGGTGGTCCTGGACGGATCCGTCCCGCTCGATACCGAAGACCTGAGCATCATCGATAGAGCCAGGCGTCATGGGCGTTATCTTCTGGTCGCGAACAAATCGGACCTGGGGCAGGTGGTTCAAGACGCGATCCCCGTGTCAGCGTTGACGGGAGAAGGCATCGACAAGCTGCGAGCAGAGATAATCGCGGGGGTCTCGCCCCAAGGCGCATTTGCCCAGGAGGAGGGTTTCATCACCAGCCTGAGGCACGAACAGTTACTACGCGAAAGCATCGCAGCGCTGCAACAGGCATCCGCGGCGGTAAAGAACTCCATACCGCATGAGATGCTGCTGCTGGATCTTTATGGCGCCTTGCGCCCGATCGACGCAATCACCGGCGCGACAACCGCGGACGATATCCTCAACCGGATCTTCGCCACGTTCTGTATCGGGAAATAAACCCTTAGACCAACTGCTTACGAATGGAGTCCAGAACCCCGTTCACAAATGCAACCGAATCGTCACCGGAGAAGCGGTGCGACAAATCCAGCGCCTCATCAATCACCACGGCAGCCGGAATCCTCTTCATCATCAATTCGTAAATCGCCATGCGAATGATGTTGCGGTCGACAGCCGGCATACGTTCCAGCCGCCAGTTTTCCGAATGCTCCACGATTTGCTTATCGATCTCAACGGTCCGTTCGGCAGTTCCTCGCACCAGTTCTTCCATAAACCCGTCGCGCGGCGGCTGCTTTTCGTGCTCTTCCGAATAGAGTGATTCGTAATAGGCGGCCAGCGCCTCATCCACGGAAATGTGGCGAATATCGCATTGATAGAGAATCTGAACCGCGCGGTGCCTGGACCTGTGACGGGAAGCCATACTAGGCCGTTTTTCCGTCAGAGCGCAGCGCGCGCAGCAGGTTCACCATTTCGATGGCGGTCATGGCTGCGTCAAAACCCTTGTTGCCGCTCTTGGCGCCCGCGCGGTCAATCGCCTGCTCAACTGTGTTGGTGGTCAGCACCCCAAACGCAATCGGCACACCCGTTTCCACGGAAATATGGGCCAGTCCGCTAGCGGCATTGCCCGCGACGTAATCGAAGTGCGGCGTATCGCCGCGAATCACCGCGCCAAGACAAATCACTGCATCGTATTTCTTCTGCCGCGCCAGTTCGGCCGCGGTGATCGGCATCTCCCACGCGCCCGGCACGCGGACAATCACGGGACTGGCAGCGCCGTGACGGTTGAGTGCATCCAGCGCGCCCTCCAGAAGCCGTTCGGTGATGAAGCTATTGAAACGCGAGATAACGATGACTGCCTTTAAATCCTTACCGTCCAGATTTCCCTCAATGACCATGATGTTATCGCCCGATGAAAACTGCAGCCCGCTTTTCCAGGAACGCCTTGGTTCCTTCCTTGTAATCTTCTGTGGCGGCCGTTAAGCCAAACGCCGCTGCTTCGAAGCGCAGCCCTTCTTCCAGGCCGCTGCTGAGGCCGGAATCCACGGCCTGCATCGTAAGCCCCACTGCCACTGGGCCGTTCTTCAAGACTTTCCGCAGCAGTGTTGCGGCGGCTTCCAGCAACTCGCTCTGCGGGACTACTTGATTCACCAGGCCGATGCGATACGCTTCGGCCGCATCGATGGGGTCGCCCGTCAACAGCATCTCCAGCGCCCTGCCTCGTCCCACCAGCCGCGGCAGCCGCTGGCTGCCTCCATAGCCGGGGAGCGTCCCAAGCTTCACTTCCGGCTGGCCCAGTTTCGCGTTAGCGGACGCGATTCGCAGCGTGCAAGCCATGGCTAACTCGAGTCCACCGCCGAGCGCAAATCCATTTACAGCGGCGATAGAGGGCTTGTTCATTAACTCCAGCCGTCGAAAGGTCCTTTGCCCTCGCAGCGCGATACGCTGCGCTTCCTCCGCGCATGCCCCTGCCAGTTCCTGGATATCCGTACCCGCTACAAATGCCTTCTCGCCCGCGCCCGTGACGATCAAGGCCCGAATGGACGCATCCGTTTCCACCCGCGAAAATGCATCGTTCAATTCGCCGAAAGTTTCCGCATTTAGAGCATTCAACTTCTGCGGCCGGTTCACTGTTAAGAGCGCAATCCCATCCCCGGCGATGTCAAATGCAATTTGGCTGTACGACATATGGGATACTTGAGGTTCAGCCTCATCATAC
>JBDUEM010000377.1:0-5837 GCA_040002435.1 Bryobacteraceae bacterium
GGGTCATTAGATCGTCGGGCATAAAAGTTGACTCACAGTCTCAAGGCGAAAGCCCTGATCGAGCAAAAATGGGATCATCGTGCGAACAGCCTCAATTGTACTTGTAATGTTGGGCTCAGTTGCGATTCCACGTCCGTCGTGGAGACAAAGAATAGCGCCGTTCCTCACTGAGCGTAACAGGCGGCGGCTTACCGCGGCGCCGTCGAGCTTCCAATCGAGCCCGATTGCCGTCCACATCACACCCATTAAACCAAGCTCTCTCTGTGTCTGTCTCATTCCGAACCACCGTACTCCATAGGGCGCTCGAAATAGTGTAGCCGTGAAGCCGGTGGTTTCGCGAATCGTGTCTTGCGCGCGGCTTATTTCGCGGCGGATGACATCCACTGGTTGCAGCGAAAGCAGCGGATGGGTGTCCGTATGATTTCCAATTTCGTGCCCCGCATCCACCACCGCGCGCGCAATCTGCGGGAAACGGCGGATATTCGCGCCGCATTCGAAGAACGTTGCCTTTGCGCGATGCCGTTCTAATATTTCCAGCAGCCGCGGAGTGGACCCGCTCGGTCCATCATCAAAGGTCAGCGCAACGGCACGCCGGTCCGCCGGACCTTGGTACACCGAGGGGGCGATAAAGGAGGAGGAGCGGCCCCGTACCCCGTAGGCCAATACTCCGGCCGTGGTGCACGCAAGGGCGCTTCCCGCGGCGATCCACATGGCGCTAGTGCTCGGCAAACCGTACCGTGTGATCGCCAGTTACGGCAAATGTCTTGCGCGGGGAATGCAGGGTAAAGGTGGACCAGGGTCCAGGCTTCCAGGGGTACCGGCTGACCACGGTTTCATCGACTTCAACCCCAAGCCCCGGCTCCCGCGATACGAACATCTCTCCACGTTCAATTTGCAGCGGTTCCTTTAGGATGTCCGCAGCCAATGGGAATGGATACATGGTTTTAAGCTTCGGCGTGGAATAAACAGGATATTCCAGCCACTCCACTACTGTTTGCGGCCAGCACACTCCAAATTGGGCTGCGGCCGCCACCTCGAGATCGGTGCCCCAACTGTGGAAGGCGAAACGCAACTCCGAGTGCGCGATATCCGGCAGAATGCGCCGCGCGCTGTGATAACCGCCCTGGCAGACGATGTCCATTTGAACGTAGTCCACGCTGCTTGTCAAAATCAGGTCCAGATAGCGAAGATCGTTCGGTTCGTGCTCCCCACTCGCAATCGGTACATGTCCCGCTTCCTTCAACCGGCGGTAGGCGGCGTGGTCATCGGGAGGTAAGGGCTCCTCAAGCCAGGTGATATCGAGTTCGCCCATTTCCTCCGCTAGCTTTTCCACAGTAGCCTTGTCGTAGCTCTTGTCACCCATCCGCCACCAGGTGTGCGCGTCGATCATCAGTCCGAAGTTCGGGCCCACTGCCTGGCGCATCAGCCGGACAGTTTCCAGGTCTTGTTCGGGTCCGAGCGCGGGCCTCATCTTGTAGGCGGGAAATCCCAGATCTTCAATAGCGGCGGCTTCCTCCGCGTACTGTTCGGGAGGCATATACATCCCGGCACTTCCATATAGTTGAATTCGATCGCGAACCCTGCCGCCCAGCAGTTCGCTCACCGGCACGCCCAGAGCTTTGCCCAAAACATCGTACAGCGCAATCTCCACCGAGGCGTAACATTTAATCAACCATTCCTTTGCGCCCGCACTTTGCAAAAAGAGCACCCGCAACGCATCGGGGTCGGCACACGCCCGCCCGCAGAGAAACGGCCCGATTGTCTGTTCAATGGCGAGCTTCGCCGCTTCGGTTGGCTGCCCGGGCGCATAACCAATCAGACCCAGGTCAGTCTCGACGCGGATGAGCATGGCATCGCGTTTGAGAATGATGCGGTCTCCGCCGTGGTAGGCAAGGTGAATCGGCTGTTCAAATGGATAGGACAGCAGAAACGGCTGGACCTTGGTAATCTTCATCGTCTGATAACAGCATTTCCCTCAATGAGCCTGAAAGTCAAGGAGCGCCGGAGAAAGCCTGAAACAAAAAATAGCCGGATGCTGGTCAGGCATCCGGCTCATGAGCACCCACATGCCGCTCGGAGGTGCGACGTGTGGTAGTGGAGGAGGTCGTTCTATTCAAGCTTGATCTTAAACCAATAATCCGCCGTGTCCCAGGCAAGCCACTTCCCACCCGGAAACCCTATATCGCGCCAGCATAGCCGGAAGAATCAAATCTACCACATTTGGCTTCGCGGAGCGGAAGCACCCCGGGGCGGAAACAATCGGAACATCGTCCTTGTAGGTAAGGAGTAATAAATTTCCCGGTTCGACAGGAGCGAGGAAGCGCTCTAATTGGCACCCGGCCCGCGACATCGCCCGTCCGACTACGTCTTCCGGCCCTGCGGGCGCTGTAGTAGACGCGATCAGGATGATCGTGGGTTTCATCTTCATTAACTGTTGCAGCGATCGTGATACGGATTGTTCTTCCTCAAGACAGGCCAGTGTAAAGCTGGGAGCTACTCCGAACTTTTCCAATCGTTGCCGGGCGATATTCTCAAAAAGCTGGCGTGCCCTTTCGCCGTTGGTGACATCGGAATACAGTATGGATACCGATGGACTGCGAATAGGTCTGGCCTGCAGGATGGGGCCGCGCTCTCGTAGGTTGGCGATGATGGCCTCCAGTTGCGACTGCGCTACTGCAAAGGGAGCGCTCTTCACGGTCGCGATTCGCTGTCCCGCTTTCGCATAGGAAAAGTTGAGAGTCGTGGCGATGGCGACACTGGTGGTGCAGTTGATCTGCTTCAATAATTCATCGTCCACCAGGACACAGCAATCTTCCGTGGCGATCAGATTTGCCCTTCCGCCGGCTGCAAGCCGAATTTCAAGGCAACCGCATCCCATCTCGCCGGCGACAGTTGCAACTGCCTGGTCTTCTCCAATCTCACCCTCTTCCAGTTGGGTGACCCAGACCTCCTGCAAACCCTCGATTGAGAGCAGCCGGACGTCGTCATCGTTCATCAGGTGGCCCTTGGCCAACAGTTTCTTCCCGCCCGGACGAAATATCGTACAGCACAGAACTCGTCCTGTTGACTCTCTTACATCAATGGTTTGCGCTCTCATGAAGCCGCTCCTTAACGGACCGCCGCTCTCTGCGTCAGCCAAGTATATGCTCCAAGAGTGCAATTGTTGAGATTATTTTCTCACTAAAAAATAAAATTGACCCGCTTTATCGTGCAGATTCCGGTTTTAGTATCGCGAAGGCGGCATTCACAGGCTTTATGTATCCAGGCTCACAGTTTCAGAGCGCCGAAGTTCCTGTTCTCTATATTTACCTCGTTGTAGACGGCCACCGAACGGAGCCACGCTTGTAAGTGATGTAAACAGAAGAGCACGGGGAGCCTGGGGTATACCTTTCAAATTCCAGCGTAAGCCACGCGTAAGCACCTCAACAACGTGGGCTATAGAAATGCGGAATACCAGCGTAAAATCCGAATAAGCCCCCCCGAATGGGTTCGAGGAGACGTCATACCATTTACAACGCGTGCGTTATTCCGGTTTAAATGGAATGCGTGGCATAGACGTCGGATGGTTGGTTTATTATCCGGTCCAGTATCTAGGCCATTTTACGGCGCCGCTTTTAATTGCGTTCCGATCAGGTCGCCGTCCAGCAACATTCGGCAAGCGCCCGCCAGCGCTCCCGGCGCAATGATCACGCGCCCGATTCCGCCGCGCAGCGCCTCACTGGCGGCATTCAACTTGGCCTGCATGCCCCCCGTCGCGACGCCGATGCGGATCAGTTCCTCACAGTCACCGGCGGTCAACGTGGGAATTACCTGGCTGTCAACTCCGCGTACCCCGTCGACATCGGTGAGAAAGTGCAGTTGGTCCGCTTGAAATCCAATCGCGCACGCGACGGCCATCTGGTCGGCGTTGACATTAAAAATATGTCCGTCTCGATCGCCCGCCACACAAGCGACCACCGGAAGGTAGCCGTTGGCACAAAGCAGCCGCAGCAGTTCCGGATTCGTGCGCACCGGACGCCCCACAGCCCCAAGATCCGGATCCATTTGAACCGCTTCCGTGAGGCAGGCGTCTATACCGCTTAGTCCCACCGCCAGACTGCCGGCCTGCACCATCGCCGAGACCAGTTCATGATTGACCGTCCCGGCCAGAACCTTCAAGACCGCGTCGATGACTTCCGGGGTAGTGACGCGGAGGCCGCCGACGAAGCGGCTTTCCACACCCCGCTCCGTGAGGAAGCGCGTCATTTGCTTGCCGCCGCCGTGGACCACCGCCATCTCCACTCCCGACCGCTGGATTTGGCTCAACTCCGCGGCCAGGCGCGCACGCGACTCCGCGGTATCCAACAGGGTTCCGCCCAGTTTGACCAGAATTCTCATAGAAGTCCGGCTTCTTCGGGGAAACCGAGAATCAGATTCATGTTCTGAACGGCTTGTCCCGCGGCGCCCTTCACCAGGTTATCGATGACAGCCACGATGACCCCGCGGCCGGTCGCCGCATCGAGCTTAATGCCGATATCGCAGAAATTAGTCCGTTGCACGGCCTTCAGGTCGGGCATCACGCCGGGGTCGTAGAAGCGGACGAATGGCGTCCCGTTGTAGAAGCCCTCACAGACGGCCAGGAGTTCCGCCGCGGTGGTGGACCGGGACGCTCGGAAGTAGATGGTCTCGAGAATCCCGCGATCAAGGGGAAGTAGTTGGGCCGTGAAGCTGAATTCAGATTCAAGGAGATCGGAATTCTGCAAAACCTCGGGCACATGTCGGTGATCGAGCAGAGAATAAGCCGAAAAATTCTCCGTGACCTCGCAAAAACTGTTCTTAAGTCCCGGCTTGCGGCCCGCGCCGCTGACTCCGGACTTTGCATCGCATACGATGCCCGCTGCGCGGTCGATCATTCCGGCCTCGAGCAAGGGGCGGATGGCCAGATTCGCCGCCGTGGGATAGCAGCCCGGGTTGGAAACCAATCGTGCCGGCTTGATCTGTTCACGGAAGAACTCCGGAAGCCCATAGGCCGCTTCCGCCAATAGATCTGGAGCGGTGTGGTCGGCCTTGTACCATTTTCTGTAGTTTTCCGGCGTCTGGAGGCGGAAAGCTCCACTGAGATCGACAACTTTCGCGCCCGAAGCCAGCAAGGCCGGGGTCAGTTCCATCGACACCTCAGGCGGTGTTGCCAGGAAGACAACGGCTAGCCCGGCGGCCTTGACGGATTCCGCGGACGACGCCAGCCTTCGCGGCTTCTTCACGCCGCGGGGGACTGCTTCTTCGCCGGAATCAGAACGATGTTCCAGTAACACCGGCTCGGTGTGGGGATGGCGATCCAGGATGCGGACCAATTCCGCGCCGCTGTAGCCTCGAAAGCCGACGATACCAACAGGGGTAGACATGATTAATTATTCACCGTCGTGAATAATTATACCACCTGCCAAAGTGGGTAGTGTCCTACGGTTGTGTTGGTTGTTTATTCATTCGGGCGGGCTAAGTCGGAAATTTCCTATTCCGAGTCCTGCCAAGCATCGTCGGAGATCTTAAACCTGCGCCTAAGCGCATCAATCTCTTCTACCGAAACGTCCCAGTCAGTTTCGCCTACGACGAAGTATAGGCTGTGATACTGGAATTGGAACGGGTACACCGCCTTACTCGGATCACCGATCATGGCGATACCATGTCCGGCTTTTTCAAGACTGCTAATTTTCGCCAACCCAAACGGCACTAACCTTAGAAGGAGCTTACTGAAGAGCATGCTCTGTGGATCTCGAAGTCATGATCGTCGCGACGATTCCGACGTCGATCTTTTTGTCTTGCTGATCGAGGCTGCTTAAACCGCCAATCTTTATCTTGAG
>JBDUEM010000378.1:0-5746 GCA_040002435.1 Bryobacteraceae bacterium
AAATATGGGGCATCTCCAGTCGCTTGGGAAGTGCGGTTTACCGGACGCTTACACTTCATCAACAGATTCGTAAACTACCCGGATGTGGCCAACGAGCAATCACTCGACCGCTTCTTCGGAACAACCAACTGGCGCGACATCCGCAACGCCACCGACCGAGAAGGTGCGAGCGTGGACCTGTATAAAGAGCAACTTCGCACCACTGGAGCGTACGCTTACGTGACATCAACCAGAATTCTTAAACCACTGCATGAGCGTGCGTACTTCCATCTCGCCTATGCCACCAGAAACCCAAAAGGCATCAGCAAATTCCGCGACGTCGAGAAACAGACTGTCAGAGAACAAGAAGCAGTACGCGTAACCGCACAGCGAGAACACCGCGAACAAAGCTCGGGACAAACAGAAATCGCTTTCGAACCGACCGGAGAACTCTCCAGCTCGATACAAGGGGAACGAGTGCGGCGCCTGCAAGAAGCAGAACAACGGCTCTACAGTCTCCTCCGCCGAGGGCCAATGCCCTACGAGAAGTTACAACCCCGGATTCTCGAACTCCGTCTCGTTTGGAAGAGCGACTTCGACACTATGCTCGTTCTCGCACACAAAGAGGGGCGCCTCGCCATTCAGGGACTCGAACCACGGCAACGAAACCCCAAGGCCGGGAACATCATCGAATTCCCTGAACAGTAAGCACCGTCAAAAGCAGGAAATCGCACTCGGCCGGGAGCCCGAAGTTTTCGGCATTCGTGAATCGCACTTCTGCGAATATGCCACACTGTATGACCGCGACTCATGGTCTCGATGGCGACGGTGCCGATGGTCCAGTATCTTGGGCCATGGTAAATAGAGTGAATTGGATAAGCGCCTTTTGCTGCTGCTGTGCCGGTCGATTATGATAGTTCGCTAAGATGCCTGTCACTAAGCCGGTTGTCTTCCTCTCCTCCACCGCCAAGGACCTGGTCGGTCATCGTGAAGCAGCCGCGCGGGCTGCGAGACAGGCAGGGTTCGACTGGCAGATGATGGAGGAATTTGAGGCCCAGTCTTTAAAAGGGGCTTATCCGGCTTGCATGGAGAAGGTCCGCGAATGCGATGTGCTGCTGGTTCTTGTGGCTCACCGCTACGGCTGGGTTCCGCCGGATCAGCCTGATCCGAGGCTGGCGAAGAGCATCACGTGGCTGGAGTGCGAAGAGGCTCTCCGGATGGGCAAGGAAGTACTCGCCCTGGTGGTGGATCCGGATTGCAAATGGCCTGCAGAGTTAGAGGAAGCCTACGCCGCCACTGAGGCTCTTAAGAAAGGCAAACTCACGGCCAAGCTCCAAAAGGAAATCACGCGCAACGTCAAGAAGCTTGGCGATCTGAAGATGTGGCTGGGAAGCCTCGGATTGAGGCGGACTTTCACTGACCCGGATAGTGTGAATTCGGAGGTGCAGGAGCAACTGACCAAATGGTTGAAGCGGCAACCCGATTCTCGCCTCCAGGCAACTCCGGCCGCAGTGGAAGACCCCGCCGAATACCTGCGCCAACTCCGCGAGCAGACCCGCTGGATTGACATCCGCGGTCTGCAGGTGGGCGCGGGGAAAGCTTATCGCTTCGCCATCGACGATCTGTATATCCCGCTAACGACCTCCGGCGGCGAATTGGCGAGGAAGAAGAATGATCCGATGCCCGAGCGCCGGCCCATCCCTCTCGAAGAAGTGCTCAGCTACTCGCACCTGGTGATCGAAGGTGATCCGGGCGCAGGCAAGACCACGTTTCTGCGGCGAATCGCCTATGAACTCTGCTGCGGTGACGGTCGATTTTCCTCTCTACGGGGGTTTCCGGTGTACGTGCGGGTCGGCGACCTGGAAGAGCACATCGCCAATTGCCGGCGTCAAGGGTTGAATGCGCCTCCGGGCGACGATGCCCCCAAATGGTTGCCGCACTACCTTGCGGCGCAGTCCGAGGCCAGGAATTGGGAGTTGGGCGAAGCCTTCTTCCAAGCCCGATTGCGGGAACCGGGAACCACCATTCTGCTAGATGGACTGGATGAGGCATCCAGCACCCAGGTACGCGAGTCTATCGCGCAGTTACTGGTGGGAGCGGTTGCCGCGTACAGCAAGTGCCGGTTCGTGGTGACCACACGCCCGCAATCCTACACCGGGAATGCGCGGCTGCCCGGCTTTCACGAAGTTCGCATCGATGAACTGGAGCCCAAGGCCATCCTCGACTTTTTGGGCCACTGGTCCAGGTGTCTGCACCCTGGCAATGAAGCGGCGGCCGAGGAACACCGCAACGCCTTGAGCGAGGCACTGAACGCGCGCCCGGCGATTCGCAAGATGGCCCGCAATCCGGTGATGCTGACGGCGTTGGCGGTGGTGCACTGGAATGAAAGCCGCCTTCCCGAACAGCGGGCCGATCTGTACTCGTCCATTACGCTATGGCTGGTCCGTGCGAGAGAGAACCGTCCTGGACGCGTAACCGCCGAACGGGTCTTGGCGCTGTTGGGGCACCTCGCGCTTGGGATGCAGAACCGGCCGAAGGGCCGCATCACACAAGTATCGAAGGCTACCGCGGCCGAAATCATCGCGCCCCAGTTCCGCGAGATCCCGGACAATAACGCAAGGCTGGAGCGCGCGCGGGCTTTTCTGGAAGCCGAGGAAGTGGACAGCGGCATTTTCGTCACGCGTGGGTCGGAATTGCGTTTTTGGCACCTCACCCTACAGGAGTTCCTTGCCGCGCGCACCATCGCAGGAATGGCAGACTCTGCTCAGCAGAAGATGTTGTTCGCCAAGGAACGCCTATACCAGTCCGAGTGGCGCGAAGTGATGTTGTTGTTGGGCGGAACATTGATCGGCCAAGGCCAGGACAAAGTAGATGGGCTCTTCAGTGCCATGCTGGAGCGTGTCGGCAAGACAGCCAGTCTGGCAGACAAGGCTCGGTGCGTGGGCTTGATTGGGGCGATGTTGGGCGACTTGCAGCCACACTCCTACAATCTGACCGACCCGCGGCACGAAGAAATGCTGGGCGAAGTAAAAGCGATCTTCGACCGTGAAAAGTCACGCGGGATCGAGTTCGAGGTCCGGTTAGCGGCGGCGGAGGCACTGGGTCAGGCCGGGGATACACGCCTTCGGCTACCCAAACACAAGGATTACTGGGTGTCGGTTCCTGGCGGAAAATTCGTCATGGGTGAAGGCGAAGAAGCAAACGAAAAGAAGCATGAAGTTAAATTGGATGCCTTCCAGATTGGACGATTCCCGGTGACTGTATATGAGTACGCGATCTTTCTGGACGGCACTGAATACAAGAGTCCGGAAGACTGGGACAAACAAAGTTTGCACTCCAACCGGCCAGTAGTAAACGTCACCTGGTTCGATGCCAAGGCATACTGCGATTGGGCGAAGGTCCGCCTGCCTACCGAGGCAGAGTGGGAGTTTGCAGCGAGAGGCGCCGAGGGACGTCGCTACGCTTGGGGTGACGCCCCGCCGACGCCAGAGCTTGCGAATTACGATGAATCGAACGTCCGCGCGGCAAGTCCCGTTGGACTATTTCCGCAGGGGTCCACTCCGGAGCCCGACGAAATCGCTGATCTGACCGGGAATGTTTGGGAATGGGTATCGGATTGGTACGGAGAACGCTACTATGGAGAGTCGCCGCAACGGAACCCGAAGGGCCCCGAGTCCGGGGATGGAAAGTGTCTGCGGGGCGGTTCGTGGATCTTCGGTTCAACGTATCTCCGCGCGGCCGACCGCAGCAGTTACGATCCTGGGCTCTGGGACGATTACATCGGTTTCCGTTGTGCCCGGGAAGTGGTTTTGTGATTCTTTTCCCTTTTTACTTTCCGGCGAAGCCGGAGAAAAAAATTTAAGGAGAGCCTTTGCCACCAAAGCCAGAAGACGGTACGCCTGTAGTCGTGGGCAAGGCGTACGATTTCGTGTTGTGGCTGTTACCGAAGGTGGAAAAGTTCCCGCGTTCACACCGGTTCACTGTCGGGGAGCGCTTGAGCTCGCAAGGACTGGACGTGCTGGTGATTCTCACAGAAGCGGCCTATGCCAGCAGCAAGGATGAACTGCTGACACAGGCGAACCGCAAGATCAACAGTACGCGGCTGCTGCTGCGCCTGGCTAAGGATCTGAAACTGCTTTCGCTGGATGCTTACGGTTTTGCCGCGGAAAAGCTTGATGAAATCGGCCGGATGGCGGGCGGGTGGCGAAAGGCCGCTGTGCAGCGCGGATGAAACGCGTTGGCGGGCTGTGGCCCGATGTGGTGAGCTTTTCGAATTTGCTGCGAGCGGCGGAAAAAGCAGCGGCGGGCAAACGGACAAGAACGAATGTGGCTAGCTTCCTGATGAATCTGGAGGGCGAGTTGCTGAGACTGCAGCGCGAACTGATACAAGGTTCCTATGTCCCCGGCCCTTACCGAAGCTTCAGGCTACAGGATCCGAAGCCGCGCCTGATTTCCGCTGCGCCATTTCGTGACCGGGTTGTGCATCACGCCTTGACCGGCGTGGTGGAGCCGATTTTCGAGCGGCGGTTCTCCAGTTCCTCGTTTGCCTGCCGCCTGGGCATGGGCACTCATGCCGCGATCCTGAAAGCCCGCCAGGGGGCGCGAAACTTTCCCTATGTCCTGAAGTGTGATGTGCGAAAGTACTTCGCCTCCATAGACCATGAAATCCTCAAGAACCTGCTTAGTCGTGTGGTGAAGTGTGCCCCTACGCTCGACCTGGCTACACGGATAATCGATGGCTCGAACCTGCAACAGGATACCGCCGCCTATTTTCCGGGAGATAACCTCTTTACGCCGTACGAACGCAGGCGAGGTTTGCCACTGGGCAATCAGACTTCGCAGTTTTTTGCGAATGTTTATCTGAACCCGCTGGACCAATTACTGGAGCGGCAATGGCAACCTGGTGCATACGCCCGCTATGTGGACGACCTGGTGGTGTTCGACAACTCGCTGGAACGCCTGCGCGATACAAGGGACGCGATACGAGGCAAGCTGTGGGATCTGCGGCTGGACTTGCATCCGAGTAAGTCGCGCATCTACCGGGTGGCGGACGGTGTGACATTTCTGGGATGGCGAATCTTTCCCCGCCACGCGCGACTGGTGCGGCCGAATGTAATCCGCTTCCGGCGGCGAATGCGGCGCATGCAAGCGCGCTATGCAACGGGCGGGATGATGTGGAAAGAGATAGAGCAAGGAATCCGGGCGTGGCTTGCTCATGCGGCCCATGGCGAAACGTGGTCGCTGCGCGCGAACCTGCTGAACGAGTTCTCCTTCACGGGAGGACGGCGTACGATCTGAACTGCGGGGCGGTTCGTGGATCAACAATTCAACGAATCTCCGCGCGGCCAACCGCAACAGGAACGATCCTGAGAACAGGAACGATAACATCGGTTTCCGTTGTGCCCGGGATGTGGAGCGAAGGGTTCGCCGCCCTTTGAGAAGCCGGAGCCGGAGTGGTCAAGGCCGCTTCGGGCGTGCGACTCTACTTCCGGATCGTGCACCGGACGCAGGCGGCTAGTGCCGCGGCGTCAAATATAAAAGCGTCCCCCGGGCCCTGTGGTAGCGCAAGCGAAACTCGGCCGGGGTTGGGCTCATCTTTACGGCTCTGCCAGTCATCTCCCGACTTCTCACCGAGGTTATTTGTTGACTTGCGAAACACGAAGAACCCTCCGCGGGTAGTCGTAGCTCAGGCCAAATTTTCCAACGAGCCCGCGTTAAGTAGCCCCGGGGAATCGCACCCCGAGGCCCTCCCAGAACTGTACGTGAG
>JBDUEM010000379.1:0-5718 GCA_040002435.1 Bryobacteraceae bacterium
GCTAATTCATGGGAAGCTCCCCTGCTGGGCAAGTATTATTTCCCTTCGCGTCGCGATAATTGGCGCCTTATCTAGGCACCGGTTATGTATTTCGTTCTCACCTTCACGCCAAGATGAAGACTGCCAGGAAGTTCTTCTCGGGGATCTCCATCGGCAGGAACTTACCGCGGGTGACTCGCACCGTTAATTTAATGCCGCACGCTCAAGTACAGACCCGCGGGCGAGATCATGCCGCCGCTGCGCAACGTCACTTCCTGGTCTCCGTCGGGTAGGTCGGGAACGCGTACCGCGATCTGGTAAAGACCCGCGAACTCGGGGCTTGGGGCGCCACTTAAGTATGGGGCAGCCACCCCGCCGATCGTGATTATCGGGACGATTGTCAGGCCCGCAGCGGCCGGACTCGCCTTGTTGACGTAACTTTCCTCCGGAGTAGTCGGCTCAACTCCGATGCCCGGGAACTTCCGGCAAGGTAATTGCCGACCAAAGCGTTGCAATCGATCCCAAGATATTTCGAGACAACTTCCGGAACCGGAGCAACAGCCTTTCCTTGCGCATCAATCAGGTAACTGTGCCAGTAGAATCAACTGGCGTAACAATCCCGGCGTTCCCTTGCCGCCAAACCAGTCATGAACGCCTTCAATGGAAATCTCGCCAGTTGCGCCTAACTCCGGGTAGCCGGACAGGATCGGATGATGTTACATCGGAGTTGGACTGCTTAGCCCGCGTGGGAAAAACGAATAGGCAACGTGGTCCTTGAACTCCTCGCGCTCGGACCAGGTGTGCCCGCTATACATGTTGTGCTTGACGTTGGAATACTCCAGTACGGGAGCGTAGATCACGCCCAGACCCTGCAGTTTGACTGTTCCACCAGATAGCGGAACAAAGCCGGGTACAGTAATCGAGTTATATTCCTTTACGTAATCGCTGGCAGTCATCGTTTTTCCTCCTCATAGTAAATAACGCTATACACGAAGAGGCGGATTCACAATACGAATTTCAGGTGATAAGCGGCTATGCACTACGGGGCCGCCCGATCTAATTGATTAACAAACGGAGGCCGTCGGAGTTTATTGGAACTAAGAAAGAAGCTTGAATATTTCAGAAATTGACGATCGAAGCAAATGAAATTGGATCCAAGCTGGCGCCGCCCACAAGCACCCCGTCCACTTCCGGTTGCGCGATGAGAGTCTTGATGTTGTCCGGCTTCACGCTGCCTCCGTAGAGAATGCGTGTGCTCTGCGATGCTTCCAGCCCGAAATGCAGCCGGACCTGCTCGCGTATGATGCGGTGCGCATCGGCCGCCATGGCCGGCGTGGCTGTCTTTCCGGTGCCGATGGCCCAAACCGGTTCGTAGGCAATCACGATCTGCGCGAACTGATCCACGGACAGCCCGCCGATGCCATGCTTGAACTGTTCTAGCAGCACCGCCTCGGTCCAGCCGCCATCGCGCTCTTCCAGACGTTCACCGACGCAGACAATCGGCCGCAGATCCGCTTCCAAAGCGGCCAGCGTGCGCTTTTGCACCGACTCGTTGGTCTCGCCGAAATACTGCCGCCGTTCGCTATGTCCTACCAGTACCCACTGGCATCCAATGGACTTCAACATTTCCCCGGATATCTCGCCGGTGAAAGCGCCTTCTTTGGCCCAATACAGATTCTGTGCGCCGATTCCGATGTTGGTTCCCGCAGTCGCCTGCACCGCCGCCGCCAGGTTCACATACGTGGGACAAATCGCGATCTCGCAATGTTTGGCGCCCGTAACCAGCGGGTTGAATTTTTCAAAAAACGCGGACGTCTCCGTTACCGTCTTGTACATCTTCCAGTTGCCAGCCATGAGGGGGGTGCGCATGTGATCCTCAATTGTAGCGCAGGCCTATCTCTTTGCTATGCCCGTTTCCAGCACGTTTACGCGCTGCGCGTTGGCTTGGCCGAAGTTGGAATCGAAGATGATGAGAGAAGCGTCATTGGCGATGGAACCATGCGATTGCGACCAGTAACTTTCTCCGCCTTCCTCGCGCAAAGGCACGCTCCGCGTCTGTGCCAGCCTGCGCACCTCGAGCCCGTTCTCGCGGAAAATGAGGATCTCGGTAGTGTGCGCAAAGCGCAGCGGCGCATCCGAGGCCGCGCGCAGCGGAGGCACGGTCGAGATTACGCAATAGGGCGCCTTCTTGGCGCAGGCCACGTGATCGTCGGGCCCCGGACTGTTCGGGAACGGGCACTTCCACAGCGTCATCACCTTCGTGCGCCCGCCGCCCAGAATTGCCGGTTCCATCAGCTTAGGCCCGCGGTTTAGCTGGTAAGTCGCTATCGAAACTTCACAGGGGACTTCCGTCTGGCTGTTGTACACCAGGTACTGAATACCGGCGGAATCCTCCAGCGTGTCGGCATGCGAAGGATACATGCACTTTTCACCGGGATCGCAGGCACCATCGTGATTCCCGCCCTTCTCCAGATCTTCCGGGCCGCGAAAGGCAAAGTCCAGTTTCCCCGATTCCGCATTTACCGAGTAAAAGGCCGGCGCGGTGCCGGCCGCTACTAAAATCACATAGCGCTTGCCGCTGATCTTATCGGTGCCCTTGCTGATGAGGCTGTAATCGATCTTGCCCAGCGGCGGTCCGGAAATCTTAGCGTAGTCCGCGCAGTATGTTTTCACGCCGGTGATATCGAGAGCGCAAACCTGTTTCTCATTGTCCGCGAAAAAGGAAATCCAATTGTCTTTCGAAGTGTCGCCGGTGCCTCCGCGTGCGATGGCAGTGAACTTGTAAGGCGCTTTGCTGTAGTCAGCTACTTTCGTCCGCTTCCCGCGCTTCACTCCATATCTGAAAATCGCGGCTCCGTCCAGCGTGTAATAGGCTTCGTCGTCGTTGGCGTCCCAAAAGTAATTCTGGTTTCCCTCGACGCGCTGCTTCACCGTTTTGCCGGTCGCCGCCGACAGAATGTCGAAGGTGCCGTCGGCGGGAAACGTCATCAGATAGGTGTTATTGGCGCTGAGCGGATTCGGCGTGGAGTAGGTATGGTGGATTCCCGTCCCGGTCAGTATTTTGATCTTTGCTCCGAAGTTGGGATCAACATAAGTCGCGCCTGGAGCCGGCTTCACGAACTGGCCTATCGCGGATTGGTCCAGCGGATTGCAGAGAGCCGCATCGGGATACCCGGCTGGTGTCTCGCATCCGGCGGGACCTGCCAGGTAGGTGAACTTCGGACCAGGAGCGCTGTCCACCACAGTCCAATCCACCTTCACGGATTCCGAAGCGCCGTTCGCGGAAAACTTTACGGTGGCAGTGTAGCGGCCGGCCTTCTGTGCTTCGGCCCGCCAGTTTACAAGCCCAATGTATACCGACGCCGGGAGTTTACCGCTGGCCGCTGAGAGATAGACCCACGAGGGATCACCGTCGCCCGTGATGGCGGCCGTCCATTCGCCCGCATCGCCCGCTGCGCCCACGCGCACGGACCGCCCTACTCCTAAGGGTCCACCGGCTGCTTGCCGGATGGTGATCTCTTTTGTCGATAAAGCCAGACTCTGCGGATGCAGCGCCGTGCAACTGATCAGCGTCAGGGAGAATACGATACAGGCAAGGCGCACTACCTTCAGCCTAACAGAGCGAGAAAACTGGCACCTTTGCTCAGCCGTGCGCCGAAGTTCTCCGCGACTGTTTGCCCGATGTCGGAGAGCGTCGCCCTGGTGCCGAGATTGACGGAGGCCGCCGTACCTGGTCCGTAGGCCAGCAAGGGAACGTACTCACGGCTGTGATCCGTGCCCGGGGTAGTGGGATCGCAGCCGTGATCCGCCGTGAGGATCACCAGATCGCCCGGTTGGAGCGCCGCGTCCAGAGTGGGCAGCCATGCGTCCACTTCTTCCAATGCGCCTGCGTATCCCGCCACATCGTTCCGATGGCCAAACTGCTGGTCGAAGTCCACCAGATTGACGAAGATCAGACCGTCGGAAGTGTCTGCCATCGCTTCCAGGGTTTTCGCCATCCCATCGGCATTGCTCTTCGTCTTTTCCTGGTCGCGAATTCCACGGCCCAGAAACACATCGAAGATTTTGCCTACGCTAAATACCGGAATGCCCCGTGCGTCCAGTTGATCCAGCAGCATGTCCTTCGGGGGCGGAACTGCGTAGTCGTGGCGGTTCGGGGTGCGTGTGAACGCGCCCGGGGAGCCGGTGAACGGGCGCGCAATCACACGGCCGACTTCATAGGGACCTCGCAGAATCCCGCGCGCGGTCTCGCAGATCTTATAGAGTTCCCAAAGCGGAATCACGTCTTCATGCGCCGCAACCTGAAACACGCTGTCGGCCGAAGTGTAGACGATCGGAGACCCGGTCCGCACGTGTTCCGCGCCCAGTTCCTTGATAATCTCCGTTCCCGATGCAGAACAATTTCCCAACGAACGGCGGCCGATGCGGCTCTCAAACTCGTCCATCACCTCCGGCGGAAACCCGTTCGGAAACAAAGGAAAGGGCTTCTCCAGGTGGATGCCCACCATCTCCCAATGCCCTGTGGTTGTGTCCTTGCCCGGCGAAGCGAGTGCGCACTTTCCGAACGCGGCCACCGGCGCTGCGGCCGCTTCCAGTCCGGTCAGCGGCTTGATGTTCGCAAGACCCAGCCGGCAGAGATTCGGCAGATGCAGGGAGCGCTGCCGGGCAATGTTGCCCAGCGTGTCACTGCCCACATCGCTGTAGGCCGCCGCGTCCGGCATTTCGCCGATACCGACGCTGTCCAACACAATCCAGATCACACGGCGAAAGTGCAACTAGCGGACCTCCAGGGCTTCTTTAATCCGGTCGGTCAGCATGGCAACGAACCGGTCCGGCAGAAAGCCATTCATCCGGCTATAGATACGGCCCTGCTTGTCCATAATCAAAGTGGCTGGAATAGACGACACCTTCAGGAAGTTCGAGAGCCCGTCTTCAAAGTAGACGTTGTTCTTGCTCCACTGCTGCGCGGTAAGAAAGGGGTCGACCAGCGCCTGCTCTTCATCCGTAGCGATGGCCAGGAACACGACGTCCTTGTTCGCCGCATACTTCTGTTTCACTATCTCGTACAGGGGATGCTGTCCGCGGCACGGCCCGCACCAGGTAGCCCAGAAGTCCATGATCACCACCTTGCCGCGTAGAGAAGACAACTGCAGCTTCTTGCCGTCCAGCCCGGTAACGGTGTAATCCATGGCATTTGTTAAGGTGGCGTTCGGGTCCAACTGCCTCTGCGCATCTGTACGGGCCGCCATTAAGGCGTCGGTCCGGTCAAACGCCTCCAGCACAATATCGCCCAGCCCAACTTCAGAATGCTTTGCCTTGCGATAGAGCTCGGCGAGTTTTACGCGATCTTTCAGCCGGTCCGAATCGGCCAGTGCGAAAGCGTCGGCGTAGTGGGGAATGGCTTCTGCCTCTTTGCCTTGCTTCACCAGCCATTTCCCAATCTCCCGTGCCGATTCCGCTGAGGGATACGTGTCAAAACCCTTGTTGGCCAGCACCAGTGCCTCGGCGGTCTTTCCCATGTTGCCGGTAGCACGCGCCTGGAACACCAGAGACCGGCCAATGGCTTTATCGATCTCCTCGGCGCGCAGCGCCTTATTAGCCGCGGTCGGTGGCTCTTCCTTGTTCAGCATGTGCATGAGCTCTTCAAACCGCCGGGAGTACTTCAGCGCCCGTTCCGCGCTTTCTTTGTCGTCGCTGTTCAGCAGGATGCGGGCTACGCGCTCCAGAATGCGCGGATCG
>JBDUEM010000380.1:0-5697 GCA_040002435.1 Bryobacteraceae bacterium
TCACCCTGAACCTCGACTGGCATTGGTGCGGCTGCCCGTCTCGCTGAGCTCTCGCTCGACGATTGGCGCTACACCGGGTATGATGATACGGGTTCCAGATCATGCCAAACTTATCAAAAGACCGGGTCGCCTTCCATATTGAAGCAGAATCCGCTTCCGATTTCCGTGAAGTGGAGGAAGACGAGCCGTTTCGCATCGCCCTTCTGGGCGATTTCAAGGGCGCGAGCGACCGGGCGCCGGTAGCGTCCCGCAAGCCTATCCTGATTGATCGCGACAACTTTGAGGAGATCCTGGCGAAGCTCGATGTAACCATCGAGCTTCCCACGGGGAAACTACGGATCGGCAGCCTTGATCACTTTCAACCCGATCACATTTACGCCACCTATCCCGCGTTCACTGAATTTCGCGAGGCTCGTGGAAAGTTGAGCAACCCCGATACGTTTGCGGAAGCGGCGCGGGATCTGCTGGGAGAGAAGCCTGCCCCGATGCCCGCGTTCTCTGGAAGCCTGCTCGATTTGATTGCCGGCGAGTCAGGCGCCGCCGCCAAACCGGCGCGAGCCACCGATGATCTACAGGACTTTATCGACGACGCTATGCGATCCAGCCTGGCGCCGAAGGAGGACCCACGGGCTCCCGAGCTAATCCGGCAAGTGGACGAGATCGCCTCGGATGTGATGCGCGTGATTCTAAAGAACGCGAATTTCAAAGCGGTTGAGGCGGCCTGGCGCACCGTCCATTACCTGGTGCAGCGGCTGGAAACCGGTACCGAGTTGAAGATCTACCTCATCGATGTAACGAAGGAAGAGCTGGTGTCTAGCATCGACGATGTGTATCGGATGCTGGTGCAGCGGTCGGATCCATGGGCGGTGATGGCAGGAAACTATGCGTTCGGCAGCGGTGACCTGACGGCGTTGGGTTTGATGAGTAGGATTGCATTGAAGGCCCAAGCCCCTTTCCTGGCTGAGGCCGACGGGTCCCTGCTGGGCGGCGGTGCAGAATGGGAGGCATTCCGGCAAACGGCAGAGGCCGGACAAGCCGGACTGGCCCTGCCGCGGGTTTTAGTACGGATGCCTTACGGGAAGGCGGCGGTTCCTTGTGAAACATTCGACTTCGAAGAGATCAGCGGGAAGCCGAACGCGAAGTGCATGTTGTTCGGAAGCGCGGCGTACTTTGCGGCTATGCTGATTGGCGAAGCGTTTACGAATTACGGTTGGCAGCTGAGGCCGGGGATGGTGCAGGAGATCTCAAACTTGCCCATCTACACCTACGAAGATGACGGCGAGAGTAAAGCATTTCCGTGCGCCGAGATTGCCATAACGGAAGAAACCGCGGAAGCGTTGATAGACGCGGGCTTCATGCCGCTGGCCGCGATTCGAAACAGCGACGTTGTACGGTTGCTGAAATTCCAGTCGGTTTCCGATCCTGCGGCTGCGCTGCCCGGAAGGTGGCAGTAGCCGCTCACCGTCGCTGAAGAGTCTGGGAAATCGCAGTGAGCTTACTCGGCCTCATGATCCAGAGGATTTGGTCGATGCCTTGGTCGGAGGCGTCTATGGTCGCCAGCCCAGAGACGGCGCCGTCCCGCAACAGCAGCATACATGCCTGTCCGTTTGCCTCGACAAGGGAGAGCGTCACGCCGGTCCAGTAATGGGACGAAAACGCCGTGATAAACTGCGCAACGCGCTCGCGGCCAATGATTGCTTTCTGTGCCGCGCGCACGATTCCGCCGCCGTCCGAGTAGGAGACGACGTCTGATGCGAATAAACCTTCCAGCGCGGCGATATCTCCTTTCTGCGCGGCGGCGATGAAAGTATCCAGAAGACGCCGCTGCTCGGCTGAACTCACTTGCGCGCGGCGCCCTTCGGCGATGTGCGTACGGGCGCGCGTTACGATCTGCCGCGTGTTGGCTTCGCTCAATTGCAGTATTTCGGCAATTAGCCGGTGTGGGTAGTCGAATGCTTCGCGGAGCACATACGCGGCTCGCTCCGCCGGAGTAAGTTTCTCCAACAGCATCAGGACCGCCAGTTGCAATGCCTCGGCGCGCTCGGCTCCCAATCCTGGATCGGAACCGGTAGCTACGGGCTCAGGCAGCCACGGCCCGATATACGTTTCTCGGCGTGAGCGTGCGGACTGGATGACGTTAATGGCCAATCGAGTTGTCGTCGTGACGAGAAAAGCCGCCGCGTCGCGAACTACACTGCGATCCGCACACTGCCAACGCAGCCAAACGTCCTGTACGACGTCCTCGGCCTCGGCAACACTTCCCAGCATGCGATAAGCGATTCCGAAGAGACGGGGCCGCACACTGAAAAAAATCGAAAGAGCCTCATCCTGCGCGTGCGCCTCCACCAGACAATCTTACGTTATGCTGTCGGTCTGGTCTTCCGGGAAAGGGGGAGGGAGGGCTAATTCCCTTCCGAAGTTACGGGTTTTTTTCCCTCTTCCGGCGCCTTGTCAGGCGCGGCGGCCGGCGTGGCAGGCTGGGGCTTCGGCAGCGTCTTGCGCGGCATCATCTCATCTCTTACGGCCGTCTGATAAACGAAAGTGGCCATGATCGCCGCGGCCTGCATCAGATCCGCCTTCTGCAGCCGGTCATAAACATCCATGTTCGAATGGTGGGTCCGCGTGGAATATTCAATCTGATCCTGCATGAAATTGAAACCAGGCAATCCTACGGCATTGAACGAGAGGTGGTCGGTCCCGCCGGTATTGCGAATGGTGACCGTTCCCGCGCCCAGGTCCTTGAACGGCACAAACCACGATTCGAAAATCGGCCGCGCCATGTCATTTCCCTGCAGATAAATGCCGCGAATTTTTCCTGTGCCGTTGTCGAGGTTGTAATAGGCGTCGAGCTTTGCGTGCTCCGGCAACAGCTTCATCTTCTCGGGATCGGCAAAATGCATCTTCACGTACGCCTTCGATCCCAGCAGGCCACTCTCTTCCCCGCTCCACAAACCGATCCGCACCGTGCGATCCATCTTCAAGTTGAGCGATTTCAGGATACGCATCACTTCAATAGCGACGGCGCTGCCGGCCGCGTTATCGGTGGCGCCTGTGCCGCCCTGCCACGAATCAAAATGCGCGCCTATCATTACCACTTCGTCTTTCTTCTTACCGCCTGGGATCTCTCCGACAATGTTCAAGCTATCCAGCGAGTTTTCGTAAAGGCTCGTCTTGATATCGAACTCCAGCTTCACTGGAATCTTATGATCCAGCAGGCGTACGATGCGGTTGTAGTGCTCGGCCGTCAAAGCCACCGTGGGCAGACCGACTGCGTCCGTCATCTCACGCGTACCGCTGTTCTGACCGAACACCGTTCCGCCGTCGCCGCGTCCAATCTGCACGACGAGGAGCGCCTGTTCCTCCAGCAGAAACTGCCGGACCTTCGTCCGGAATTTCTGGATCTCCGCGCGGGACGGTGTGCCTGGAACGGCGGCGACCGGATCCGGGGTAGTAGCGGAAGGCTGCGGAGCCAGGCCTTCGGCGGCAAGCTCAGCGTCGGAAAACCGCTTTCCCGGCGCCGCCATCTGCGGAACAAGCTCGCGGGAAGCGTCAATTAGCACGATCTTGCCTTTCAGTTTGCCTTTCCACTTGGCGAGGTCCGCCTCGGTGCGAATAGGCGCGTAGAAGGCCTCTCCTGTCACCGGGCCGTCCGTCCCCTTGCTCCAAGCCAACGGGAAACCGATTAGCGGGGCATAGCGCGGCTCCAGCATGTGACCGGAGTATTTACTATAAGACCAGCCACGGCCGTAAGGGCCCCACTTCTCCAGCGCGACGTTCGAAAGTCCATAGCCCGTCAAGCGCTTCGAAACCCATTCGGCCGCCGCGTTGTATTCCGGTGTGTTTGTTAGTCTCGGGCCGTAAACATCCGTGAGATAAAAGGCGTGATCCATGACCTTGGAATTCTCAAAGGCTTCGGCTTTGATCCGGTTAATGACGGCCAGATCGGGTTTTTCATCGGCGAACAGCACACAGGTAAAGGCTGCCGCAAAGCCAAACAAGAGTTTCGGTGGAAACATATGTACTTTTGAGAATGCCACGGCGGAGGGCCTTGTTACAATCGAAAAGCGGTGAAGATCACTATCTCCAAAGAGAACTATCTGAAGGCAATTGCCGAGGCGCAGTCGGAAGGAGAAACTGTGATCGCGGCAACGCTGGCGCGTTGGCTGAACGTTTCTGCGCCCGCCGTTACCATGGCCATCAAGCGGCTGAAACGCGATTCGCTGATCGATGTCGATGGGGAAGGCCGGATCGGACTAAGCCCGGACGGGCGCGAAATTGCAAATCGCGTGTTGAACCGGCATCACTTAATTGAACGCATGCTGACGGAAATTTTCGGCATGGAATGGTACAAGGTGCATGAGGAAGCCGAGCAATTAGAGCACGCCGTATCCGGTGAGTTCGAACGCAAATTGCAGGAAAAGCTGGGAAATGGCGAGGCATGCCCACACGGCAATCGAGTGGGTTACGACACGCCGGAAGAGAAACGCCGCCGGGGCTGGCGGCCTCTGGATGAGTTCGAGCCGGAAACCGCCGCTACCGTCGTCAGCGTCTTTGAGCGTGACCGCAAATTGCTCGAGTATCTGAACGGCCTGGGCATCCACCCTGGCGCAGAGTTTCAAGTGATGGCCCGTAACTATGACGACACCATCACGCTGCAAATCGATGGGCGGTCGATTCCTCTCGGAAAATCGGCCGCAGGCAAGATTTGGGCCCTCGCCGTTTAGCGGGGCAAATTGCGGAAGTATTCGATCGTTTCGCGAAGGCCCTCGTCCAAAGGTACAACCGGCTCCCAACCGAGGATCCTCTGTGCTTTGCCGATGTCGGGTCGGCGCCGCTTCGGATCATCATCAGGAAGCGGCTGAAACTCGAGCCTGGCGTCACTGCCCATCAGCCGCTGAATATGCTCGGCGAATTCCAGAATGGTCATCTCCATGGGGTTCCCGAGGTTCACAGGATAGCGCTCGTCCGATTGCGAAAGCAGATACAACCCGCGCACCAGGTCCGACACGTAGCAAAAGCTGCGCGTCTGTGAGCCATCGCCAAAAATGGTCATCGGCTCGCCCTGCAGCGCCTGATCCAGAAACGCCGGGACCACGCGGCCGTCCTTTAATTGCATGCGGGGACCATAGGTATTGAAGATGCGTGCAATATTGGTCTTCATGCCGTGAACGCGGTGATACGCCATTGTGAGTGCCTCGGCATAGCGCTTGCTTTCGTCGTAACAGGAACGTGTGCCGACCGGATTCACGTTGCCCCAATAGGTTTCCACCTGCGGATGCTCCAGCGGATCGCCATAAGACTCCGAAGTGCTGGTAACCAGGAAGGTGGCATTGTGCCGCAGAGCGAGATCCAGCATGTTGCGCGTGCCGCTGGAACCGGATTCCAGAGTTTCCAGCGGATGGGCCAGGTAATCCTTCGGGCTGGCCAGCGATGCCAGATGCATTACGGCATTAATGTTGCCGCCAATTTCAAACGTCCGCGTCACGTCGACGCTATGAAATTCGAACTTAGGGTTACTTTTTAAATGCTCTATATTTCTTGCCGATCCGGTAATGAAGTTGTCGAGGCCCACCACGCTGTGGCCGTCGTCCAGTAAAAACTCGCAGAGATGCGAGCCAATGAAGCCGGCCGCACCGGAAATAACATAACGCAATCGAATCCTCCGTATAGCTCATGGTACATTCAGACTCATGCTGA
>JBDUEM010000381.1:0-5684 GCA_040002435.1 Bryobacteraceae bacterium
GCCTTTTGTCCAGGTGACCATACCACGACCCCGCCGCCGTCCCATTCGCAACCGCCGATCTGCGCCGGCAATATGGGGTAAGCGCGCACATCATACGTCCCACGTGGTAATCCCATCACAACCGACTTCCCGTCCGCTCCTGCCGTTTTAGTAAAACCCACATTCTCGACAACTCGCCGCCCGTCTGGGTCGAATAGCAACTTCCGATAACTCAACTCCACATCCGCAGGTCCAGTTCGATTGAGGCGATTTCGACGACAGACACGTGAGACGTTCCCCAATCAGGATGGAACAATAGATTCCACTCAATATCCACAACGACCGAGGGAACTCGTAACGGAACCAAGGGTGTGCTGCCGAAGTGTGCATCGCCCGCGGCGCGCGTGATCGATACGTTTGTGCGCCAAGACGCATCCAAGCTCGCCGGGATGATTTCTGCGGGCGCAAAAGCTGTGTCCGGTATTTCGATCGTAAGCCTGATGTAGTCAAGTGGAGGTGTTTTCAGATGAACTCTCGTCTCTATAATTGCAAGGGCGAGAGAACTGGACGAATAGACGACTCTTACTCCAGGGCTATTCCAACGTCCCCCAATACAGCCGGGGTCCTTCCCCGTCCAAGCACGGATGTCTGGCTGCAGACGCGGTAAACCCGCATTAGCTAATAACGCCGTACTCAATGCGTCCCAGAATGTTCAGCACTTCCTTGCGGCCGTCATCCGTCTGAATGGCGTGAAGAGGGGTATGGTTCTTGAGTGCGGGATTGGCTTCTCGCATCCACTTTAGCGCTCGCTCGCTATCGCCGAAGACTTCGAGGGCACGTAGCAAGACCGTTGATTCGGCCGCATGCGCGGTGTTTGTTGCAGGCACACGCTCGATCTCCGTAGGAGTTCGCCTCGAACGATACGCTTCCACAGCGGCCCAAGTTGCTAGAGCGGCACCAGCAACAGACGGAACTACCAGAACGAGCGGCTCTTTATAGTCAACTGTTTGGAAGAACCCCAAGAATTCTCCCGTCGACAACGCAAGGACTGAGAAGGCAATCAGTAGGATAACGCGGCGAACCCATAAATAACGATCTGTGCTTACTTCGATGACAAATTCTCTAGGGGCGTGGACTAGATTATCCCCAGGCACTATCCCAGTGAGTTTCTTGGCTGTCCGCCGGTGCTGTCGTTCCTTGGGCACGCTTCCACTATCATAGGTCCAAGCGTCAATCGTGGGACTGGAGTCGCAATCCTTGAATTTTCACGATCGCCACCAGTCCAACTTTTCTTCAACCTATCTTCGCCACTAAATCAACAACATAACAAAATAAACGCAATCCCGGCAGCCCCGGTCTTACTCTAAGCCCGAAAAGACAGGCCGAAAAACCGCCCGTCAATGAGAGAATTTTATGACTGAAGAGACAACATCCGTACCCATGGCGATGCCGCTCAAAGCAGCCGTCGCCTTATACATCGTGGCGCTAAATTTATCCTTGATCACCGTGCCAATCAAGGTCTGGCCCGTGGCGTTGACCACCGCCGGTGCCGCCGTCTGGTCCCCCTTGGTCAGCGTCACTTGATCGAGCTGCGGAGTGAGCCGGCGTGCTGTTCTTTTTTGGGTTCTCCTGGTTATTAGCCCTGACCGGATTCGCGATATCCAATGCCATCACGAATGATGAAGTGGATGCGTCAAGATACGGTCGCCCGCCGCCACGCCCGCTCGTTCGATACCGCGGCCGCTACCTACGCTAGCGCATGGAAAGGCCGGTGAAGCGGTATTCGTATTCCCAATCGTGCGTCGCGGGACGACTGAGGCCGGAAGCCGTGAACGTGCCGGCGTTCGTCAGTGGGCTCACGCGCACGATTACGCTCATCTGGTCGGAGGGAAAGACTGGTAGCGAGAATCTGCCGGGAAGGAGTTCCATGAGCGGCAACGTTGCAGAACCCGCGCTGGCTAGGGCAGCAAATTCCCAATTTGAACTCTGGGGAGGCGAGTACGGTATTGTAGAGACCAACTGTATGCGCACGACTGTGTCGGAGGTGCCGCCGGTCCATTCTACCCGAAACGGCTGAACGAAACTGATCATCGTTCCGGGCACAAGCGTGGTTGTTATGTGGATCGGCTGCGGATATAAGATCGCGGATTGGAATGCGCCGATCGCGGATGAACCAGCAGAGGTGATCTGAAGTGCGCCAGGCTGCAGCGTGCCTGCCGGAAGAGATGTCTGATAAACGATTTGTCCAGACTCGGAACTGGGCAGTAAGGTAATCGCATTGCCGGATGGGCCCTTTAACGTGAGCGGGCCAGCTTCGAGAACTTTAATGCTCGTCCCCAGGCAGGTGAGTTCTGTTGTGAAGGACGTCCCTCCGTTACGGACACCACCTGGTTGGAGTTGGCGTTGGCTTTGTGGACGCGCTACCAAACTTTCGGGTGCTTCAAAGAGCGAGGCCGAGAATGCCTCTGTTGTGGAGGAATCGGAAGCCTTCGGGCCGGTTGTGGTGACCTTCCGCCACATGGCGAACCCTATGCGTGCCAGCGGTGGATTCTGGCACGGTCCGCCCCCGCGTCGAATGCTGATAGTTACCGGTTGACTGGTGCTGGCCCAATCAACTAGCCGCAGGGGCACCTCGCAGCCCTCCGGAGCATCCGCAGGAATAAGGATGTTCAATTGGTTTACACCGACGAAACCCGGAGCGAGTGCGGAAAATTGGACTACGGCGGCTTGTTGAAATCCGTCCAGCCCAAGTTGGCCGATGCCGCCGGCTTGGGCTGGAGAGATTGGGTCGGATTTTGCGGGCATTCCGTCTAGCGGCGGAAAGTACACGGGGCCGAGACCGGTTGCGTAGACGGAAATGTAGCTGCCGGGAGAGGCGCTTTGCCCCATGGTGTTTAGGGTAACCGTTCCGTCGGAGGCTACGTTTTGTATGGCGCCCGGCCCGCACGCCCCCGAGGATTGAGTGAATATTCCGGGAGCGGCTTGCGCTCCTTGCGCAATCACGGCTTCGCTGGTGCCTGCTGCGCTGCGCACCCGTACAGAATAGGGGCTTCTCTGACCCGTGGACGGAACTTGAAAATTGATTTGACCCGGAGAGGCGTAAAATAACGGCGCCAACGAGTCATTCACCAGGACGGACGATCCCCCTAGCATCGTTGGCAGCGGAGTGCCGCTGGCCGTCTCGGTTGTAACAGCTAAATTTCGTCCGAAGATTGTGAAAATGCTTCGCCCTACGAGCACCGTGCCCAGATCGGGATGGTTTGCGAAAGATGCCGCGTTCACGATTCCATTAGGAGAGATGGATGGTGTTTGGCCGAGAACGGGGAAGAGCGAGATTATGAAAAACAATATAAGAAATTCGTTATAAATTCTTGGCATGGGCGTATGCTGTGGCCTCCTGTATAAATTTTCGTTACTGTAAGTTAAGATCCACCGTCAACTCGGAAGCACCATTCGCTTGAAGTGTGAGGCTGCTCGGTTTGGACGTCTCAATTCGATTTCCTGCCGTGTCAGAGATACTCACCTCTGAGTCAATGAAGAGGCGGAGTGCTACCTTCTTCGGAACCGCCACACGAAATACTTTTAGCGACGCTGTCGTCGAAACAAGGTCTGCCCGATGATATGCACCAGAAGGCACGACCACCCCCAGGAAGAACCGGCGATTGGCGGTTAGCTGTCCTTTTGCGTCCGGTACATCAACCCGCTCGTTAGGGTCATGAACTTGAAACGTTATTATGGTTGCATCGTGAACATGGCGAACCATTTCCTCTGCCTTTTGTCCAGGTGACAACACAACTACCCCGCCGCCGTCCCACTCACAACCGCCTATATTAGCGGGAGATATGCCATTGGCACACACGTCATATCTTCCACCGGCCAAGCCCGACAAAACAGACCTACCATCCGAACCTGCTGTTGCCGTTTTGGTAAAACCTACGTTCTTGACAACCCGGCGGCCGTCCGGGTCGCGGGTGTACTCAGCCATTTTAGTGTAGGTCAGCGTCGCTCCGGGGACCGGTTGACCGGCGTCGTTCAGAACGAGGACGTTGATGCTGCCCTGATCCACTTGGCTTAGGCACGAGGTGCTACTGCCTAGAAGTATGACGAAGAGTGCTAGGTTTCTGTACAAGCGATGCTCCAAATGTTCCTGAATCTGATTACGGCAAAAAACTGTTAAAAGGTGGATTTATCATATTCGGGTTCGGCGTGCACGTGTAGCCATATTCAGTTCGCTGCCACGGCCGCATAACGACGCTGCTGGCATGGTTAGCATACAGCAGGCTGTTCTTATACCCATTGATGCTCCCTTGCACTCCGTTCATTGCAGCGTCAGCCTGCTGAACGGTATATTCATCACACCCAGGCCTGCTCACCGGATTGGTCTCCCCGAATACCACGTAGTTACCCGACAGGCCTCGGGCGACTAAGAAAGCCCAGATATCAGAATAGAATGTCTTAGCAAAGTCGCCCGTATCGTTCAAACCCAGATAAGTTTTTTGAGAATGCATATCGATGAAAGTTGGAGGCGAATGCCAAACTGGCAATGAAGGCATGGTACCGGAAGTGTCTGCATCGTTGTTCGGGTAGTTTGGGTTGTAGCACGATAACTCACCTCCCATATCCGGATGTCCCGGCGGCGCCCCGAACTTCGACAATGGGCCAGCAATCGCGCCGACCAACTCCGACAGATTGAGGACCAATGCGGAATCGCCGTACCAAGATCCACAATGGCCGGACGCTGGACTTGGTTTAGGAGGACCATTCGCCGAAGGGGCAACGCGCCCGCTGTCAAAGCCATTTGCCGTCATTCGATCACGGAGCGACTGAAGGACATCCACGGAGCGGTAATTGTCGTAGATCATACGGCCCTCGACAGTAAACTGCATGTTAGACTCCTGATAGTAGTCGAGTGCGTTTATTATCAGGGTTGCGGTGTGCGCCTGTGCCATGACCGTGTTCATGAGGTTGACAAATCGGCTCCAGCCCCAGAAAATATCGGAGGGAGTCTGAGCACCATCGCGGTATGTGCCATTGCCGCAGGTCCTGTCCGGGTAATAACTGTCCAATGGGTCGAGTCCGTAGGGCAGCCAAGGAACAAAACTCAGAGTCAAGGTTTTAGTGGGAACCCCGTACATATCGAAGCAGGTGTTCATTGTCCGTGTTTGAAGCATGCTCGGCGGACCCGACCATGTATCAAACACCGGCGTGGGCGTAACTCGTTGAATACCGTAACTACGAAGATCAGCGAAAAATTGATACAGATTTTGCGTCCAAGCTGTTTGCACGTTTCCAGCGGAGTCAAATGGAGTGCTATAGTACCCGCCCGCCAAAGTAAAGAAGAACCGGACACCGGTAACGCCTTGGCCTCGCCAATTATTGGTACCAGTGCTGAGCAGTTGCTGGAAGCACTGGCGAACGGTGATCGTTGTCGGACAGCCATCAACGATTGGCGTTGAGCCTGAGCCATTCAGCGAGTAGTATAGGGCTATCGGAACGGCAGAAAGGTTAATCTCAGTTAGCGTCGGGGAAATGCCCTTCGAACTACCAACAAGTCCCATTCCGCCTCCAGCTATGAAAAAAGCCGCCGGACCTCTCAATATGCTGGTGTCGATGCAATAGGTTGACGTAGGTTGCGCCAGACAACCCGCTCTGATGACACTAAGATCCATGGCCTTCGTGACATATGGATAGAAGGGATGACTAGT
>JBDUEM010000382.1:0-5677 GCA_040002435.1 Bryobacteraceae bacterium
TCATGGAACAGGCTGTGGTGGTGGATTGCTTGCGGACGGCGGTGGGGAAGTCCGGCCGCGGGACATTGAAGAATACCAGGCCGGATGATATGGCGGCGGTGGTGATCCGGCGGCTGTTGGAGAAGTACCGCGAAGTTCCCGCCGATGAAGTGGACGATGTGATTCTTGGGTGCGCCATGCCCGAAGCCGAGTCCGGAATGAACATGGCCCGGGTGGCCGGCTTGCGGGCGGGTCTTCCGGACATGGTGCCCGGCGTGACCATCAACCGATTCTGTTCGTCGGGACTGCAGGCGATTGCAATGGCTGCGGACCGCATTCGTGCGGGTGGTGCGCAGATCGTGATTGCGGGAGGTACAGAGTCGATGAGCATGATCCCGATGTCCGGCAACAAATTCGCGCCGAATCCGTGGTTTGTCGATAACCATCCGCAGATCTATATGGGGATGGGTTTGACCGCGGAAGAGCTGCAGCGGAAGTATGGCATCAGCCGCGAGGACCAGGACCGCTTCGCTTATCGCAGCCACCAGAATGCGCTGCGCGCGCAGGCGGAGGGTAAGTTTCAGGACGAGATTGTTGCGCTGGATGTCTCGACGGTGACGGTCGACGGGGAGAAGAAGGCGGTCTTTGAGAAGGATGAAGGTCCGCGGGCGGATACTTCGCTGGAGGCTCTTGCGAAGTTGCGGCCGGTGTTTGATGCGGCGGGATCGGTGACGGCTGGGAATTCGTCGCAGACCAGCGATGGGGCGGCTGCGGCGCTGGTGATGTCGGAGTCGAAGGCGGAAGAGTTGGGGTTGAAACCGATGGCTCGCTTCGTCAGCTTTGCGGTGGCTGGAGTGCCGCCGGAAATCATGGGTATCGGTCCGGTGGTGGCTATTCCAAAGGCGCTGGCCCTGGCGGGTTTGAAGTTGGGTGATATCGATGTGATTGAACTGAACGAGGCCTTCGCGGTGCAGGCGCTGGCTGTGATGCGGCAGGCGGGGCTTGATCCGGAGAAGGTGAATGTGAACGGCGGCGCGATTGCTCTCGGGCATCCGCTGGGCTGTACTGGGGCTAAGCTTACGGCTACGCTGCTGCGGGAGATGAAGCGCCGCGGGTCGCGTTATGGGATGGTTACCATGTGCGTTGGCGGCGGGCAGGGCGCGGCTGGAATATTTGAGGCATTGCACTGAGATTGGGCGGGCCGGACCTGGGGGTCCGGCGCGGACGCGGGCGTCCGCCGTCCATGGGAGAAGGAATAAATGGCTACTACTGGTGTTGCTCAACCTCGATCTAAGGGCGGCGCGTTTCTATTAGACCAACGGCAACCTGGGGAGATCTTCACGCCTGAGGACTTCACCGAAGAGCACCGGGCGATTGCCAGGACCGCTGAGGATTTTTGGAATCGGGAAGTGCTTCCTAATCTAGAGGCTATTCAGCATCAGGAGCCCGGGGTTGCTGTCAGCGTTCTCAAAAAGTCGGCGGAGCTTGGACTGGCCGCGGTGGTGGTGCCGGAGCGATTCGGAGGCATGGAGATGGACCTCACTTCCGCCATGATGGTGGCTGAAGTTGTGGCTAGGGACGGGTCGTATTCCGCCTGGCACGGCGGGCACGCCGGTATTGGAACCATGCCCGTGATGCTCTATGGCACTGAAGCCCAGAAGCAGAAGTATTTGACGAAGCTCGCCTCGGTGGAAATGGTGGGTGCGTATTGCCTCAGCGAGCCGCAGGCCGGCTCCGACGCGCTGGCCGCGAAGACGCGCGCCGACTTGAGCGAAGACAGAACGCACTATATTCTGAACGGCCAGAAGATGTGGATCACCAATGGCGGCGGTGCTGATCTGTACACTGTGTTTGCGAAAATCGGCGGCGAGAAGTTCACGGCTTTTTTGGTGGAACGCGCGTTTCCCGGCGTGAGCCCGGGCGCCGAAGAGAAGAAGATGGGGATCAAGGGCAGCTCCACCACGGCGGTCTATTTCGACAATGTGAAAGTGCCCGTGGAGAACGTGCTGGGGGAGATCGGGCGCGGACACATTATCGCGTTCAACATTCTGAATCTGGGGCGCTTGAAGCTGGGACCATTCGCTGTCGGCGGCTGCAAGAATGTGATCCACACCTGCTTGAAGTACGCGCAGGAACGGAAAGCGTTCGGGAAATCCATCTCCGAGTTCGGCCTGATTCAGCACAAGCTGGCGGAGATGGCGATCAAAACTTATGCGGCCGAGACCATGAGCTATCGCGTGGTGGGGTTGATTGAGGCGGAACAGGCCGCTGGGCAGGACCTTTTGAAATCGGTGGAAGAGTACGCCACCGAATGCAGCTACATCAAGGTCTTTGCATCCGAGGCGCTCGATTACGTGGTGGATGAGGGCGTACAGATCCACGGAGGATATGGCTTTCATCAGGACTATGCCGTGGAGCGGGCCTACCGCGATTCGCGCATCAACCGGATCTTTGAGGGCACCAACGAGATCAACCGTCTGCTGGCCACCGGGATGATGCTGAAGCGGGCGCAGCGGGGGCAGTTGCCATTGGTGGAGGCCGTTAAGAAGCTGCAGGCTGAGTTGTTGGGCGGACCGGCGCCTGTTGCGGGCGGAAACGAAGAGGCGAAGCTGGTTGCGAATGCGAAGAAGGCAGGGTTGTTTGTGCTCGGTGTCGCCTATCAACGGTTCCTCACCGCCATAGAAGAGCAGCAGGAAGTTCTGTCGGGAATTACTGACGTGCTGATGAACGCGTTCGCCATGGAGTCGGTCTATCTGCGGACTGAGAAGCTGGGGTCCAGGGGAACGAACGCAGCGGCGATGTCCGCGGTTTTTCTGCGCGAGGCAATGGAGCAGGTGGAGTCGTCCGCACGGACGGTGGTAGCAGCTTGTAGCGAAGGTGATAGTCTGCGCATGAACCTGGCGGTGCTGAAGCGGTTCACCAAGTTTGAGCCGGTGAACTCGATTGAGCTTCGGCGTGGAATTGCAAAGCGGCTGCTGGAGGCAGGCAAGTACGTCGTCTAGTATTCCCCGCATCGTTGTGCTGGTGGGCCTGCCTGGTTCGGGTAAGTCCACCTATCTGCGGGATCTCGGTGTGTCTTCCATTTCTTCCGATGCCGTGCGCGAGTTGCTGATTGACGATGCTACCAATCAGACGATTCATGGGCAGGTGTTCGCATCCATGCGCTACTTGCTGCGGCACAGGCTGCTGCTGCGGCGTCCGGTGACTTACGTGGATGCGACGCACCTGACTCTGCGCGATCGGAGGCCTTACATCGCCATGGGGCGCCTCTACGACTGTGACGTGGAAGCCTTGTTCTTCGACGTGCCGCTGGCGGTTTGCAAAGAGCGGAATCTGCGCCGGTCCCGCGTGGTGCCCGATGCTGTTATCGATCTGCTGGCGTCGCGGCTGGTGGTGCCTACGGTCGCTGAGGGCTTTCATGCGGTGCATCGCGCCACAAGCGTAGCGCCAGTGCCCACAGTAAAGCCGGGACGAGAATAAGGGCTCCGGTGCAGAGGGCCAGGGTACGCACGGGGACGCCTTGATCGGCAAGAATGCCCGCGCTGTAGCTGACGATGGACAGGGTGAACATGCTGAAGGCGAACTCGGCTGAGAAGACGCGGCCGCGGAATTTGTCGTCGGTATGGATCTGCAGCAGGGTGGTGGAAAATACCCAGCCGATGGCGCCGCCCGAATGGGCGAGGACGATGGAGGCGCAGGCCAATGGCAGCGTCAGTGAGAGGCCGAGGCACATATATCCGGTGGCGCCGATGAGGAATCCGCACAGAATGCCTGCGCGGAATTTGCGCTCGTCGAGTCCCGTGAAGATGCTGGCTAGCAGAGGCCCGAGGAGCGCGCCAATTCCGCGGCATCCCATTAACAGGCTCATGCCCAGCATGCCGCTGGATCTGGGGTCCAGTCCGCCCCAGGAGATGGGGAAGATTTTCTGTCCAAAGATGGGCAGCAGCACCCAGTTGGTTCCCATGAGTCCGAGGCCGCACTTGACGAACATGGTGGCGAGCAAACGGCGGTCCTTGGAAACGTAGCGGACGCCGTCGGCGATGGGAGAGAAGTCGATCAAGTCGCGGGCGCGCAGCGGGGGGAGATCCGTCATGTGCGGCTCCTCGAACTTCATGCGGCGGACCAGTAGCGCTGAGATCACAAAGGAACAAGCATTGATCACGAACACCGTGTTGCGGCCGTAGACGGCGGCGATCACTCCACCGAGAGCGGAACCGATGGCTAGTGTGAAGGACCATGTGGTGGAGGAGAGCCCGTTGGCTACCAGTTGCTCCGCGCCGCTGGTAATACTGGGGATTACAGCGCCGCGCGCCGGTTCATAGAGCGCCCAGAAGATAGTCTCCGTGAACAGCAGCAGATACAGTATCCAGAGCAGTTCGCGGGTCTGGACGAACATCATGGCGAAGACAATGGCCGCGCGGCACCAGTCCGTGGCGATCATCACGCGCTTGCGGCTCATGCGGTCGTTGACCACCCCGGCGGTTGGGGCGGCGAAACACTGCGGCAACACCTGCAGGAGGAAGGCGAAGGCCACAACTTTCGCGCTGCCGGTCAATTCCAGAAGCAGGCTGTAGATGGCGACCATGTAAAGCCAGTCGCCAATCTCGCTGATCATTTGCGAGATCCACAGCAGGCGGAAGTTGCGGTTGCTGCGAACCAGCCGCCAGTATGCCGGCAAATTTACTGGCGACGAACTCATATCAGGAAGTGTAGAGACCCATGCGGGACTTCACGAGGTCCACTGTGGCGTTCGCGATCGGGGCGACACGCGCGGCGCCGTCGGCGAGGATGCCGTCCAGGTATTGGGGGTCGGAAACGATCTCCTGATACCGGGCTTGCAGAGGTTCGAGATTCGCGATCACCATTTCCGCCACGGATTTCTTCAGATCGCCATAACGCATTCCGGCGAATTTCGTCTTCATCTCGTCAGCGGTAACGCCCGCGAACGCCTGATAAATGGCAAGCAGATTGGCAACCCCGGGGCCCATGGTTTCGAAGTCGACGGCCGGATTAGAATCCGTGGTGGCGCGCATGATCTTCTTGCGCACCTGATCGATTGGGTCGAGCAGACCCACCGCGTGGCCGGTGCCAGTGGCGGACTTGCTCATCTTTTTATCGGGCTCGTCCAGGCCCATGATGCGCGCGCCAACGGTAGGCAGGCTGGTCTGCGGCATGACGAACGTGTCGCCGTACTGGCTATTGAACCGCTGCGCGAGGTCACGGGTGAGTTCGAGATGTTGAGACTGGTCGTCACCTACGGGAACGATGGCGGCCTGGTAGAGCAGGATATCGGCTGCCATCAACACCGGATACTGCAGCAGTCCGTCGCCGATTGTCTCCTGGGCTTCCGATTTGGCCTTGAACTGCGTCATGCGGTAGAGCCAGCCGATTGGGGTGACGCAAGTGAGCATCCACGCTAGTTCCGCGTGCGCGGGCACGGAGGATTGCACCATCACCGTGGAATGTTTCGGATCGATGCCGGAGGCGATAAAGAGTGCCGCTATTTCGCGGATCTTGTTGCGCAACTCCTTGGGATCCTGATAAACCGTGATGGCGTGCAAATCCACGATGCAGAAGATGCTCTCATAGTCGTACTGGATTTTGACCCAGTTTTTCAGTGCTCCGAGGTAATTTCCAATGTGCAGATTACCGGTAGGTTGGACGCCAGACAGAACTCGTGCTTTCATTTTGTAAGAGG
>JBDUEM010000383.1:0-5676 GCA_040002435.1 Bryobacteraceae bacterium
AGACTAGCCGGCGCCATCCAGCACGGAGTGCAGCAACACATCCGCTCCGCGGCAGCAGTCTTCCCATAGGGTGAGTTCTTGGGGAGCATGGCTGATGCCGCCTGCACTGGGCACGAAGATCATCCCCATCGGACCCAACGACGCCATGGCCTGGGCATCATGCCCGCCGCCGCTCGGCAGGTGATGGAACGGAAATTCCAGCCTTGAAGCCGACCGTTCAATGAGCTTCTGCACAGCGGAATCCGCCGGTGCTTCGTCGTGATGAGACATGCGCTTCATTTCGATCGCCGTCGCTGTGCGCGAAGCAATTTCACGCGAACGCAAGCGGATCTCTTCCGCAAGCCTCGCAATCCTCGCCGCGGACAGATCGCGAAGTTCCACAGTTAACCGTACGGGTCCGGGGACCACGTTCGGCGCGTTCGGCGTGACATTCAATTGACCCACTGTGCCAACTTGACGCCCCGGTTCGCGACGCACAATTTCATTGACAGCCACAGTCAAATGCGACGCCGCAAGCAGTGCATCGCGACGCTCCGGCATCGGTGTCGTGCCAGCGTGATTGGCGAATCCGCGGATTTCCACGGCGTAACGATCAATCGCCACGATGCCGTCCACCACACCGATCGGGATGCCGGCCTTCTCGAGCGTACCGCCCTGCTCGATGTGCAGCTCCAGATAGCAATGAAAAAATCCCGGCTTGCGCCGCGCGGTCTCGATTTGATCGGGATCGCCGCCAATTTTGTGAATCGCGTCGGCCTTCTTCATGCCGTTCCAAACCTGGTCGAGTTCATCTCCCGCCAAATGCCCGCTGACGGCGCGGCTTCCCGTGAGTCCGTTGTTGAATGCCACACCTTCTTCGTTGGACCAAATCACGACCTCCAATGGCCGTTTCGTAGTCACTCCAGCTTCGTTTAAAGTCCGGACGACTTCAATTGCGGCGAGAGATCCGAGGTCGCCGTCGAAGTTACCCCCGTTTGGAACCGAGTCAATGTGCGATCCAAAAAGGACCGGCGCGAGCGTGGGATCTGCACCAGCACGGCGCGCGAGAATATTCCCCGCCGCGTCGATGCGAGGCTGCAAGCCGGCGGACTTCAGCAATCTCATCACATAAGCCCGGCCCGCGAGATCGGCCTCGGAGTACGCCACGCGGCTGACGCCATCGGCGAAGTTCCCGCCGTCGGGACGCCCAAACATACTCAATGCTTCCAGATTCGTTCGCAGCCGAGTTGCGTTCACGCGCATATTTGAAGGAGCAGCGAAAGTAGCCGCAGCAGCTGCGCCGATAAACCACCGCCGGTTATACGAATTGACCGCCACCTCCCGCAAGTTCTCCCAAGTGCCGGATCATGCTAATCCACGCCAAAACCGGCCTATAAACAGAATGTATGTATACGGCTTCTTACTTAGGATCTTCGTTTTGAACCCCGGTTAGTCAATTCTACGCGAAACACAATCCCTCTAGTTGTACATGACGCACAGCGCTTAAATTCTTGGGGTCCGCCGTCGCCGTCGCATTCCATTCAGTGAAGCGTCCTCATTTTCCTATCCAAGGAGAGGCGGCCCCTCCCGTTCGGAAAGTGCTCAGATGTCGGGCGAACTTCTGGGCCATCCCGTAGGTCCGTTAGAATATCGGTGGCGACGCGGCGACCCGTGTCTCAAAGGTAAAAGCGAACTTTAGGAAATAGCGATTACTATGTCAGTCCTGTCACGCCGTGATTTGTTCAAGACGATGCCTCTCGCCGCCGCGCCCTTGGTTTTTGGGCAGATTGCCGAAATTCCGAAAGTCGGCGACTCCCCCCAGTTGTTCGTCGATTTCGATCAGGTGGAGTCGACGGAGAACGTTGAGCGGGTGTTTCATGCGGCCGAGAAGCATCCGGCCAATCCCGTCTTGCGAAGAGAGAAGGTTTGGGAGATCGATCGAGGCACTTGGGGTTCGATAATTTACGACAACGAAGAGCGCACATTTAAAGCGTGGTACGGCGGGACATCCGGACGCGACGTGTCGGGCTGCAGTGGACCTGATTGCCGGTCGAATTCGGTGCTGTGCTATGCCGTATCGGCCGACGGCATTCACTGGGACCGCCCGAAGTTGGGCCTGCACGAAGTCGCCGGAACACGCGAGAACAACGTCGTAATCGACGACGATTATCGTGACGGCATGGCGCACTGGGAATCGGTGGGTAAGGATCCTTTTGAGACTGATGATCGACGCCGCTACAAGGCGCTCGGATGGTCCAGCCAGGACTGGAACGGGCCGATGAGCGGAATCTTCACCATGACATCACCGGATGGCCTGCGATGGACGCATACGCCCGAGCCCGTGTTCCGCTATCATCCGCGGCCAGGCACGTCGGACCTGGGACCGGTAGGAGACGCGCAGGCGATGATGATCGACACCCTTAGACGCCGGTACGTTGCATATTTGCGCCGGCTTCCGCACCGGGTGATGAGCGTCAGCACGGACTTCGTTCACTGGACACCGCCGGTGCTCTCGCTCGAAGCGAGCGACGGCGAGTTGTCCAACACTATCTATAACCACGTCGGATTTGTCTATGGCGACCGGTACTTGGGCTTTCTCACCTACTTCAGGCGTGACCTCAGGGATCCGACGCTAACGGTGCGCCTCATCACCAGCCGCGACGGCGATCATTGGCGTCGCCCCGAAACCGGCCAGCCGCTGATCGGCCCCGGCGCGATTGGCGACGGAGACCGGTTCACGAATATGCTCACCGGAGCGCCGCCGATCCGAAGAGGCGATCGGCTGTACATCTACTACCGGGCCCTGGCGAATCGGCACAGGCCGTATGAAGGGTCCGACAGCGGCCTCAAAGGAGGGGGGATCTGCCTGGCGACACTTCGTGTGGACGGTTTTGCCTCGGTGGGCGCGGGCTATGACGGCGGGCAGTTGACGACGCGGCCTTTCCTGTTTGAGGGCACGAAGCTGCAGATAAATGCCAAGGCGGACTACGGCCAGGTGGCGGTCGAGGTACTCGAAGGGCGCACTCCTATTCAGGGATTTACGCAAGAGGAGTGCCGGCCCGCGCGGGCGGACGGCTTAGCACAAGACATCGGATGGAAGAACGCGGCCCTGGCGAGCCTTCGTGGAAAGCCTGTCCGATTGCGTTTCCACTTCGTGAACGCCAGGCTTTACTCGTACCGGATCACGGCGTAGGCTCCGGATTCCCAATGTATACCCCCTGTTCATAACGTGCGCCGATTCCCGCGTAGATCCTTTGCCTGGTGAGCCTCACTTGGGCGCTGGGGTTGACGATGGCCTCGTAGTCCTGAAAACGGTAGCTCGGGTCACCGGGACGGAGGTCGTGCCCCCATGCTGCAGTGTGACCGGCGACGGCGCCGCCGAGCATCTTTATCGCTGAGGCGGCGGCCGATCCAAGGAGGCGAGAGGAGGTAATCCTTCCATCGCTAAGCACGGCGGCTAGTTTCGATGTTCTCGAAAACGGAATCGTGTTTATTCCCAAACTGGATGGCGCACAACGTTCGACAATTGAGTTCTTTCGTTTTTCGACAGGCAAAAGCGAAGTTCTCATGCGACTGGAGAAGCGCCCGGTATGGGGACTAGCCGCACGGGGAGATGAAGTACTCTTCACACAGGTGGACCGCGAGTCCACTGACTTGATGATTATGGATGTAGTCAATCCTCCACGACAACTTCCGCATCGGTTGCTCAGTCCCTGCTAGTCAAAATGGAACCGTTGCTGGGCCCGGGGCACCGTGGGAATGTCCTCAAGCTCTTTTCGTTGATTTCGAAGCATAGCGGCCGTGAACTCCCAGGTTGGTCCCGGTGTATCGCGCCAGGGCGCTGGTACTGTGGTCATGCAGTAGGAGCCGTCGATAGGATCGAAACAGAAGAATCCCGCATTCCTTTTGACTAAAACCATCCATTCGTCGGCTGTCGCCTTTCCTACCTCCAGCAATCCGCACTCTACCGGAATGTCATTCAGATGGAGCATGCCGCCGGGAACCACAAAATAGAATTCGTTTGAATAGCGCATCCCGAGCCGACGCTTCAGTGGATGTTTCAGCTCGCAGAGATAGTCAGCCCGAGACATCTTCACTTCGTAACAGATGCGCTTCATGGCGAGGTGCGGAAAACAGTTCAGGGCAAAGGCGTCCAGCCTCTGGGCGCTGCTATTTCGCCGCCCGGTTCCTACTCGCAGTTCGCGAAGGAAGAGCCACTCCGATTGGCTGGCATGCATGAACCGTTCGACGATTGCGAGCAAGTGCTTTGCGCTATTTGGTGATGTACCTTCGGATACGGCGAGTATTCCGGGAGAGGAGGCGGCCATAAACTCATTTTGCTCCGCTTGCACTCCTGGTCACAATACTCTCGATCTCCGCGAGATTACGCAACGGCTTGCGCGAACAGTGAAGATCACATTGATTTCTCCTGCTTCTTCAGGCCAAGCCATCGCCCTTCCTCACAGACGTCGCCATACCTGAGGCGTTACTCGATTATTGGAGCGGTTTGCTCGGCCGACGTAATTCCGGGTGGCAATTCCATGATCTTGATATTGCGGAAGTGAATCTCTGCGCCCTCAGATTCCAGGCATAGATAACCCTTCTTCTGGCTTGAGCGGCTGATCCCGTTGACGAATTTGCCGTTCACCGAGAGTTTAATTACACCGTCTATGCATACGACATCATAGGTATTCCATTCGCCTCGAGGTTTGCACCGGTTTTCTATCGATTTGCTGCGCGGCCCCCGCGGATTGTCTGGGGTGGTCTCGACTCCACCCACTCCGAAGAGTTCACCATGGACATACGCTATGGGCGCAGGCTCGCCGTTCACTTTATGGAGGTTTACCCAGTCCAGTTCGAGCATTTGCACTTCCACGCCATTAGGCAGGCGGCTCTTTTCCTGCGGTTTGGCGTCGCTCCAGACGAAGACTCCTGAGTTTCCGCCGGGCTCGATGTGTTTCCACTCCACGTGCAAGATGAAATTCTCGTACTGACGGACCGTTCGCATAACACCAATTGGATGGCCCGAACAAATCAGGATGCCGTTCTTCACGGACCAAGTGCTTTCATCTGTGTTGACTCTGATCCAACCCCCGAAATCCTGGCCGTTGAAGAGGTCAGTGAAGGCTGCCTGCTGAAAGCCTTGGAGTGAACATTGGCACAGCGCGAGACCGACCGTGAGAAGTAGAAGACAGTGTTTCATGGCAGTTCCAGTTTACAGTCCATCCTGAGTGATGTTCACTCGCGAGCATATGCAGAGGGACCGGGTTGCGAAGACCAGGTTCGCTATGTCAGAGAACTTCACTTGCACTCACCACTCCCGCGTCAAGCCGAAGCGGCTACAGCAGGCAATACCACGCAAATATTCGTGCCACAAATCTAATCGTGCAGCTTTGCAGTGCGGGCCGGCCCGATACAGCAGCTGGTTCGGCGGCGGAGTGAGAGATGCAATGCGCAAAATCAACGCGGCGAGTCCTTCGTTAGGAAGTTTTGCGGGGGACTAATTTGTGATACAGTCTTCCAAAATCGATTCTCATCAAAGAATCATCTGAAAAGGGGAAAACGGGATGCGTAAGTTAGACCTTGTTGTCGGATTACTTGCGGTCATGGTGGGTTCACTGTCCGCCCAAACCGGGGGACAGATTGCGGGTGAAGTGAAAGACCAAAGTGGTGCGTCCATCCCACAGGCGGCGGTAA
>JBDUEM010000384.1:0-5669 GCA_040002435.1 Bryobacteraceae bacterium
GTTACGCAAAAGAGCCGTCTGTCGCCGACTCTTTTGCTCATGGCACACTCAGAAGCGCAATCTTACAGCGAATTTCCTTATGTTCGGGCTTGATAGTGTCTCCGCGGCTGAGGGTGAAGACTCCAGTCGACTGCTTGTAGTCAAGACACTCGTACCAGCTCTCCGATAGTCCCGGCTGTAGCGCACCCGCTGTCGATTCCACCACCCACAGCCTGGGAGAATAAGTGTCCCAATGACCCGCGCTGCGGCGGCTGGGCTCGGTAACCATGATGTGCCCCGCCGAAGCTACTCCGCCACCGCCGGGAATGATGTTGTTGTGCTTGTCTACCATACCGAGCAGGTAGGTATTCACGGGATTGATGTCCTCCCAGCGGCGGACATAGGCGAGCCCCGAGAAGTAAGAGGTGATTCGCGAATCGGGACCCTTCGGATCTGTGAATCCGCCGCTGGTCCACACGCTGCCTCTCCGTCCATGCCAGATATAGTTGCCCACAAAGCCATTGCAATCCAGGCCCAGTGCGCTGTCCGCGTAATTCTGCAGGCCCGCTTTAGCCAAGTTCCAACGTTCGGCCAGTTGCAGCACAATCTGGCAATGCTCCGGCGAGCCCTTTCCCAGAAACGGATAGGCGCCGCCCCAGTTCAGGCCGTGTTTCGAGACCGCGGTCTTCTCACCCGCCTGGTTCTCAATACTGACCTTGACTCCAACGCCTGCTTTCGCGAAACGATCTTCCGCTTTTGCAAGACTCCCGGCGATCTTCACCTCACCGGAGTTCGTAAAGACGCTCAGGTCCGCGTCAATTCCTCCGTGATTGGCGAGTTGCCCTCGAAAGGCCTCCAACTCAGCGGTATTGACGTTCCAGTGATTCAGACGATAACGGCTGAGCCGAACGGTCTCAATCTTTCCGTTCATCCTTCTAACCTTGAGATTCTCGTATCTCGCTTTGTATTGTGTCGGTGTCATTCTGATGCTCCACTGCAGCTACGATCGCTTCTCAACGGCCGACAACACACCAGAAGGTGCAATCGACTCCTGCCGCGGGAGATTCGGAATGAGCATCGGTACCTGCCTGCGATACGCGCTGTACTCCGGATGTTCCTTTATCAGATCTGCCTCTTCCAGCTGAATCGCCACCAGGATGTAAGCAGTCGTTACCACCGCGAAGAAAAGGTGGGTAACGGTCATTACCGGCGCGCTCCAAAAGGCGAAAAACCAGCCCACGTACAAGGGATGGCGGACGATCCTGTAAAGCAAAGGCATGGTAAATCGTATTTTGTTTTGCGGCTTACCCTGGAACTCCCTCCACACCTGCCGCAAACCGAAGAGGTCGAAGTGGTTGATCACAAAAGTAGCCACCAGCACCAGCATCCATCCGAAGGCGTATCCCATGTAGAGCAGGGCGGTGCCGGCCGCCGAACCCACAGACCAAACAGTGCCGCCCAATGGCTGCCATTGCCAGAACAGGTACGCCAGGGCCAGGCTGCTTGCCAGGACGTAGGTGCTTCGTTCTATCGAGGCCGGAATGATTCGCGTGATCATCCGCTTGAAAGCGGGGCGAGCCATGACACTATGTTGGATTGCGAACAGCGATAGCAGGCCGAGGTCAATCCAGAGTGCACTTTGCCAGGAAATGGCAGCCGGCGAATCCATTGCCTTAGGCACGCCGAAGTTGCCGATAAAACCCACGGCGTAGAGGAATGTCGCCAGGAAAGCGACATAGCTCAGCACGCCGTACCCGAAAACAAAGATCTTTGCCGAACTTTCCAAGCCCTTTGAGATGCGCTACAGCACGGTCAAGAGGGATAGTGGTCTGCTCAACTCCTATTCGCGCGAAAGAGCAGCTATCGAGGCTCTCGAATTGGCATTTCAGGATCTTAAAAACCAGGACGTCCTCTCATCTTTGGAACGTCAGAACATTACCGGCCCGAGGAAAAAGCTTCATGATGTTATTTTTAAAATCTGGCCGTCTATGACCTTCGTCCGTGAAGCCAAAGCCGCGAACAAAAGACTAGCAGAAGCCCAAAAGTCAGTAGGTATAGGGGGCATGTCGAAGTGATTTCCGGTAGGTTTAACTGGCGGGTGACGGTAGGTTTAGGTGGCAGATAGCATTTATGGTCGGCTCCATTCGGTAGGTTTAACTGGCGGGTTGCTCTAATCTCAGTAGGTTTAGGTGGCGGATCATCATTTTTCCACGGGTCACACCCTTAAGAACCGGTAGGTATAGCTGGCGGAAGAAATAAAGTCGGTAGGTATAGCTGGCGAGACATAGGCAGTCAGTAGGTTTAGGTGGCAGTTAGAGATGCTAAACATCACTACATCAATAACTTACCAGCCCTTATCCTTTTAGCCTTTATATATAACCTTCTTCTATCCATGAACCGCCGTATGTTCAGAGTTACCCACCAGACCGTTCACCGAAAAGCCAAAACTTCAAAATCCAAACCTTTCAATGATGGCAGAAGGACTTACCGGTGGTTTTACAGTCATCTTAGTTCACGCAGATCAAAATATAACTTGTCTTACTAGGCGAACTGGATTCGTCAAATCCCTGGCTCTCAATTGGTCAGGACGCCTCTTGTCTATGCTGCCTTGGGGAGAATAGCTGGATGTGATCCTTCCTTAAGGAAATGTTCTTCTTCCTCCCAGCGGAAATAGTATTCACCCCATCCGCGGTACTTCGGGTTATCCAGCATGTAGCGGATGGTAGACGGATACCACGTCCCGCCACGTTTACTGGCTACACCCCCGTTGCGTATTCCGGCGATGTGAATAGAGAATTCCGGGGGATCTGAATAGCCGTCGAAGCCAACGACACTGGCACTTGCAATGATGCCCGAAGGTTATTCACATCGTCAAGGGGGACGCGCGGATTTTCGATTTCGGCGGCGAGTCAGCATGGATAATGTGCGTGCCCGGGGTGACCGATAGGAGTTGCATCGAGAAGCAAAGCCGGGGGTAATTTTGGCTTTGCACTTGGCCCCTTTCCCGGCTCTTCCGCACTTTTGGTGCAGCTCATGGACGCCAAAACAGGAAATGCGATAAATGTTTTAAGCGTCCTATCGAATGGCTCCTCCCCCGTGCCACTCGCAATCCCTGCTCCCCAACCCCGGCATTCTGATCCTGGACACGATCGAACGAGAACCGGACCGTTTTCGGCTGTTCGTTCATGTTGAGCAGGAACCGGCGTGCCCAGCCTGCGGCTGTGTGTCGCGATCCGGTCACAGCCGGTATCAACGCTGTCTCCAGGACCTTCCTTGGCAAGGCGTTTCCGTCCAGTTGTGGGCAACCGCGCGCCGGTATCGTTGCCGCAACTCGTCGTGCGCTCGCAAGGTCTTCTGTGAACGACTGCCCCAAGTTGCGCGCGTCTATGGGCGCCGGACCGATCGCACCTCGGAGATCATACGGCTGATCGGCTACGTGGCCGGTGGCCTTCCCGGGCCAGCGGCTCTTGGCGCGTCTATCCATCGCTACAAGTGATGACACCGTGTTGCGACGCGTTCGGCAGGTACCGGGGGAGGGGCCCGCCAGTATTCCCGTCCGCAATCTCGGTGTTGACGATTGGGCCTGGCTCAAGGGACGGGAATTCGGAACCATTCTGGTCAACTTGGACCTGCGCCGAGTAGTGGATCTGCTGCCTGACCGAGCCGCTGAGAGTTTCTCCCAATGGCTCTTGCAGCATCCGGAGATCGTGACCATCTCGCGTGATCGCGGAGGTCTATACGCTGAAGGCGCCACCTTGGGCGCGCCACAGGCGCAGCAGATTGCCGATCGGTTCCATCTGGTCATGAACCTCTCCGCAATGGTCGAGCGCGTACTGGAAGAGCGGAGCCGACAGTTGATTCTTCCTCCTGTCGAAGATCCCCAACCGACCGTGGAGGCCGCCAGTGACAACACGGATACGGCCGGCGCTGTTCGGCTCACCGGTTCACAACAGCGGCGTCAACGGCGGCTGGAGCGGTACCAGCAGGTTGTGGCCTTGTTCCAGGCAGGCCGCTCTCAGGCTGAAATCGGCCGGGAACTGCACATGGAGAGGAAGACCGTGCGGCGTTGGTTGCGGCGTGGACAGTTTCCGGAACGTAAGCCGCCGCATCGCCGACCGCCCAAGGTGAGCGAGTTTGCCGACTACCTCCAACAGCGCTGGAACGAAGGTTGCCACAACGCCTCGATGCTTTATCAGGAGATTCGCGGCAAGGGTTATGCGGGCAAGCGCGCCATGGTGGCCCGCTTCGTCTCGAGTTGGCGACCTACGGGCAAGCCAACTTCTCCGAAGGCGCCCGAAAGAGTCGCGCCTCGACATGCCGCCATCCTGGTCACCCGTCCGGCCGACAAACTGTCGGATGAGCAACGGCAACTGCTCGACCGCATTGTGGCCCAGTGCCCCGAGGTCATCGCTCTGCGGAAGCTCGCCCTCGATTTCCGCGACGCTCTGAAGGCAGAGAAGTCCACTCAGCTATGCGAGTGGATAGAGAACGCCAAGCGGACCGCGTTCGGCCAAGTGGTCCGGTTCGCCTACGGGCTCCAGAAAGATATCTCTGCCGTCGCTGCCGCCGTGGATACTCCTTGGAGCAACGGACAGGTCGAGGGCCAAGTCAATCGTCTTAAGGCGATCAAGCGTCAGATGTATGGGCGCGCCGGTTTCCAACTGCTCCGCGCTCGGGTCTTGCCGTACTCGCCGGCGCCCGCATATTCTGGCCCCGCCCCATGAGCTGCACCAAAAGTGCGGAAGAGCCCAATTCCCTTGTGTGGGAGATGTTTTCGGAACGGCCCGGAGCGGTCAAGGGCGCGCCGGTTTTGCGCGGCGAAGCGGACCCTTGACGGCGAGGACCGTTCTGGAAAGATGGCGGTGAAGGGAAAGGGGGCTTGCCGCCGATGATCGTCTTGGGGCTGCGATCACTGCAGTTCTTCCTCACTTGGCTTGCGTCGTTTCTTGCGCATGGATTCCCCTTTCAACTCGATGCGGTAGGCATTGTGAATCAGCCGATCCAGGATGCTGTCGGCGATAGTCGGGTCGCCGATCTGCTCGTGCCAGTGAGCGACCGGCATCTGCGAAGTCAGGACCATGGACCGGCGCTGGTAGCGATCATCACAGATCTCCAGAAAGTCGCGGCGCTCGGCGTCTTTCAGAGGTGCCATGGCGAAGTCGTCGAGCAGCAGGATGTCGATGCGGGAGATTCGCACCAGAAAACGGCCAATGCTGCCATCAGCGTGCGCCGCAGCCAGCTCACGAAATAGTTCCGAGGTGCGTTTGTGCAGCACAGAAAAGCCGTCACGGCAGGCCTTCTGTGCCAGTGCGCACGCCAACCAACTTTTGCCGATCCCGGTGGGCCCGAGCAGAAGAACGCTGTGATGCTGGCGGACCCAATCGCTAGACGAGAGGGTCCGCACTAACTTACGATCCAGGCCGCGCGGATGTTGGTAATCTACATCTTCGATCACACCGCGTTCCTTCAGGAGCCCCATCCTCGCCTTCCGCCGCCCGCGCAGCTCCCCTGCGCGTGAGGACCGAGTCCGCACGATATCGCCGTCGCGTCAGCGCCCCTACGTAAATCGCGAGAAACCTTTGCCAGTGAGGCGCCCTGGTTGCTGTGTCCTACGGGCATTCATACGGAGAATGGAATCTGGCGACCAATAGTTGTATGCAAAAACGAAAGCAATGCTCATTGAAGACAAA
>JBDUEM010000385.1:0-5633 GCA_040002435.1 Bryobacteraceae bacterium
ACAATCCTTGGAACGGTGACCGATCCGAGCGGCGCTGTTGTAGCGGGAGCCCAAGTGGCTGCCAAGAAACTGGACACGGACGAAACCCGTACGTTGACCACGGACGAGACAGGAAACTATCAATTCAATGCCCTGCCGCCGGGCACGTACTCTCTCACCGCGTCCGCACCGGCTTTCAAGACAGGCGTAGTTTCGAACCTGGTGCTACGGGTCAATACGCAGACTCGCGCGGATTTCTCCATGCAGATCGGGTCTACGTCGGACACAGTAAAGGTGACAGCCTCCGCTCCATTGCTGCAAACGAACACGGCCGCCCTGGGCACAGCCATCGACAACCGCACGGTCCTGGAACTGCCACTCAACGCCCGCAACTTCTTCGATCTGGTCGCTCTGACGCCTGGAGCACTGAAGACAGTCGGAGGCAGTAGCGTGATGGATCAACGCTCCATCGAAATTGGGGGAATTCGCAACACGTCAACAAACGCCATGCTGGACGGAGTCGATTTCTCGGTAGCGAATATCAATAACCCCGCCATCGCCCTCTCCTTGGATGCGCTGGAGGAATTTAAAGTCCAGGTGAACTTCATGGATGCCTCCTACGGCCACGGGGCAGCCGGCATCGACATGGTAACCAAGCGCGGCACCAATCAATTCCATGGAGTCGCCTACGATTTTGTGCGCAACCGCGCATTGCAGGCAGGTCAGTTCTTCCGGCCCGCTGCCGGCGCCCCGCGGTTTACATACAACCAGTTCGGGTTCAACATCGGCGGGCCCATCAAGAAGGACAAGACGTTTTTCTTCGGCAACTATGAAGGACGGCGGCGCATCACAGGTGTGATTCTGCAGGGCAACGTCCCCACCACCGAAATGTTGAGCGGAAACTTCTCCGCCCTCCCTAAGCAGATCAAGGATCCATTCAATAACAATCAGCCGTTCCCGAACAACATCATTCCGCCGAGCCGCTTCGACGCCATATCGAAGCAGTTGATTCAATACTTCCCTGCACCGAATTTTATCGGCCAGCGCGCCGGTGTGAACTTCCTGCGGACGCCCAGCGATACGGAACGCCGCGATCAGTTCACCACGCGTGTGGATCATAGTTTCACGGCGTCGACAAGCTTGTTTGGACGCTATTCTTACGCCAACGACGATTTGGGAAATGCAGCCTACATCGTCGGACTCGGCTTGATCAGGCCCGATGCGACCCACAACGGCTCGCTCGGCGTCACCCACCTCTTCAGCTCGAGTCTGATTTCCGAAACTCGCATCGGATTCACGAAAGCGTTTCTAGCCAGGCAGAGCGACGGTGACCGCACCTCGACTAATTACGCCGCGCAACTGGGCCTGAAGAATCTGGCGGCATCACCGGGCGACTACACTCTTCCGAATATCAATCTCACAAACTATGCGCCGGGCTTTCCAACCGGCACCGGCGGTTTTGTAGGTTACGGTCTGCACATTGTGCAGAACAATATCTACTACCGGGCGAGCCAGAATTTCACATGGATTCACAACCGGCACAACATCAAGATAGGCGGTGACGGCAGCCGCATGATGGTCGGTTATGACCAAGGCAGCAACCAGAACGGCATCTTCAACTTCAGTGGAAACTTCACCGGCGACGCTACTTCCGATTTCCTGCTTGGGCTGGTGCAATCCGCAAATGGCGGCCTGGGAAGCCTGGGGAACTACGGGGGCGTGGCGAAATATTCCATCGGAACGCAATACCAGGCGTATGTCCAGGATGATTGGAAGATTTCGGACAAACTTACTCTGAACCTCGGCATCCGCTACGAGGTTTTTCAACAGTGGCGTGGACGCCTCGCTAACTTCGATCTCGCCACAGGCCGTCAATTGCTTGCCAACCGGCCTGAATACTTCGTGCCTGGCACTGGACTGGTGCAGCGAACGGGAGATCCTCTGTTGCCGGAGCGTCCCATTCACGGCGACTACAACAACTTCGCGCCCCGGGTTGGCGTCGCCTATCGACTAGGCGACAAGATCACGATTCGCAGCGGCGCTGGGATCTTCTATGCGCTGAATACGGGAGGGTCGGTGCTGGGTCCGCTTACCAGCACGGCGCCATTTTTCATTCAGACGTCCTTGACTTCCAGCAACACAACTCCAGAGCTCATTCTCTCCTCTCTGTTCCCTACGGCGGACAAGGTGCCTTCGTCTGTTAATTCGACCATCGATCTTAACAAGCGGGACGGATACATTTACCAATACAATTTCAACGTTCAATATGCCATCCGGCCGTCGTTGCTGGTGGAAGGTGGATATATTGGCAACACGGGGCAAAAGCAGATCGGCACCATCTACGTGAATCAACCGCTGCTGCCTGCCGATCCTCTCAATCCGACTCCTTTCGCGGCGCGCGATCCCTATCCCAAACTTAATCCCGCGTTCAGTATGGTCACCAACTATCAATGGTCAAACTACAACGCTGGCTACATCAAGCTGGAGAAGCGGCTGTCTGCGGGCATTAGCTTCATCGCCTCGTACACCCATTCCAGGTTCATTGACAGCGGCGGAGCGGGTCAGAACATGTACAACCGCAAACCCGAGCGCGGCTTGGCGGATTCTGATGTCCCGGATAACTTTATCGCGAGCTACGTGTGGGATCTGCCATTCGGCCGTGGCCGGCGAATGAACATTGCGAACCCGGTACTGAACGGGATGTTCGGAGGCTGGGAGTTAAGCGGTATCAGCAATTTTCGCTCCGGCATGCCTTTGACGATCGTGACAGCGAACGATATCGCCAATGTTGGTACGGGCGGCCAGCGTGCCAATGCAACCAGTATCAAGCCATCGAAACTGGATCCCCGTACCAACGGCCTGCTGGGATTCGTGCGGGAAGCCTACAGTACCCCTGCCAGGGGAACCTTCGGAAATCTCTCCAGAAACACGCAGCGCGGTTTTGGAATCAACAATTGGGATCTGGGGGTAAACAAGAACTTCCCGATCCGGCTGCTGGGAGAGGCGTCGCGCTTGCAGGTCCGGGCCGAATTCTTCAACGTGTTCAATCACACCCAGTTTGCCGGTATCGGCACAACGCAGAATAGCCCCTCGACTTTTGGAATCGTGAATAGCACCTTAGATCCCCGAATCCTGCAACTGGCGGCGAAATTTTACTTTTGAGAACTGGATGATTACGAGGCGAGACCTACTTAGGGCAACGGCGCTGACGGGAGCGCAATCCCTGTTGACGCCCCTGCGCGCACTGGCTGCCGAAGCCCGTCGCGTCCGTATTACGGATATTGAATCTTTCCAGGTAACAGTTCCCGCAAGCGGCAAGCGCGATCCGGATAAGATTTACGATTATCCGGTGACCCGCGTGCATACCGATGCCGGGGTCACCGGCACGTCCTTCATCGGCTGTCCGCAGGACATCTTGCAACGGTGGGTTAAGCCTACTCTTGTTGGGCAGGATCTGTTCGCAGTGGACCGCCATATAGACCGGCTCCAGATGCAACGCGGCGAATCCGGAGTCCAGATCTGGTCGGGGGTGGAACATGCCATCTGGGATGCCATCGGCCGCGTGGCCGGCCTTCCGGTGGCGAAACTGCTGGGGGGCTCTCGGGAGAAGCTTCGTGTCTATCGCACGTCCGTCTTTCCTGGAAAACAGGATCAATCGGATGTCCCCTACGAAACGCAGGCGAAGTTCGCTTCACGTCTGAAGCAAGCCGGCTATACCGGAATGAAGGTGCGGGCATGGAGGCCAAGGCCGATGGACGACGCGGACATGGTCGGCGTGGTGCGTGCGGCCGTCGGGCCGGAGTTCAAGATCATGCTCGACCGGACAGCCGTACGCCCCGGTTGGGTGTGGGATTATCAGACTGCTCTTCAAGTCTGCAGAGGCTTGGAGAAACATGGCGCGTATTGGCTGGAAGAACCGTTCGATGGCCATGATATCTACGGGCCTGCGCGGCTGGCCGAAGAGGTGGACATCCTCATTACCGGCGGCGAATTGGCGAAGAGCACGTACGAATTCCTGGAATTTCTCACTCATAAGACCTATGATGTGGTCCAACCGGACACGCGCATCTGCGGCGGCATCTGGATGGCCCGCAAGATTGCGGTGCTGGCGGAATCCTTTAACGTGCCCTGTATTCAACACGGCACCGGGTCGCTCGCGCTGGCCGGTTACATCCAGGCAGGCTGCTCCATGAACAACTGCGAATGGCAGGAGATTATCGGCGGCCCCAACCTGCCGGAAGAGCAATGGGAACCGGCTTTGAAGCTCGTCAAAACTCCTCATGTCTTCCGTGTGGAGAACGGCTTCGTACATTTGTCCAATTTGCCGGGGCTGGGGCTGGAGTTGAACGAGGATGCCATCAAGGAGTATCGGGCCCGTGCATAAACCGACTCGCCGGGAGGTCTTATTTGCAGGAACTGCGATAGGCGCGGTGCAAGCGGTTCGCGCCGCGGTGAAGCCGGTTCGGATCACCGATGTGGACCTGTTTGAAATTGATATCCCCGTTACAGCGGCGGAAGCCGAAGCTGGATTGCAACATCGCTTTGGAGTAGCCAAAGTGATGACAGATGCCGGCGTTACCGGATATTCGTTCGCGGGAGCTCCACGCCGGGCTCTGGGCGAAGTGAAACAGTTGCTGGTAGGGAAGGATCTGTTCAACGTCGACACCCAGGTGCACGACGGCCTGGGCCGGTGGGGCGGAGTGGAGCACGCCGTTTGGGATGCGATTGGCAAGATCGCCAACCAGCCTGTCTACAAATTGCTGGGTGGAGCTCGCGATCGTGTGACCGCCTATCTGACCTGCGTTTGGAAAGGGTCCGCCGATCAGCAGCAGGTTCCGTTTCAGCAACAGGTAGACATGGCCGTGCGCATTGAGAAGGCAGGCTTCAAAGGCATGAAGATCCGTGCCTGGCGGCCCAACCCAATGGACGACGTGCGGGTTTGTGAAGAGATTCGCGCCGCGGTTGGAAAAGACTTTAAGATCATGTTCGACCGGACCGCGCACATGCCGGTCAACATGGCGGGGCAGAAGTTGTGGGATTTTGAAACCGGATTGAAGGTGGCACGCGGCCTGCAATCAGCAGGCGCGTACTGGCTGGAAGAACCGTTCGCGCGCGACGACTACGAGGGTCCGGCAAGGCTGGCGCGGTCCGTCGACATCGCGATTACGGGCGGGGAAGGCTACTCTTCGCTGGAACCCTATCGCCAATGCCTGCTGCACAAGACGTACGACATTTTGCAACCGGACGGCCGTGGGGCCGGCGGAATTTACATGTGCCGCAAGGTGGGAATTCTTGCTGGATCGTTTCACGTGCCCTGCATCCTCCACGGATCCATGGCGCTGCCTCTGGCCGGTTGGCTGCAGGCGACACTCGCCATCGGGTCGCCTTTACAGGAAGTGGCATTAATCTCGCCCCCCCTACTTCCAGCCGAGCAATGGTCCCCAGGACTGAAAGTGCTGAAAAGCAAAACGATGTTCGACTTTGAAAACGGCGATTTCCTTGCGCCACCTTATCCCGGGATTGGCTTGGATATCGACGAAGAAGCGATCGAAAAGTATCGTGTGAAGGCTTAGCGTCATTTCCCGGAGGTTTTCGGTTGAATGTGCTCACTACCCCTATTTAGGCCAAGCGTATTACTGCGGCAAAGAGCTGAT
>JBDUEM010000386.1:0-5546 GCA_040002435.1 Bryobacteraceae bacterium
CGGGCGTCTGCTATGGTCAAGACTGCGATGTCTACCGACCGGCACCCGTGTGCCACAACCTCCAATTCCTCTGATCCGCCAGCCGCCAAGCGGCGGCAGGTAAATGTAAGGCGCGTGGACGAATGCGCCACGCTGCACGAGCTGTTTACGCACTGTCTTCCCGCGTTCGGCGGCGCGTATCTGCGGCGCATTTACACCATCCTCGACCAAGCCATTGGCATGGGCTGCCCGATTACCCTTTCCGTTGCCGGACCGGTAACCGTTTCCGGTCAACATCTGGCGTGTATGATTCCGCTGCTCGAAACCGGTTGGATCGCCTACCTCAGCACCACCGACGCCGTCTGTTATCACGACGGCCACCGCAGCCTGGACGCCTATCGTGACGGCCCTATCCATGAAGTTCCGATCTTCGGCGACGATGGCGCGCTGCGCGACGACAAAACGATTCGCGTAACCGACATGGCCTTCGATGAAGGCGTCTTGCTGGACCAGGATCGTTTCCTCAGCGCCTGCCTCGCGCAGCCGGAATTTCAGCGCAAGATGACGGGCACGGAAATGCGCTATAGGCTAGGTGCCTATTATGATGCGCAGGAACGGAAGAACGGCGTCCCATCCGGACTGCTTTCCACCTGTCACCGCCTCTCGGTTCCCGTGTTTGTAGGTGCACCGGCGGACGGTAGTGTTTTCCTGAATTCCATGAAGCTCTGGGCCATGCACAAGGCGGGCCTGACGGAAGAACACAAATTCGATTTGGATCTGCACGCTGAGGTCTTCGAGGCTTGCGCGTATCATCGCTGGGGACTGTTCGATCATCCCGTGAAAGCCCTGGCGACGTTGGTTCTGGGTGGCGGAGTTCCGAAGAATTACAATCTGCAACCCGAACCTGCCCTGGGACAGGTGCTGGGGATCCCAGATGTGCGTGGCTATCACTTCGACGTGCAGATCGTCACCGCGCCCATCACTGACGGTTCGTTGTCCTCCTGTCCGCCGGCCGAAGCGGTCACGTGGGGAAAGGTGGATAAGGACACGTATCAGCAGGCAACCGAAAGCATGCAGGCGGACTATTCCATGGTGATGCCCTTTCTTGTAAAGGCGCTGCTGGACAACCGCGACCGCTATGCGCGCGCGGCCGAGAAACACGGCGAGGAAGCGCTTTTCGAAAGGGACCCGAAGGCGAAGGGCTACTTGCGATCGCAGTCCGGGTACCGCTTGTTCGAACAGCGTGACGCGCTCTGCGAACGGTTGACGGAGGATGTACGCAGAAATCGGGACTGGCTATTTGACAGCCTCGAATATCCTTTGGCCGGGGCACCCAAGCGGGGATAGACTGAGAACCTATGCAGCCGTTAACGCAGCTCAGTGAAGAAGAGCGGATGTTCCAGTTGTCCGTGCGGCGTTTCGCACGGGAACAAATTGGCCCGCATGCGCGGGAGATGGACGAAACCAGCACGTTCCGCAAAGACATCCTGACCAAGATGTTCGAGATGGGGCTGATGGGAATCGAGATTCCTGAAGAATACGGCGGGCAGGGCGGCTCATTCTTCCAGGCAGTGCTCGCTGTCGAGGAGCTGGCCGCGGTCGATCCTTCGGCCTCCGTGGTGGTCGACGTCCAGAATACTCTGGTGAACAACGCCATCATTCGCTGGGCGACTGCGGAACAGAAGCAGCGCTATTTGCCGGGGATGGCAGAAAGGGTAGTAGGAGCGTATGCGCTGTCTGAGGCTGGTTCGGGGTCGGATGCCTTCGCCTTGCAGACCAGGGCCGTGCAGGACGGGGATCATTACGTGCTCAATGGCCGGAAGCTCTGGATCACGAATGCGGCCGAGGCTGGAGTCTACCTGCTGTTCGCCAATCTGAATCCGGAGGCGGGCTACAAAGGCATCACCTGCTTTCTCATCGAGCGCGAATTCCCGGGCTTTCGCGTCGGGAAGAAGGAAGACAAGCTGGGCATCCGTGCGTCGTCCACGTGCGAGTTGATTCTGGATGACTGCCGCGTGCCGGCGGCGAACGTCATCGGCGAACTGGGCAAGGGCTACAAGATCGCCATCGAGACCTTGAACGAAGGCCGCATCGCCATCGGCGGGCAGATGCTGGGATTGGCGCGCGGCGCGCTCGATCATGCGGTGGCCTACGCGCGGCAGCGGAAACAATTCGGCAAGGCGATCGCGGAATACCAGGGCGTACAATTCGAGATCGCGCAAATGGCGGTGGATGTGGAAGCAGCGCGGTTGCTGGTCTATAACGCCGCGCGCCTTCGCGACGCCGGACTGCCTTTCGTAACCGAAGCGGCGATGGCCAAATACTTCAGCTCGCAGATTGCGGAGACTGTTGCCTCGCGCGCGGTGGAAATATTCGGGGGCGTCGGCTTCACGAAGGAATATCCCGTGGAGAAGCTCTACCGCGACGCCAAGATCGGCCGGATTTATGAAGGTACCAGCAACATGCAGCGCGTTTTGATTGCCAAACACTATTTGGAGAAACCGGTATAAACTGGTAGTCGTCCTGTCTAAGAGAGGGAAAATGCGTCGCCGTATCCAATCCATCGCACTCGTCTTGCTGGCTGGCGGAATTGCCCAGGCTGCCACTAAAGCGGAACCATCCACCGGAGAAGTGGAAAAGATTATCACGGCCTTCGCTGACAAGGAATCGGAATTTGCCAAGGCGAGGGAGAATTACACCTATCGCCAGAGCGCCAAACTGCAGGAGTTTGACGAAGGTGGAAGCCCTGGCGGGCGGTACGAAATTGTTTCCGACATTGTATTCACCAATGAAGGAAAGCGCACCGAGCATGTTGTGAAGGCCCCTCCGAATACGCTGCGGCTGATCCAGATGTCTCCGGCCGACGAACAGGATCTGCGAAACGTTCTCCCGTTTGTACTCACCTCGAAGGACATTGACAATTATCACGTTCGCTACCTGGGACGGCAGAACGCCGACGAGATTCCCTGCTACGTTTTCGCGGTGAAGCCAAAATCCATGGAGCAGGGGAAGCGATATTTTACCGGCGAGATCTGGGTGGACGAACAGGACCTGATGATTGTGAAGTCATACGGGCGCGCGACGGGACTGTTGAAGAAGGGTTCCGACGAGCAGTTTCCGAAGTTTGAGACCTACCGCGAACAGATAGACGGAAAGTATTGGTTTCCAACGTACACAATTGCTAACAGCACGCTTCATTTCAAGGACTCGTCACCTCGGGTGAAGCAATCGGTGAAGTACGAAGATTACAAGCAGTTTAGAAGTCAGTCGACCATTACGTTTGGCGATCAGACAGCTCCGAAAACAGAGCCGAAAGACCCGAAGAAGCCCTAATTCATCCGTTCAGGTTTCAAAACCTGCCTTACGGCGCATTTAGGGGGGCGACGGAAACCATTTTGTGGTTAAATGTCAGATTGTACCCCTATGGCGGATAGATCCTTTTTCAGCCGGCGCAGGCTCAAAGCCGCTCAGCGACGGATACGGGAAATTCAGATGATCCTGAAAGGCGCTGCCTCGACGGATCACCCGATTCTCGTGCATTTGATTCCCATTCGCCGTTGCAACCTGTCTTGTACATACTGTAACGAGTACGACGATTTCTCTAAGCCCATCCCGACGGAGACCATCCAGCAGAGAGTGGACCGGCTGGCGGACCTGGGCACCGCAGTGATTACAATGAGCGGCGGCGAACCGCTGCTGCATCCTGACCTGGATCAGATTCTGACTCATGTCCGCAAGCGTAAAATGATCGCAGGCATGATCACCAACGGTTACCTGCTGACGGCGGACCGCATCCAGCGGCTAAATCGCGCCGGTCTCGATCACCTGCAGATCAGCATTGACAATGTGATGCCGGACGAGGTTTCGAAGAAGAGCCTCAAGGTGCTGGACAAGAAGCTCCAACTGCTGGCCGAACATGCTGATTTCCACGTCAATATCAACTCCGTATTGGGCGGCGGCATTCATCATCCAGAGGATGCTCTGGTGGTGGGGAAACGGTCTGTGGAACTCGGCTTCACCTCGACGGTCGGGATCATTCACGACGGCGACGGTCAACTGCGGCCCCTGGGCGACCGTGAACGTGAAGTCTTCCTGCAGATGAAGAAGCTCGAAAAGAGCAACTACGCACAGATTAACTATTTCCAGGACGACATCGCCTACGGAAGGGCTCACAACTGGAAGTGCCGCGCCGGAGCCCGGTATCTCTACATTTGCGAGGACGGACTCGTTCACTATTGCTCGCAGCAGCGCGGTTACCCCGGAAAGCCACTGGATCAGTACACGGTTGAAGACATCCGCCGCGAGTACATTACGGAAAAATCCTGCGCACCCTACTGCACTGTTTCCTGCGTTCACCAGGTTTCGTATTTCGATTTTTGGCGCGCCCCGCAGACCATTAAGAGTCCGCAGCAGGCGACTCCCTCCACCAACCGCCTCGTACAATTGCAATAACTGGCAACGTTGAGGACGGTTCGGAACCTGTTCGCGCGGGGTTACAGGGTGATTTGCAACCCAAACCACCGCGTCGGGTGATAAAATCCTCTCCAGAGTTTTACCCTGCTCCAGGAGAAAAATGCGAATTTCCACTCTGTTGTGTATCGCTGTCTGCAGTTGTATTCCTTCTTACGCCCAGCAGTCCACCGCCCGGCTGCTCGGACTGGTCTCCGATCCGAGCGGGGCGAACATCGCCGGCGCTGGAATTACGGTCACGAACCTTGCCACCTCATTGACGTGGAGCGCTAAAACTGGCGCCGACGGCGAGTATTCCATCTCCAGGCTGCCCATCGGCGAATATAAGATGCTCGTCGAGGCGTCGGGCTTTCCTTCTAAGTCCCTCAGAGGCATTGTGCTTCAGGTGGATCAAGAGGCCCGTTTCGACGTCATTATGTCGCTGGGTTCGACAAACGAAACCATAACCGTGGATGCGCAGGCTCCTTTGCTGGTCACCGACACTTCATCGGTTGGTCAGGTTATTGAAAACAAAGCCATCGTCAGCATGCCTTTGAATGGCCGGGCGTTCTGGCAGCTTGCTCAATTAACTCCTGGCGTCGTATTCACACCGGGCGGCAACGACATCAGTTCGGGCGGCCAGGGCATTCGTGCCACGCGGGTTGGTTTACGGATCAGCGGCAGCAGCCGGCTCGCCGGCGGCTGGTTCCTGGACGGCTTCGACATCACGGAATATGAACTGGGTGCGACCTCGATCACACCCTCCACGGACGCCTTACAGGAATTCAAGGTGTTGTCCGGTGGCATGAGCGCGGAATACGCGCTTCCGTCGGTCATTAATGCGGCGCTGAAGAGCGGCTCCAACAGTTTCCATGGAAGCGCGTACGAGTACCTCCGGAATGCCAAGGTGCAGGCGCGCAACTTCTTCTCCCCCACCGTCCCGCCATTGAAGCGGAATCAATTCGGTTCCACCTTCGGCGGGCCTATTAAGAAGGACGCCATCTTTTTCTTTGCCGACTACGAAGGAGGCCGCACGCGCCAGGGAACAACCATCAACTCGGTTGTTCCGACTACGGCGAACCTGGACGGTAACTTCGCCGGAGGCCGGCCTATCTTCG
>JBDUEM010000387.1:0-5537 GCA_040002435.1 Bryobacteraceae bacterium
AAACACCGCCGTGGTTCTGCGCGATGTTGTTGATCAATTCCATGATGACGACGGTTTTGCCGACGCCCGCGCCGCCGAACAAGCCGATCTTTCCGCCGCGCAAGTAAGGCTCGAGAAGATCGATGACCTTGATACCCGTCTCGAACATCTGGAGTTCGGTGGACTGCTCGTCAAACTTCGGCGCCGGGCGGTGAATGGGCCAACGCTGAGCCGTATTCACAGGACCCATGTTGTCCACCGGCTCGCCGATCACATTCAATACCCGGCCCAGGGTCTGCTTGCCAACGGGAACCGACACCGGCCCGCCGAGGCTCTCCGCCTTCATCCCGCGTACCATGCCGTCGGTCGGCTGCAGCGCGATGGTGCGCACGCGGCTTTCTCCAATGTGCTGCGCCACCTCAACGATGACGTCCATCGGAGTCGGTACATCAAAACCCTCGCTGGTGATTCGAATTGCCGTGTGGATGACCGGAATCTCGCCTTCGGCGAACTGAATATCCACGGCAGGACCCGCGATCTGGATCACTCTGCCAATTACACCTGCATTTGTTGCCGTTGCCATAAATTACTCCAAGGAAGAAGCGCCACTGACCACTTCGATAATCTCTCTGGTAATGCTCGCCTGCCGCACGCGATTCATGAACAGCGTCAAGCGGTCGATCACATCGGAGGCGTTAGACGAGGCCGCATCCATGGCGGTCATGCGGGCCGCATGTTCGGCCGCGGCCGATTCCATGATCGCCGTGAACAACTGAATCTCCGCATAGCGCGGCAGCATACTCGCCAGCAGTTCCACCGGCGACTGCTCAAAAATGTAGTCGATGCGTTCGCCGCCGGACGGAGGCTCCACCGGCAGAATACGCTTGCTGATGATGGTTTGGGACATCACGCTCTTAAATTCGTTATAGACGAGATAGACCGCGTCAATCTCGTCGTTCTGCAGGCGCGCGACCACTTTTTTTGCGATATCCGCCGCATCCGTATACACAGGCTTCTTGAATATTCCAAGATATTCGCCGGAAATCACGGCATTTCTTTTGCGGAAGAAATCACGCCCCTTGCGCCCCAGCACTTCGAACTCGACTTTGGCATTGGGATGCGCCGCAAGAAATTTCTGCGCACCTTTGATGACGTTGGAGTTGAAGGCTCCGGCCAGTCCGCTGTCGGACGTGAGCAGCAGCAGTTGAATGCGGTTCTCCGGGCGGTTCGCCAGCAAAGGAGAAGCCGCCGCTTCCTCATTGTCCGCGGCAGCGGTGATCACATTGGCCAGCATCTTCTGCAGCGTGGCCGCATAAGGCCGAGCCGCGATCACGCGATCCTGGGCCCGGCGCAGCTTCGCGGCGGAGACCATCTTCATGGCCTTCGTGATCTGCTGCGTGTTCTTAATGGACCGGATGCGCCGCCGGAGGTCTATCAGACTGGGCATTGTCTACTTCTTCTTATGCTCGGAAACAAACCGCTCTTTGAATTCTTTCAAGGCGCCGTTGACCATTCCCTTTACTTCGTCGTCGAGAACCTTCTTCTCGCGAATCTTCGGAAGCAATCCGGGATGAGCATTCTCGACAAACTTATAGAGGCCGTCCTCAAAAGCGCGGATCTGCTCCACGGGAATGTCGTCCAGATAGGCGTTGGTACCGGCAAAAATAATGAGAACCTGTTTCTCGACGGGCAATGGCTGGTATTGCCCCTGCTTTAGAATTTCCACCAGGCGCCTGCCGCGATTCAACTGCGCCTGCGACGCTTTGTCCAAATCCGAACCGAATTGCGAGAAGGCGGCCAGTTCGCGGTACTGCGCCAAATCGAGACGGAGGGTACCGGCGATGGACCGCATGGCCTTGATCTGCGCCGAACCGCCTACGCGGCTGACCGAGATACCGACGTTGATGGCCGGCCTCTGATTGGAGTTGAAGAGGTCGGCTTCGAGGAAGATTTGTCCATCGGTGATGGAAATGACGTTCGTTGGAATGTAGGCGGAAACGTCGCCCGCCTGGGTTTCAATGAAGGGCAGGGCAGTGAGCGATCCGCCGCCCTTTTCCTTGGACAACTTGGCGGCCCGCTCCAACAGGCGGCTATGCAAATAGAAGACGTCTCCAGGGAAGGCCTCGCGGCCCGGCGGGCGGCGCAGCAGCAGCGAAATCTCGCGATAGGCCGCCGCGTGCTTGGAAAGATCGTCGTAAATTACCAGCGCATGCATGCCCTTGTCGCGGAAGTATTCGCCCAGCGCGCAGCCAGAGTAGGGCGCAATATATTGCATTGGCGCCGGATCGGAAGCCGTCGCCGCCACCACAATGGTGTATTCCATGCAGCCCAGATTGGTCAACGTCTTGACAACCTGCGCGACCGTGGAACGCTTCTGCCCGATGGCGACATAGATGCAGATGACGTCGCCGCCCTTCTGGTTGTAAATGGTGTCGAGGGCGATGGTGGTTTTGCCGGTCTGGCGGTCACCAATGATCAATTCGCGCTGGCCGCGGCCAATGGGAATCATGGCATCAATTGCCTTGATCCCGGTCTGCAGCGGTTCTTTCACGGGCTGGCGATCGACAACTCCTGGCGCCAGCGCTTCCAGTGGATTGAACTGATCGGTAACTATGGGGCCGTTGTCGTCAATCGGGCGGCCAAGCGAGTCCACGACGCGGCCAATCATGGCCTCGCCCACGGGAATCGACATGATGCGGCCCGTGCGGCGGACTTCATCGCCTTCCTTGAGTTCGGTGTAATCGCCCAACAGCACCGCGCCCACCTGGTCTTCCTCGAGGTTCAAAGCGATGCCCGAAACGCCATGCGAAAATTCAATCAATTCGCCGGCCATAACCGTTTCCAAACCGTGGATGCGGGCAATGCCGTCGCCGACCGAGATGACAAAACCCGTTTCGGTAACGCTTACCGCGCTATCGTAGTTTTCGATCTCGTCCCGCAGGACCCGCGTTATCTCATCCGCCCGAATCTGTGCCATATTTCCTTGTCCCTTTTATCTCGAGGACTTATCTCGAGGTTAAGCGCTGTTTCAACGAGTTCAATTGCGCCCGAACCGAACCGTCGTACACCGTCGATCCGATTCTCGCCACCACGCCGCCTAACAGATTTTCGTCCACCGCGTAAGTGCAGCGGACCTGCTTTCCGGAGATTTGTGAAAGTTCCGCCTGCAGGGCCGACTGTTGTTCCGCGCTCAATGGGCGCGCCGATTTCACGTCGGCCCGTACCACGCCTAACCGTTCGTCGAGTATCACTTTATACGCGTCGACGACTTCGTCCAGTATCAAAATCCGCCGCCGGTCAATGAGCACGTAGAGGAAATTACGCACGATGCGCGAAAGCGGCATGATCTCAGCGAACCGCGCGATCACGGCACGCTTGCGCGATGCGGTGACGGCGGGAGAAAGCAACACATTCCGCAGTTCCGATGCTCCGGCGAGCATCTGTTGAAATGAGTCGAGCTCTTCGGCGGCACGCTTCGGTTCGAGTGAAGCCGAAGGGTTCAAGACAGCCTCCACCAAGGCGCGCGCGTATCGGGTAGCGACGGCTTGCGGCATCTTAGTTTAAAGCCGCCTTTGTCTTCGCTTCTTCCTTTAAGTCCTGAACGAACGCGTTGACCAGCCCGTCCTGAGTCTGCGGCGTCAGACGGCCGCGGATTTCCTGTTCGGCGATGCCTAAGGCGAGTTCCGCCGCCTGCGCCTTCAAATCCAGACTGGCAATCTTCGCCGCGGATGCAATCTCATGTTCGGCCTGCTTTTGCATGCGTTCCATTGCCTGCGCGGTTTCGGCGCTGATGCGAGCCCCTTCCTGCGCAATCTCCTGCTGCGAATTCTTGCGCAGCGCAGCCACTTCCGCGGCGAGATTGGCAACGCGGGCCTCAATGGAACGGGCACGTGCTTCGGCTTCCGCCTTCACTGCCGCAGCGTCCGTGATGCCCTGTTGAATCTCCGCACTGCGCGAGGCAAAGAAGGGCCCGGCATTCTTTCCAATCAGATAACCGAGTCCCACCGCCAGGATGCCGAAGTTTGCCCACTTCCACCAGATTTCGTTGGGCATTTCGTTCTGTTCGGCGGATTCGGCAAGCTCGCCGGCATTTTCCGCCTTTTTCTCCAGGCCATTTTCCTGGGCGAGGGCGGACCAGGCGCACACCAGGAACACGGAAAGCAGCAGACGTTTCAATTCGCTCTCCTCTGGAGAATGGATTCGGTAATCTGATCGGCCAGAGCCTGGCTACTGGCGGCCAGCGACTGCCGGGCTTCCTGAGCCTGCGACTGCAGATCGTCTTTCGCAGTTTTCACGAGAACCTCAGACCGTTTTCGCGCGTCAGCCAGTTGTGCAGTCTGCTCCTCACGCCATTTGCGCCTTAATGCTTCCTGCTCCTGATAGATCTCATTTCGGGCGGCACGGATGGATTCCTCATAGGCCTCCGCCTTTAGCGCGGCGCGTTCCAGGCTCTCCGCCGCCAGCTTGCGGGCACCTTCCGTGGCTTCTTTCCTCTCATGCAGCACTTTTGCCAGAGGCTTGAAGAACATCGCCTTCAGATAGAAATGCAGAAAAATGACGAGGAAAAAGGTAGGTAGGCCCTGTAACAGAACTTGGCCTAGCGCGTGTAATGTTGCGTCCATGAAATTTCGACAGGGAACGGCCTGAGACAGGCTACTTACTAAGAGAGTGAACGCCCCGAAGCGCCTAAATTAGCACGATTCAACCCTATTCCGCAACACGATATCGGCTAGAGTCCTGGACCTCCGGGAGAGAGCAATTGGGGAGAGGGTTCCGCAGGCGGTGTTGGTGTGTCTGAAAGGCCGGCGCGGGACGGTTCCTGAGGGATGGCGCGATGATTCGAATTTGATTTAGGGTCGTTTGGTAATTCTTCGTATGTTTCTGATTCAGGGGGCTGTTTAGCGCCATCGGGATTTTCTATTTCCGGAGGGTTTGGGTGGTTTAGCGGATTGCATTTTTCGCGGAGACGGAAGAACTCCCTCATGGCGCGGTCGTGCATGCGGCTGTAGCTGGTTTCGTAGCGGAGGAGGAGTTCCAATGTCTTCTCGTTGTTGGCCAGTTTGGTGTAGCCCATGGTGATCTGCTCCGGTACGCTCATGTTGAGCTTGTCGCCGCCTTTTGCTTCGTGTTCGTCGACGTCGAGCTGCTGGTCGTCCATCTCGAGTTCGAGCGCGGCGGTTTCCATCATCCAAACCCGCTGCTGACGCCATTTGGCGGCCACCATTTCGTAAACGAGGTTAGTCTCGACTCCGTCCCGGGGTTGGAATTTCTCCATATACATACTGAGAAGGTCGTCGAATTTGGTTTGGGACTCGTTGGAGAGGACCAGAACCTTGGAGAGGAGTCCGTGACGGGTCGCGTTCCGGGATGAGGTCTGGATGCCTTGGGGGGACTTCGTCCCGGCTGCCTTGGCTCCATTCTGCCTTGCCATCTTTTGTCTGTTTTTTCGGGTCATGATGCCGCCTTTGGGATCAAGGTAGCCGCCAGGCCGTGCCGCGGTTTTGGGATTTGGCTGTAAGTTGTTGAGTTGGTGAGGACGAAAGTTGGAAGATTTCTGG
>JBDUEM010000388.1:0-5525 GCA_040002435.1 Bryobacteraceae bacterium
GGCTGCTGATGTCGGAAAACATGCCCTGAATCTTCTCAAAGCGCGTGTGGATCATGCGACCGAACAGCACGACCACCAGGCTAACTACAGGGGCGGGGATGAGGGCGACCAGCGTCAACGGCCAATCCACCCAGGCCATTACGCCCACGGCCAGGATGAAGGTCAGCATCGTCTCAGTCCAATACATCAGACCGGGGCCAAGCATCATGCGCACCGCGCCCAGATCATTAGTAGCCCGCGCCATGATGTCCCCGGTTCGGTAGCGGGCGTAGAAGTCCGAGGAAAGCGTCACCAGGTGTTCGAACAGGTGGTTGCGCAGGTCGAATTCGATGTCCCGCGACATGCCGATCAGAATCACGCGCATCCAATACTGGAACAGGCCCTTGAAGGCGGAAAGTCCCACCAGCATGCCCGACAACCACAAGACCTTCGAGAGTGCGAAGCCGCGGGTGAGCGAATCGATGCCGCCGCCGATGATCAGGGGTTGTATGGCGGCCGCGATATCCTTGACGATCAACGCACCCATGCCCAGAAGGAGGCCACGGCGATAACGCCACAGATAGGGGGACAGTTTCTGAAAGCTGCGGCGCATAGTTTAAAGACCGAAGAACTTCGGCCCTGTTACGAAAGGAGTAATGATTTACTTCTCGTCCGAACCTTTGGGATCGAGGTGGCCCACGGTTTTCAAGCGCTGGAAGAGACGTTCCACCTCGGCCTCATCGTCGGCACGGAGCAGTTGATAGCGGGGCGCAGCCAACTGGCGGCGTTCGACCCCAGGGGGCAGCAACTCGCCCCAGAACTGTCTATAGGGAATACCGTCGATCAAAGCCTCGCGCGCGCACCGCCGGAGGTGGCGGAGCAGACTTTTTCCGGCGTCGATGCCGCCCGGATAGACGAGAGTGAGGCGCCTGTCGCCGGTCAGCGTGAGATGAACCACCAGAGGCGACATGCAGGAGGTGCGGTCCAGCCGAAGGATTTCGTTCCACGGAATGATCCGTTTTCCCATGGCCAGATGATGTTCGTAAACCTCGATCGGGGGCTGTAGCGCGAGCGCGGCTAAAATGCCGGCTGTTACGACGAAAAGGAATGCGGCGATGAATGCCGGGGCCCATTGCATGCCGACCCAGCCGGAAAACGCCGCCAGGAGGACCGCAACAAGTCCGAAGGACAGGCAATGGCGGGATGGGGAATAACAAGTCATACGGCAATACCCACTATTAGACTAGCGCCGACTGGACGGCGCGTCAATTTGGCGTTTTTTGGGAAACGGAGGCGCGTCGGCGTCCGGCACCGCGCTTTTGTCGCGCGGCCCGGGGGGAGTGATGAAAAATAGGGGGTTAGCCGAGAAAGGCCGAGTGCCGCCTGCACTTTCCACCCAGCGGCTCCCCGGCTCGCAGAGTGGAAAGGGCCGCCCCGATCATCGATTTCAAATAATGTCCGGATGTTGCGCGGCCCGGGTCGGGCTCCGCCAGATTCCAGGGGACTAACGACGGGACCATCAAGACGACGGAATTCTGCCGGATGAGGCCATAGCTGGCCCGGCGGCCCTCGACGCGACTCAAACGCCGTCCGCCGATGGGTGGGCGTAAATAATTCCAGACCAGCTAGTGCCAGTCCGGCTTGGCCTGAGTCACAGACAACAGACTATGCCAGGACCGGCACCGGATGGTTCGGATTACTGCGGGTTCAAAAGGAGCGATACTTCAGCCCCTCGCCCTCGCCGCTCGAGGTTCAGTCTCCTCAATGAGCTGCGCCAGGTAAAGTAATGGTCCCGTGGAATGAGCCGAAGATGTCGTGCGTTTCGACGCCACCGGTTACCCCACTCGCGTCCAACTTGTGATAAAGCTCCACGGTAAAGCTCCCCTGGGCGCCGGTGAATCGACCGGTCCCACCAGTGATGGTATGAATTTCCGTGACCTTCAGGAACCCGCCGGGTAGATCGGAGAGTTCCGCCTGTCCGACAACGGTCGTATAGATGATGTCTCGATTGGCGGCGATCCACTGAGCTGACCCGGCGTCAGAGAAGTTCACAAGGCTTCCCGTAACTTCTCGTCTCAATGAGAATGCACCCAGATGGGTGCCAGTTCCCGTAGCATTCGTGCGGATCACCACGGAGGTGGCTCCCGGCGGCAGGACATCATGGGCGTCCAGTCCTTGGAAGATACCCTTGAAGCAGCCGGGCGCCAAGCCCCCGCAGGAAGTCTGCGCCGCCGCCGAGTTGGCAAGCGAAGCTGTCAGCATCAGAGCCGCGATCGGCAGATAGATCTTAGTTCTCGTTATGGATTTCATAGTGCGCTCCTTGGAATCTTTTTCCGTCAGGCTGCCATTCCGAATCCGGCTCGCCTGCCACGAATAAGGAATCGCGGGGCCAAAGGTTACAGCTTCCTCGCGAAAGGCGTAGAATGGCTGCTGCGATTCTGCCCAGATGCCAAACTGCCCCCACTGCGGAACGGAATTGGGTTCCGACGGTGCGGCGGGGTTATGTCCGCGGTGTCTGATTCACAGCGCCTTCGATAGTTCAGTTGGAGGCGGAGAGTCCGGAACTCAGACCCTCGATAGAGCGACAACAGCAGGCCATGATGAAGACTTCGGACGTTATCACATCCTTCGGACTCTGGGCGAAGGTGGCATGGGCACGGTTTACCTGGCCGAACAGCGCGAACCTATTCGGCGGTGCGTAGCCCTCAAAGTAGTGAAGCTCGGGATGGACACCAATCAAGTGCTCGCCCGCTTCGCGAACGAGCGCCAGACGTTGGCGATGATGGACCACCCGAATATCGCGCGAATCTTCGATGCCGGCGCCACTCCCAAGGGCCGGCCGTACTTCGTGATGGAGTACATTGAGGGCGCGCCCATCACTCAATACTGTGATGGCAAGCAAATGACGGTCGGCCAGCGGCTGGCATTGTTCGACCTCGTCTGCCGCGCCGTGCAACACGCGCACCAAAAAGGCGTGATCCATCGCGACCTAAAGCCGTCGAACGTGCTGGTGATGGAACAGGACGGCGCCCCGGTTCCGAAAGTAATCGATTTCGGCATCGCCAAGGCAACCGACCAGTGGGTCGTCGAGAACACGCTGCTAACGGAGTTCGGGCAGATGGTCGGCACACCGGAGTACGCCAGCCCTGAGCAGGCGGAGGTGATTACCGGAGATGTCGATGAGTGCTCGGATGTGTATTCGCTGGGGGTGCTGTTATACGAATTGCTGATCGGCGCTGTCCCTTTTGACGCGACCAGACTGCGCCAGGCGGGTTTAGCCGAAATGCTCCGCATCATCCGTGAAGAGGAAGCCCCGCCGCTTTCGCGGAGGCTGGCGGCAATGGGCCCAGCAGCGGCCGATATCGCCGCGTATCGAAAGACTGACCCGGCCTCTCTGCGCCGCCTCGTGGATGGGGACGTGAACTGGATCACGATGAAGGCTCTGGAGAAAGTACGAGAACGGCGATATGCTTCGGTGGCGGAACTAGGTGAGGATATTCAGAGGCACCTGGAACACCGGCCGATACTGGCCTCGCCGCGGGTGCTGGATGGGCCGCGCAGGTTTTTCCGCAGGCACCGGCCGGCAGGGGCCGGCGCTTCCGCGGGACTCGCGTTCATCCTATTGAGCGGACTGACGGTCTGGTCGCTGGAGCGCCGCGATACTGCGCCGAAACCCAGGTTGACGGGCAAGCGCGTCATCGTTCTCGGCGACTTCGCGAATGCCACAGGGGATGCGGCGTTCGACGGTACGCTTCGTCAGGTATTGGCGGGAGAACTTGGGAAGTCTCCCGACCTCGGCGTGCTTTCCGATGGGCGCATGAGCGAGACCCTCCGCCTGATGCTCCGGGCGCCGGATGCCAAGGTCACTCCGGACGTTGGGTCCGAACTCTGCGAGCGGACAGCAAGCGCGGCGCTGGTAGAGGGCTCCATCACCAGCCTCGGAAGCGAGTACGTGTTGGGATTGCGCGTAAGAAATTGCCGGACCGGAGATATTCTCGATGAACAGCAGACGCCGGCAGCAAGAAAAGAGGACGTCTTCCGGGCGCTAGGCCAAATGGCAAACCGGTTCCGGACCGGGGCCGGCGAATCGCTTCCAAAGGTGGAAAAGGAGCCCAGTTTGCGGTCCGAGGTAACCACGCCTTCACTGGAGGCCTGGAGGTCCTACAGCGCCGCAATGAAGGCTGCGCAAAGTAGGTCGATCGCAACGGAAGCCATTTCCCTGCTGACGCGGGCCATCGAGATCGACCCAAAATTTGCCATGGCTTACGCCTACCTGGGCCGCCAGCACGACGGCCTCGGAGAATCCGAAACCGGAGCAGAGAAGATGGCCAGAGCGTATGAACTGCGGGATGGGGTCAGCGACTGGGAAAACCATTTCATCACGTTCAACTACCACCGCCAGGTAACAAGAAATCTGGAGTTGGCGCGACAGGCGGCTGAATCGTGGATGCAAAAGTATCCCAGGAATGTCGAGGTTCACGGACTTCTGTCAGGCTTTACATCTCAGGGCGCGGGACACTATGAGAGGGCAATAGAAGAAGGTAAAAAGGCGATCGCACTCGATCCGGATTTCGCCATCGGGTACGTAAATACGGCGTGGGCCGCCGTCTATTTGAACCGTCTGTCAGAGGCGGAGGAAATTCTTCGGAGGGCGTCGGAACGCAAGATCAATGTCATTGCCCACGCGCTCTGCCGGTACTCGATCGCTTTTGTGAAGAACGACAAGGCGTCAATGGAAAGGGAAACGACCCAACGTAGGGCAAACTTGGAGGCGCAGGGATTGTTCGAGCACCAGGAAGCTCTGACGTTGGCGTATCAGGGGCGGCTGAAAGAAGCGGCCGGGCAGTCGGACCGAGCGCTGCTCTTAGCTCGCCAGGGAGGCTTGTTGGAGCGGGCCGCTTTATTTCAAGGTGCCTGTGCCGCGTGGAATGCCCTATTCGGGTTTGACGCACAGGCACAAACAAGCGCAGCAGCGGCGTTGTCTCTGCGCCGAAGCCGGGACGCCGATTATGGGCCTGCCTTCGCTCTAGCCCTGCTACACCACTCCCGGCAAGCGCAAAAGATCGTGGCAGATCTGGAAACGCGTTACCGAGAGGACACATCAGTTCAATTCAGTTACCTGCCTGCGCTGCGGGCTCTGGAAGCTCTGAATCAGGGCGACGCGGGGAAGGCGCTAGAAATGGCACAGCCAGCCGCTTCCTACGAGCTTGCCGTTCCGGGCGCAGCGTATTACACCGGAGCCTTCTTCGGAGCGCTCTATCCCGTCTATGTGCGTGGCCTCGCCTACTCCCGGTTGGGCCGTCATATGGAAGCAGCAGCCGAGTTTCGAAAAATCCTGGATCATCCGGAAATTGTTCTGAACGACCCGATTGGACCAATGGCGCGTCTCCAACTGGCCAGAGCGTTGGAGGCCGCCGGAGATCGCTCAAAATCATCCGCGGTTTATAGGGATCTGCTTGCTATCTGGAAAGACGCCGATCCAGATATTCCCCTGGTCCAGCAAGCTAAAGCCGAGTCCACCAAACAACAGTAATTGCGTGTAACTT
>JBDUEM010000389.1:0-5521 GCA_040002435.1 Bryobacteraceae bacterium
AGCGCCTGCTTCACACGCAGGAGGCCCGGGGTTCGAGTCCCTGCGCGCCCACCATTTACCTCACTCACAGACAAAAGGATTCGCAATACGCATCGCTCCACGGGCGCCAATCCCCGGGAATTCCGCGCGGTTGTTCGTAAGGTCATCTTTTGTGTCAGCGTCCCAGTGAGATAGAGATCCAACACAACGGGGTGAACATAATATTTGCGGCAGGTCGCGGGCCTGTTACCCAGAAGTTCGGCCACTGCTTTAATAGCAGCAACCACATTCCGCTTGGCTTCTACTTCCGAATCGGAGGGTCCGCAGTGTTCCAATTCTTCGACAGCGTGCACAGTCCCGTGCCATGTCCGGAAGTCCTTGGCGGTAATATCCTCGGCGGTTGCTTCCCGCAGGTATTCATTTACCATCCCTGAATTCACCGCCAAATGAGAACCATCTTCATCCAGGTATTGGAACAATTCGTACCCTGGCAGATCCTTGCAACGCTTCACAATACTGGCAAGTTGCCGGTCCCGCAAGTCAAGAACGTGCGTCTGGCCCGACTTCCCTCGAAACTGAAAATGAAGGCGCGACCCTCCAATATTCACATGCCGGTCGCGCATTGTCGTAAGGCCGAAAGATTGATTCTGCTTCGCGTACTCTTCGTTTCCAACGCGAATGTGCGCCAGATCCATCAGCCGGACCACCGTCGCCAGCACTTTATCCTTAGGCAGGCCGGGCAGGGAAAGATCCCGCTTGACCTTGCGGCGAATGACGGGGAGCAGCCGTCCAAACAGCGTCATCTTTTCGTATTTGGTTTGCTCGCGGGCAGCACGATATTCCGTGTGGTAACGATACTGCTTCCGGTTCCGCGCGTCCCGTCCGGTCGCCTGCAAGTACCCTCTTGCATGGCTGCAGATCCAGACATCTTGCCAGTTAGGGGGAATCACGAGCGCCTGGATCCGGCGACGCGTGGCGGGATCGCGCACCAGCTTGCCTTTTGCGTCGACGTAACGGAATGACGCGCTCCCGGAAACTCGGGAAATTCCAGGCTCGTTCCCGGTCACGTAGATCAGTCCAGCATCTGAGGCCGATTCTACAGGTGATGCAGTTGTGATAGCCAAGCTCCCTCCTGCCTGTTACGTGGTCACCTCTGCTGCCTTCCGTTGCGGCCGGGGTCCGTCGCCGTCGATCTGCCTCTCTTCCTGTGCAATCTCCAGCCTCTGACTCTTGATCTCGAGCCGCAGCCGCCCGAAAATCGCCATATAGAAATTCGCAATCCAAACAAGGGAAAAACCCGCGATTACATAGCCGCGCCACGAATCGAACAGCAAACGATACTGCGTTAAGAACAAAACGGCTGCTGTGACATAGTGGCTAAAGCAGTACTCACACGTGAACACATAAAAAAACTTGCGTTCGTAGATTCGCTGACAAGAGTGGCTCCGGTCGACGCAGTATTCCCGCGCTTCGCGGAAGATCTCTTCATGAGTGATTGTCCAGGCGATGCAAGCTATGGGGATAGCAAGCAAGAAAAGCCAGATAACCTGCGTGCCAAGTAACTCTGTGGGAAGGACGGACATAGCCTGATGTCGTCAGTAGGACTCCCCTACAAGGCTCGGGTTTCAGAAGTTTTCTACTTTGACGGGAAACTGGGTGGCGGATCAGCGACCCGGTTGTAATGATAACCGAGTCGCCCCAAAAAGTTCCAAATCCGTCCCAAAGGGGCCGGGCCCCGGCCCACGCTTAAGCGCGCTGGGCGTCTTTCTTATCCGGATCGAGACCCAGATCCAGAATGGCCTGTTGTGCCGCGGCCGAATCGAACTTGCCATCGTGCGCCAGCCGGGAAAGAGCTGCCGCCACAATCGACTCAGCGTCGTTCTCGAAATGCCGCCGCAGGTGTTCGCGGTTGTCGCTGCGCCCGAATCCGTCGGTGCCGAGGCTGGTCAATCGGCCCGGAAGCCATGGGGCCAGCTGGTCGGATACCACCTTCATGAAATCCGTAGCGGCGATGATCGGAGCCGTTGTATCCTTTAAAGCTGCCAGGATATACGGCGTCTTCTGCGGTGCTGCGGGATGCAGGCGGTTCCAGCGCTCGACCTCGAGCGCCTCGCGCCGCAATTCGTTGTAGCTGGTCAGGCTCCAGACGTCGGCGTGAATCTGGTATTTCTCAGCGAGAATCTGTTGCGCGCGGAGCGCTTCATTGAAGATAGGGCCGCTTCCGAACAGATTGACGACGGCCGGTCCACCTTCTGCCGACCGGTATTTATAAATGCCCTTGACGATGCCGTTCTGTACACCTTCCGGCATGGGCGGATGGGCATAGTTTTCGTTACCGACAGTGATGTAGTAGAAAAGGTCCTCGTTCTCCTGGTACATCCGCCGTATCCCGTCCTGAATGATCGTGGCGATTTCGTAAGCGTATGCCGGATCGTAGGCAGCGCAGTTGGGAACGGTGCTGGCATGAAGCTGGCTGTGCCCGTCCTGGTGCTGCAGTCCTTCGCCCAGCAGCGTGGTCCGCCCCGCGGTGCCTCCCATCAGGAAGCCTTTTCCGCGGGAATCGCCAAAAGCCCAGATCTGATCGCCCACGCGCTGGAACCCGAACATAGAGTAGTAAACGAAGAACGGGATCATTGGCACGCCATAGTTGGCGTAGGCAGTTCCGGCCGCGGTAAAGCTGGCCATGCCGCCCGCTTCAGTAATACCCTCTTCCAGAATCTGCCCGTCCTTGGCTTCCTTGTAATACATGATCGTGTCGCGGTCAATCGGCTTATAAAGCTGGCCCTGACTGGCGTAAATGCCGATCTGGCTGAACAGGGAATCCATGCCGAACGTGCGGGCTTCGTCCGGGATGATCGGGACAACGTACTTTTTCAGCTCCGCGTTCTTCAGCAGCACCTTCAAAATGGCCACAAAGGCTGATGTGGTGGATGCCGCACGGCCACCCGAGCCCGCGATGGAATCGGCGAACGATTCAAGCGGTGGGGCCTGGATGGTGATGAGCTTCGGCTCACGGCGTGGCAGATACCCGCCCAGGGCTTCGGCACGCTGTTTAATATACTGCGCCTCCGGGCTATCCGCGGGAGGACGATAGAATTCCAGCTTTTGAATATTTTCCGGATCCATCTCCAGATCGAACCGTTTACAGAAGAATTCTACCTGCGGTCCGGTCAGCTTCTTCTGTTGATGGGTGGCATTGCGGCCTTCGGCAGCTTCGCCGAGACCGTAACCTTTGATGGTCTTCGCAAGAATCACCGTGGGCGATCCCTTGTGCTCAACAGCCCGTTTGAACGCATTGTAGACTTTGAGCGCGTCGTGGCCGCCGCGGCGCAGATTCTGCAACTGCTCGTCGGTTTTATCGGCTACCATTTCCAGCAGCTCCGGGTACCTTCCGAAAAACTCCTTGCGCACATATGCGCCGCCCTTGGCTTTAAAGTTCTGATATTCTCCATCGACACATTCCTGCATGCGCTTGACGAGCAGGCCGTTGTAATCCCGGGCGAACAGTTCGTCCCAATCCGAGCCCCAAAGGCACTTCACCACGTTCCAGCCGGCGCCCCGGAAGGCCGCCTCCAATTCGCGGACAATGCTGCCATTTCCACGAACCGGGCCATCCAGCCGTTGCAGGTTGCAATTGACGACGAAGATCAGGTTGTCCAGCTTCTCACGCGAGCCCAGGGTGAGCGCACCGAGCGATTCCGGTTCATCGGTTTCGCCGTCGCCCAGGAACGCCCAAACCTTACGGTTCGTAGCCGGGATGATACCCCTGTTCTCCAGGTAGCGCATAAATCGCGCCTGGTAAAGCGCGTTAATGGGTCCCAACCCCATGGAGACGGTCGGAAACTGCCAGAAGTTCGGCATCAGCCACGGATGTGGATAGGAGGACAGTCCCGGATGTTCCCGCAGCTCATGGCGGAAATTGGCCAGGTGCTCTTCGTTCAGCCGGCCTTCAAGAAAAGCGCGGGCATACATGCCGGGCGAAGCGTGGCCCTGATAATAAATAAAATCGCCGGGCTGATCGCCATAGGAGCCATGGAAAAAGTGGTTCTGACCGACCTCGGTGAGGGTGGCGAGCGAGGCGTACGTCGAAAGATGGCCGCCGATATTGTCGTCGTACTTATTAGCGCGGACAACCATGGCCAGGGCATTCCAGCGGATCCAGTTGCGGATACGGCGTTCGATGGCACGGTCGCCGGGGTACGGCACCTCTGCTTCTACCGGGATGGAATTGACATACGGAGTGTTGAGAGTAAGGTTCGGGCCGATTCCGAATTCCGCGGCACGGGATTGGAGGCGCTGGAGAAGAAAAGCGGCACGTTCCGGGCCAACTTCGTCAATAATCTGATCGAGCGATTCCAGCCACTCGCCAGTTTCTTGAGGATTGAGGTCCTCTGCGGCTTCCACTTTGGTTAATAGCATTATTGGGGGTCTCTCTATAAAATACCGTGCCTTTGAAGGTTGGTGCAAACTGCAGGCGAGTCGAGGGCAAACATTGACCATTGCGAGCCTCATTCCGTACAATGATCGTAGGCAAGCGGGAGTAACTCAATGGTAGAGTCACAGCCTTCCAAGCTGTTGGTTGCCAGTTCGATCCTGGTCTCCCGCTCCATTCCTTCCAACACGCGATCGCGAACCTGATACCTTAGAAATTCAACCTGCGCGAACCGTTGGCCCATGAAAATTGCGATTGCTTCCATTTTGCAGGAGAGTAATACTTTCTCTCCCGTCTCCACGCGATATGAAGATTTTGATCCGGTGTACGGCGCTGCCGTATTGACACGCCATGAAGGGAAGTTCACGGAGATGGGCGGCTTTATCGACGTCCTGCGGCGTGCCAGGGCCACCGTCGTGCCCGTATGCGCCGCCTGGGCCATCACCGCGAACCGGCTGACCCGCGCGGACTTCGAAAACCTCGCGAACCAATTTGCCCAAGGGCTGGCGGCGGCGAAGGCAGACGCGCTGCTGATGGCAATGCACGGCGCCCAGACAGCCGAAGGCGAGGACGACGTGGAGGGCGAGCTTCTCTCCAGGGCACGAGCGATTCTGGGACCGGACCGCCCGATCGTGGTGACATTGGATCTGCATGCCAATATCACAGGGGAAATGGTGCAGTTGGCGGATGCAATTGTGGGATATCACACCTATCCCCACGTCGACATGTTCGAAACCGGCCGGAAAGGCGCCGGGCTTCTGCTGAAGATCCTCAAGGGCGCTTTGAAACCCACCATGGCGTACCGCAAGCTTCCGCTGATTGTGCCAGCGGAAAATTGCCAGACGTCGCGCGGGCCGATGCACAAGCTCATCCAGGCGGCGCAGGCCTGGGAGGCGGACGGAAAGGCGGAAGCAGTGTCCGTTTTTCCCGTCCAACCCTGGATGGATATTGACGAGATGGGCTGCGCCATCGTATCGGTAACGAACGATAACCAAAAGCTGGCGCAGCGGCAGGCCGATGCCCTCGCGCGCCGGCTGTGGGACAACAAAGAAGCCTATGCTGTGACGTTGACGTCCGTGGAGGATGCCATCGCAGCCGCCCTCAAGGTGA
>JBDUEM010000390.1:0-5380 GCA_040002435.1 Bryobacteraceae bacterium
GTGTCCCGTTCCTGTTGGCTCTGTCGGCGCTGGCATGCTTTGCGGCGGCCGATACTGAGACAGAGAATAAAGCGTCCCAGAAATCCGACATTTCTCAAATGCCGTCGGACGTGCATGCTCCTCTCCTTCGCCAGAAAGCGCCTCAGGCTGGACGGCTCACCGAACGTGTGACGGCGCACCTTTCCAAGCCGGCAATCCCCAGCAGCCCGGTTCCCCATCGCAATTTTATCGATGATGAGATTTTCGGCAGGATGGAACGCGACGGCATTCCCCACGCTCCGCTCGCCACCGATCAGGAGTTCATCCGGCGCGTCAAGCTGGATCTCGCAGGTCACATTCCGTCGTCCGCCGAAGTTCGTGAGTTCCTGGCCGATCCCTCGCCCGATAAGCGCGCCCACACCATCGACAGGATGGTGGGCAGCCCGGAATTTGTCGACAAGTGGTCCTACTTCTTCATGGACATTCTGCGCGCCAACGGCAAGATGGGCCGCGGCCATACTTTGTTCCACTACATGCTGAAGGAGAGCCTGGCAGCGGACCGGCCCTACGACGATTGGGTCCGCGATATTATCGCTTCCTCGGCCAAGAGTAACTATGTAGTGGCCTCGGCTAATCCTATCGTCCGGGAACATGTGGAGGGCAAGCCTGGAGAAGCCGCCAACGGCGACGATCTGAGCAAAGTCAACCAACTGGACACCCACGACGAGCTGGCCATCCTTTATGGAAAGATCTTTCTCGGCATCAATACTTCCTGCATTTCCTGTCACGATGGCGCGGGCCATCTGGAGCGGGTCAACGCGTACCTGAGCACCAGGAAGCGCTCCGATTTCTTCCAGGAGTCGTCGTTCCTGGCCCATACCCGCTACATCCCCCACGTGGAGAACAGTGCTGCCATCATGGGCCATTTTCTGGTGGACGACAGTGGGAGCGGTTATGACACCAAGGCCGACAGTATGCTGCGGACCAAACGCACGGGCGGCCCGGCGTCACCGAAATTTCTCTTGACCGATGAGAAGCCGCGACCCGGCGCCGAACCGCGCGAGGAACTGGCCCGTATGCTGACGGCGAATCCGCAGTTCGCGCGCGCCACGGTGAATATGTTTTGGGCGAAGCTGATGGGTGTGGGAATTGTCGATCCCTACGACGAGTTCGATCTGGCCCGGCTTGACCCGAAGCATCTGCCGGAGGGTTGGGATGCGCAGCCGTCTAATCCGGAACTGCTGGAGAAGCTGGCCGTCTACTTCCGTGAAAACAACTACAGCATCCACAAGCTTTTTAAGTTGATTTGCAACTCGAGCGCCTACCAGTTGTCGGCCCGGTTCCCCGGCCAATGGCAGGAGAAGTACACCAGCTACTACGCGCGCAAGTTCGCACGCATGTTATCGGCGGAGGAGTTGCACGATTCCATCGTCACCGCCACGGAACGTCCGGGGAAATTCGTCCTCGCCTCCAAACATGAAGACGGCAGTTCGGACGGAGGCGCCTCGGCTTCGGTTCCCATGGCAATGCAAGTCAGCGTTCCGCAGCCGCGTGGCGAGCTCAAATCATTCCTGGCGGCTTTCGGCGAATCGAACCGGGGCGCACCGCCGCGTCCCCCGTCGCCATCGCCCTTGCAGCCCATCATGATGATGCGTTCCCCGGTGGTGAACGACCGGGTTCTGGCGCAGAAAGACAGCCGCGTGCAGCGCCTGCTCGACACTTATAAAGACAATGGCAAGGTGGTGGACGAGCTGTTCATGGCCACCATTTCGCGCGGACCGATGCCGGCCGAAAGGTCCCTAGTGCTGGCGGCAATGGAAAAGAACCGCGTCGAAGGCGCGCAAAATCTGCAATGGGCTCTGCTGAACATCGCGGAGTTTCTGTATAACTTTTAGGAGAAGGATATGAAGACCATCGGCGACCTGATGCCGTCCCGCCGCGAGTTGTTGAAGTTCGGCGGGTTGGGTTTGCTGGGCGCATCCGCCCAAGGCGTTTGGCCCCTGCAGTTGCGGGCGAACCCGGCGGTGAAGGCCAAGCCTCGCGGATCGGCGCGCAACGTGATCTTCTTTGAGCTCGCGGGCGCACTCAGCCACGTGGATTCGTTCGACTTCAAGGAAAACGTATCCACGCAGAAGGATTTCGACGTCCGCAAGACGCCCACCGGCATATACGTTCCGCAAGCACTGTTCCCGCGCATGACCAATGTGATGGACAAGATAGCGCACGTGCGGTCGTTTATCAGTCATGAAGAAGTTCACTTGCGCGGCCAGTATTACGTGCAGGCCGGCCGGCAATTGAATGTGGCGTTCGCGCCGGAAATTCCGTCCATCGGATCGGTAGTTGCCTACGAGATGGAAGCGCGCCGCCGCGAATCTGATAACTTCCCCACTTACGTTTCCTTCAACCTTTCCACCAACCAGGTGGGCGCCCTCTCCACCGGCTATCTTCCGCCGCGGTTCTCCGTATTCGACCTGAACCCGGAAGAAGCGCTGAAGGGAATGACGCTGGATCAGAAGGCCACGGAGCTATTGGAACAGAGATGGCAGATGCTATCCGGGCTGCGCGAGATTGAGCGGGACCATATGGCTGAGTTGGGCCGCACCACCAGCGGCTTCGAGGATTTCAGCATCACGGCCAAGAAGCTGCTGACCGATCCTCGCTGGCCGGCCACGTTCCAGATTTCAGAGGACGACCGCAAGCGCTACGGCAATACTTCGGTCGGCCTCTCCGGCGTACTCGCGCGAAATCTGCTGAAACAGGACGGCGGCACGCGCTACATTCACATCTGCCATAACGGATGGGATCATCACAAGAGCATCTGGGACCGCAAGGCGAAATCGAATCACTATGTTTTGATCAACGAGATGGACCCGGCACTGGCCAGCCTGCTGGAAGACCTGGGCACGACAGCCTCGCCTGTTTCTCAGGGAAAGACCCTGCTGGATGAGACTCTGGTGGTCTGCATGGGTGAGTTCGGCCGTACTCCCGGAGAGTTGAATTTCATGGGAGGCCGCGACCATCACAAACATTGCTTCCCCGCAATGTTTGCCGGAGCGGGCGTGAAAGGCGGAACAATTCTGGGCGCGAGTGATTCGCAAGGTTATAAGTGCGTGGACACCGGCTGGGAGCGAAAACAGCAGCCGCGGATCGAAAATGTGGTGGCCACCATTTATTCGGCGCTGGGGATCGACTGGTCGAAGGAAGTGCATAACACTCCCTCCGGCCGCACGTACACCTACGTGGACCCGTTGGGCGCGAATGGCTTTATCCCGACCGACGAACTCTCAGGCATCTATGGCTAAGTCCGGAGCGGCATTTCTGCTGCTCGCGTGCGGATTTGGGGTGATGGCGGCGGAACGGCCTGGAATGGTACTGATTCCCGGCGGTGAGTTCCGTCGCGGACGCACGTTCCAGTGGCCGGATTACGAAGTAAAGTGGTATCCCAATCCCGCCAAAGATGACGAGCCGGCCCGCAAGATTACGGTGGATTCCATTTACATGGATGAGGCGGAAGTAACCAACCAGCGCTACGCAGCCTTCGTGCAGGCGACAAGCCATAGAACGCCGTACTACTGGCGCGAAGGGAAGATCCCCGCAGGCAAAGAGAAGCTGCCGGTGGTGAACGTCAGTTGGGATGATGCTACGGCATTCTGCTCGTGGGACGGGAAGCGCCTCCCTACGGAGGCCGAATGGGAGCACGCGGCACGCGCTACCCCGGAGAGCAACATGTACCCCTGGGGTGACCGCAAGATCACCGAAGCAGACGCCGTATACAACAAACTGGATGGCCCGGCTGCGGTTTGCAGTAAAACGAAAACGGCTTCCGGCCTCTGCGACATGATCGGCAACGTTTGGGAATGGTGCTCGGACTGGTATGGACAACACTACTACCAGGACTCCGCAGATCACAATCCGCCGGGCCCGGAGACAGGACAATACCGCGTGCTCCGCGGCGGATCCTGGTTCGACGTGCCTCCGCTGTTCCTCACGCTGTCTTACCGCAGCTGGGCGCGGGAGCGGGAACGCAGCCCGACTATCGGTTTCCGGTGCGTTGTAAATGCGGCTTCGCGCTGAGTCGTAATCAGCGGAAAAGCGTTGGCGATGCACGAGCCTCAGGCCACACGTAGATCCACGTCCAAATCCACGTTCCAATCCACGTTTGAGATCGACGTCTGGGCCAAGTGGTGCCTGGCAGTGCGCTATATTGTCTCAAACCACGGTCGCGGCGCCACGACGAGCCGGGTCTGAAATTTTCCAATCCAGTTCTGGAGGAGTATGCTAAACCGGCGTGATTTTATCGGTGGCGCCGCCATTGCAGGCTTGACCGGGTGCGCACCGAGGGCCAGGGTGTCCATCGCCCCGCCCCAACTGGCGCCCTGGGACGTGCCTCCCAAGCTGATGCCGGTGCGTGCGGCGACTGACAGAATCTTTCGCGTCACCGTTTGCCTGCGGCCCTTCCGCGCTGCGGGGCCGCGGCTGGATGTGGAACGCGTTGGAGATAAAACAGTGGTCCACAACTATGGCCATGGCGGGAGCGGGTGGTCGCTGTCCTGGGGGTCGAGCAGTATTGCCGTGGAGAAGGCGATGGCGGCCGGCGGGCGGGAGGTTGCCGTGGTGGGTTGTGGCGCACTGGGTTTGACTTCGGCGATACTGCTGCAGCGCGCCGGAGCGAAAGTTACCATCTACGCCAAGGAGCGGCCTCCCGAGGTGCGATCGGCGCGGGCCACTGGATCCTGGACGCCGGACTCTCGCATCGCGATGACCAACGCGGTGTCTGCCGATTTTCCTGCGCTGTGGGAGAAGATGTGCCGCAGTCATTTCATACCTACGAGAGTTTTCTGGGGATGGCTGGAAATCCCGTGGAATGGACCGATCGGTATATTCTGTCCGACGGCGACCCCGGGCCGACGGCGTCGCAAGCCAAACAGCGCCCCGCGGATACGCCCGAATTTGCACGCTACCAGGATCGCGTTCGCGATTTGACGCCGCGCTCAGTGGACTTGCCGGCAGGGAGCCATCCCTTTCCGACCCAATACGCGAGAAGAACGTCGAGCCTCACATTTAACATTGCCGGCTATTCGCGGCAACTGGTGTCGGACTTCCTGGTGGAAGGCGGCAAGATTGAGCGGGTGGAGTTTCACGAGCCCGGGGAATTGAGCGGGCTGCGGGAGAACGTAGTGATCAACGCGACCGGATACGGGGCGAGAGCATTGTGGAAGGACGAATCGATTGTCCCGGTGAGGGGTCAGATTGCGTGGTTGATTCCGCAGCCGGAGGTAAACTACGGAGTCTTCTACAAGAACGTGAACATACTGGGACGTCGGGACGGGATCGTAGTGCAGGATGGCGGCATCGGCGAGATGGATGGTTATAACGATGCCAACGAACAGCCGGACCGCGC
>JBDUEM010000391.1:0-5380 GCA_040002435.1 Bryobacteraceae bacterium
CGGGAAGAAACCCGGCGCTCCAGTTCTTCGGTCCGCCGACAACCTCGGCAGCGTCCGTCAGTACCACGAAACTGGGCAGGTTCTGGTTCGCTGACCCCAGCCCATAAGTTACCCATGCGCCCAACGCGGGACGTCCGGCCAGAATGGAACAGGTATTCATCTGGCAAACAGATCCCACATGGTTCAGACCGTCCGCCCAGCAGGCGCGGAACATCGTCATGTCGTCCACGTGGTTGGCAATTTCCGGATACCAGTCTGAAACCCACATGCCGCTTTGGCCGTGCTGCGCCCACTTGCGCTTGGCCGGCATCAGCGTGTTGTTGCTGGTGCCCATCGCCGTCATCACCTTGCCGAAAGAAGCGGGCATAGGCTGACCAGCCAGCTTTTCCAGCGCGGGCTTCGGATCGAACAGATCGATGTGGCTGGGGCCACCTTCCATAAACAGCCAGATCACGGATTTCGCGGTCGGCTTGAAGTGGGGCTTCTTCGGACGGAGCGGATCGGCTCCGGGCGCACCCAACAGGCCCTCCGCCGAAAGCATCGCACTCAGCGCGATGGCGCCAAGACCGCTTCCCGCGTTAGTCAGGAAATCGCGTCTCGAATAAGGCATTCGCTTGTGGGACATAAACTCCGACTCCTAATTCCGGTACACAAATTCGTTCGAATTGAGCAGCATCTGGCAGAAATCGACCAGAGCAGCCGCGTGGGCCGCATCGTATCCGGCTGGCATGGATGCCGGCAGCGCGAGTTTCTTCCCGCTCGCAGCCCGCTCCGCAATGAGGCTCTGCTGTTTGGTCAGGAACGTAAGAACGGTATCCTTCTCGGAACCGTCCGGACGGCGTCCATAGGCCAACTTGTAAGCGTCTTCGATTTGAGCGTTCGTGTCAGTCCCCGCTTCTTTCAATACGCGGCCTGCGAAGGCCTGCGACCATTCCAGACTTACTTTGCTGTTCAATAGCGACATCGCCTGCGGGGCCGTTATTGTCTGATTCCTGCGTCCACAGGATTCGTGCGTATCCGGCATATCGAAGGCTTCCAGCATCGGATACCGGGCATTACGACGCACAAAGACATAAACGCTACGGCGATTCTGCTCGGCTTGCTCGGAGACTTTCCAACCGCCGCGCGGCTTTCCGGCGCCGATCGGAAGTTCGGGGAATACGCTCGGTCCGCCGACTTCCTCGTTGAGCAATCCCGATACCGCCAAAGCAGAGTCCCGGATCACTTCTCCTTCCAGGCGTTCCCGCGGGAACCGCCACAGCAGCTTGTCGCGGGGATCTTCCTTCGCCGCTACTGCGTTGAATGCGGAAGACTGCCGGTAAGTGTTGGACATGACCATCAGCTTGTGCATCCGCTTGACGTCCCATCCGCTCCTCACAAATTCCGACGCCAGCCAATCGAGCAACTCAGGATGAGTCGGCTTGCCGCCCATGGCGCCAAAGTCGCTCGGCGCGGGCGCGATGCCCTGGCCGAAATGGTAGCTCCAGATCCGGTTGACCATCACCCGAGCGGTCAGCGGGTTATCCGGGCTGGCGAGCCAGTTCGCCAGAGCCGTCCGGCGGCCCGTGGAACTAGAACCGGAGGGAGGAATGATGCTCGGCTCGCTCGGGTTAACGATCGCCAGGAACCCCGGCTTCACTTCCTCGAGCGGAGCATCCCAGGCACCGACGTTCAGCCGGTGAGTGGCGGGGGAGTTCGTACTAATGTCGTGCATCCCAATGCCGAGCGGTTCGTCGCCAGGGTCGACAGATGCGAACTTCTTCAAGTCCGCCAGCAGACCCTGATACTGCTTCTTCTCGTCCTTGCTCAAGGTTTTCGCCGCTGTGTCATCATCAATCGTCAGGTAGGGCTTCGCCTTGGCGTACATCTGCCATTCGAAGGGAGTCCGTTCCGCAGCCGGCTTGGAGATGACCGCCTGAATCTCTTCGGGATATTTGTCGATAAACTCCTTCAGAAGCTTCTGCTTCTTGGGGTCCAGAAGGGTATTGATCTGATCGCGAATTGGCTTCGTTTGTGATTCCCAGACCTCTTTCTTCGCGCGGTATTTCGCCATTTCCGCCGGAGAGATCATCGGAATCTCATCATCGGCGGCGGTATTAGCGAAGAATGCCTGCAGGCGATAGTAATCGGTGTGCAAAATCGGATCGAACTTATGATCGTGGCACCGTGCGCAGCCATAAGTCATAGCAAGGAAGGTAGATCCAACGGTATCCGTGATGTCGTTTAAGATCTCCTGCCGCCGCTGCATCAGGTTGCGGGCGTTGCTTTCATCCGGATAATGACGGTTAAAGGCGGTGGCCACTCGCGCCTGCGGATCGTTCGGCCAGAGTTCATCCCCGGCAATCTGCTCCTTCACGAAGCGGTCGTATGGCTTGTTCTCGTTGAAAGACTTGATGACGTAATCGCGGTAACGCCAGGCGTTCGGCCGGGTTTCATCTGCCTTAAAGCCTTCGCTTTCCGCGTAACGGGCCAAATCGAGCCAGTGCCGCGCCCATCGTTCACCGTAATGAACCGATGAGAGCAGCCGGTCCACAACCTTCTCATAGGCGTCAGGAGATTTGTCCGCCACAAAGGCGTCGACTTCTCCTGGCGTGGGGGGAATACCGATCAAATCGAACGTGACACGCCGCAGCAGTGTCACCTTATCGGCAAGCGCTGAAAGCACCAGATCTTTCGCTTCCAGTTTATAGGCGATGAAGGCGTCTATCGGATTCGCCACTACCTTCTGCTGTTTCACGCTCGGCGGGGGAACCCGGCGTACCGGCTGGAAGGCCCAAAAGTTCCTCTGAGCGGGAGTAAACGGATCTTTTCCGCCGGTGGGACTCGCGGCTGGCAGCAGACTTACCGAAACAATCGAAAAACCGATCAACGACAGAGTTCGACCCATTCTCAGAATACCCTCTCTTCTATAGCTTCCGTCAATTGCCGGGTTTGTACAAGACCGGAACTGTTCCTGGACTGTTCGCCGCCGCTATCTGATTGAAATCAATTAGAAATTGAATTTCAAACCGAACTCGAAAAGCCGGGGCTGATTTCGCGTTGAAGTCACCTGGCCCCCTGTTGCGAGATTCACCGTACCGCTGGGGTTGCTGAATGCCGGAGTGTTCGTCAGGTTGAAGACTTGAGCCCGGAAGTCAAAGTTCATGTTTTCCGTCACCCGGAAGTTCTTGATCAGCGACATATCCAGTTGAATCAACTTGTCTCCCCGGAGAATATTCCGCCCCGCGTTCCCGTAGGTGTAGAGCGCCGGCAGGACGAAAGTGTCCGTCTGGTTGGGCAGAATGGCCCGGCAGGTGGGATTCGACGAGGTGTAATACCAGCAGTTCAGATCCTTCGGGACCACCGGAGCTGCAATCGCGTCGGGCCGCTGTGTCACGCCCGTATTGGCGCGGTCCACATTGATGGTGACATTGTAAGGTACACCTGACTGCAGTGTATTGATACCCTGCCACTGCCATCCACCGGCAAGAAAGTCCACCACTCGCGGAGCGCTCGCCAGATATTTCCGGCCTTTGCCAAAGGGAAGTTCCCAGATGTAGCTGGTGACGAAGTTGTGCGGGACGTCGAAATCACACGGTCCGTGGTACAGGTTGTCCAAGTAATAGGCCGGAGATCCGCCCTCTTCGGTTCCCGGACCGTCCAGGCATTTCGACCAGGCGTAGGAACCGAGGAACGATACTCCGTTGGCGAAACGCTTTTCCACCTTGGCCTGCAGGCTCTCGTAAGTCGTCGATCCGCCCCAGATCTTGTAATCCAGAACTCCCCACTGCGGATAGGGCCGGCGAGCCTGAATATTTCCCGGACCGGGGAACGGGATGTTGTACTGCGACGAGTGCTGCGTGTGCGTGCCCTTGTTGGCCACATAGCCCACTTCCGCCGAAATGTTGTTCGCGAACTGGTGCTGTACGTTGAGGTTCCAGGTCTGCGTGTAAGTTGTCGCGTAATCCGTTCCGCCAGTCGAAATGCCGGGAGTGGCATTGGCGTCCACCAGAGGCTGGCCGAGGAAGTAATTCGCCAGGTTGCGGCGCGGCACTGGCGTCGCGGCGGTGGGCACATCGTTATTGATGACCTGCAGCAGAACGAACGGGGGAGTCCGCACCAACCCGAGCAGAATGTTGGAATCCGGGTAGATGTAGAAAATCCCGTAAGCCGACCGCACCACCCACTTATCGCTGTTGAACGGCCGCCACGCAAAGCCGATGCGAGGAGCAATGTCGTGATTGTTAGGCTTTCGAATCGACCACGGTAATCCCTTATCCTCACTCAATTCAATAAGATTGCGAAACACCGGATAGATCTGGGCGGACCCGGGCTGGGCCGTCAAATCGGGAGAACCGCCAATGCTGGGAATGATCACTTTGCCCGTCGCGAAGTCAAAGGCGTTGGTTTGACCGCGGATTCCGGACAACATGGAGTTCAGCTCCCATCTCATTCCGACGTTGATCGTCAAGCTCCGGGTAGCGCGGTAGTTATCCTGTCCGTAAAAGCTCCAGAAGTTGCCGGTGTTGCCGAAGATCTGAATCGGCGTGGCGCGCTGCACGCTAAACGGATAGCCCAGAAGGAAGTCGGCGAACGCATCCCCTGTGTTCCCAGCGCTTTGCGGGTTATTCGTGTAGCGGCCATCGAAGTTGAACGTGCCCTGCGAGGCGTTTCCATTGAGGAAGGCATGCGCCTGGTGCGAAAGCTGCGCACCGAACTTCATGTCATGATTCCCGTGATTCCAACTGACCGCAGCCCTGTACTGGTAGGTGCGGATGCGGTTCGCCTTGGGCCGGTTATCGGTGCTTCCCTGCAAAGCGGCGTAGCCCGACAAATTGATCAATGGAGCCGCAGGTTGCAGATTCGAAATGCCTTCGAAGCCGGTGATTCCAGCGAGCGAAACCACATCCTTGCCGTTGAAAGCGCTGGCATTGAGGAAATAGAAATACGTGCGGTAGTAGTTTCCGGCGAGTTCGGTGGTCACATTGGGCGTAAAGATATGAAGATAGCTGAGTCCGACATTCTGTGACCGGCTATGCAAGGGATAGGAACCGAGTCCGGGATAGGCAGCTGGATCGCTTTCCGTATTGTCTGCATAGGAATAGCGGCTTACTAAGCTGTCTTTCGCCGTCAGCCGGGGAGACACTTTGATGTCGAACTTGTCGGTGTCGAGGGCTAATGCCGGCGAATAAGCGTAGCGGTTGCCTGCGTTGTTCGGAGCCGGAAACAAGGACTTGAAGTACAGTGCCTGTGAAGCGAGCGACGCCTTCGGGATGATGTTGCCGGGGTATGGATCGCGGATGAACTGTCCCGGCACCGCCGGATTTTGCCTGGTGGAAAGGGGATCGAAGATAGGCCGGCCTCCGGCGAAGTTACCGTCCAGGTTCGCCGTAGTCGGAAC
>JBDUEM010000392.1:0-5367 GCA_040002435.1 Bryobacteraceae bacterium
ACGAAAACTTCACGCACGCCAAGGTGGGAGGTCCCGGGATCATCAAGGCGCAGCAGACGCCGGCCCGTCTGACGGCGGGTACCGGCATCTCCTATGCCGCGGGACTGGTGGTGACTACGACGGATGGCGTCCGTGAAGTCTCACACGGCGGCGCGACGGGCGGCTACCGAACGTGGCTGGCCAGATTTCCCGACCAAGGCGTTTCCGTCGCAGTGCTTTGCAACTCCGCAAGTGCGAATCCATCCAAGCTCGGGCACGAAACCGCTCGATTGTGGACCGGTGCGCCGGCCGGATCTATCACGTCGAACTACGCGGCGGCCCCGGTCACGCTCCAGGCGCTGGCCGGCATGTACCGCAAAGTGCGGGACAACACCGTGGTGAAACTGCAGTGGCAGGACGGCAAGCTTAAGTGGGGAACTGCCACTGCCTTGACTCCGAAGGGGCTTAACCAATTCGGAGCCGCGGGCCGTGAATATCGTTTCGAAGAAGGACCTCCGGTGCGAGTGCGTTCGTCAGGTCCGGATGATGAAGTGCTTTATGAGCGCGTCGAGCCGGCGCAACCGTCTGCCAGCGATCTGGCGGAGCTGGTCGGAGAATACGATAGCCGGGAGACCGCTGCGACGCTCACCATATCAAGCGGAGCACCCGGTGAGTTGATGCTGCGCGTGGCGACGGAGAAGCCCGTACCGCTGCGCCCGACGTTCCGCGACGCTTTCGCCATGCCGTCCGGTGCTTCAATATTCTTCGTCCGCGATACGGCCGGAAAAGTAACCGCGCTCAGCGCCGGCGACGATCGCGCCTGGGACCTCCGTTTTACGCGCCTGCGGTGATTCCGGAACGGCCGAAGCCACCCCCGCCGGGCGACTCGATTTGCAGTACATCGCCCGGCTCTACAGCAACCTGGGCCATCGCCGCAATCGCGATCTTACGGCCTTTCCGTATCAGTGACGTCCGGCCGGGGGCGCCGGGCGCTCCACCATCGAGTCCGTAAGGCCCGTTCGCACGTCTGCTGGAAAGAATGGTCACATCGGCCGGCGTGAGAAACTCAAAGGCCCTTACGATCCCATCCCCGCCCTTTTGCCGCCCGGCGCCGCCGGATTGCGGCCGAATCCTGTACTGGACGATTCTCACCGGGTATTGGTGCTCGAACGCTTCCACTGGCGTGTTCCAACTGTTGGTCATGTGCGTATGCACGGCACTCTGCCCAGCATTCTCAGGACCTGCGCCCATACCGCCGGCGATGGTTTCATAGTAGGCGAAAGGCCGGCCCCGGCCTGCGTCCCAGCCGCCAAAGGTCAGGTTGTTCATGGTGCCGGAACTTGCCGCGGGGATGCGGTCCGGCGCGGCTAGAGACAGTGCGCCCAGCAGGACGTCCGTGATGCGCTGGGAGGTCTCCACGTTCCCGGCGGCCATTGCGGCCGGGAGAAGGGCATTCACCACCGTTCCTGCCGGGGCGACCACAGTCACCGGCCTCATCAGGCCGGCTGTGAACGGTACTTCTTCGCGGATCAGGCAGCGGAAAGCGTAGGTGGTTGCCGATACGGCGATGGCGAGGTTCGCGTTGAAAGGACCGCTAACCTGCGGAGCGCTCCCGCTGAAGTCCACCGTAGCCGAATCTCCGGCAATCGTGACCGTTACAGCGATCCGAATGCCGCCATCCAGGAAATCCTCGAACGGATAAACGCCATCGGGCAGGCTCCGGATGGCCGCCCTCATCATGCGTTCACTATAGTGCTGCAACCGGATCATGTTCCGGTCCACCACCTTCAAACCGTACCGATCCACCAGCTCGCGCAGCCGGATCTCGCCGCGATGGATGGCCATCAGTTGGGCCAGCAGGTCACCCTCGCGTTCTTCCGGTGTCCGGACGTTGGCCAGGATCAGCCGTAAGAGTCCCCGGTCCACCTGGCCGCGCCGGACCAGCAGGATGGGCGGGATCCGCAGGCCCTCCTGGAAGATCTCCTGGGCCATCGGCATGGATCCCGGACTCATGCCGCCCACATCCGCATGATGCGCGCGGTTGGCTAGGAAAAACGCGGGCTTCTTACCACCCGGGAGATACACACCTGACACTGCGGTGATGTCGGGCAGATGGGTTCCACCCTGAAAGGGATCGTTGAGGATCGCGACGTCGCCCGGTTCCAGGTCGAAGGCCTTGCGTGCGTGATCTACCGACAGAGGCATCGCGCCGAGATGCACCGGCATGTGATCGCCCATGGCTACGGTGTTCCCGCTTGAATCATAGACCGCGCAGGAGTAGTCGCGGCGTTCCTTGATGTTCGCCGAAAATGCTGTTTTGCGGAGCACGGCCCCCATTTCTTCGGCTATCGAAGAAAGCAGGTGACGGAATAACTCCAACTCGACCGGGTCGTCCCGCATCACGGCTTCTTCTTAAGGGAAGGCGCCGCTCGCGGGGCGGCCGGTTCCTTCGGAGCCGGTTCATCTACCGCTGGGGGAGGTGGTTCGTCGGGCTTTTCTTCCGGTTTACATTCGCCGGCCGAGATCAGGAAACTGGCCAGCGTCTGCCACCGCGCTCCCTGCCGCCGCTCCACCTTATAAGACTTCGATGGGCCGTCCGCGCGAAGCCGCCATTCGCCGTCGTCATTCTTTGGATACTTCCAGGGGATCGGTTTGTTCGAGACTTGCTTCAGCGACCAGTTCTCACCACCGGTCATGGTCTCGTACAACTCATGCCGCATCCCGTTTTCCCCTGACTGGATCTTGTCTAGCAGCAGCGTGCCCGCCGTCCGCGATTCAAAGTGGAACTGCTCAATAGTGCCCACCCTGGAATCGCCCGACACGGGACGCTTGCGCCAGGTCTTGCCGCCGTCGGTCGTGACCAGCAGGAACGGATCGCGGGGAAGGGTTTGCTGCAACTGTCCGCTGATCCAGCCGGATTCAAAGTCAATGAATTGGATGGTGTCGACTCCGATGCCTGCCATCCGTTCAAAGGGCTCGCTCCAGGTCTTGCCCATGTCTTCGCTGCTGAGCAAAATGGACTCCAGCGTGGCGGTTGCGGTGTGAAGATTGCCCGACAGAATCAAGCGGCTGTTGACCAGTTCCACATCAGCCAGTTCCAGAAACAGCGGGCACGGGTCATCCTGCGAGCAGGTGAGCCCCAGCACCAGCACGTCTTCCCCTTTGCACTGGGCAGTGACGCGCATCGGTTTTCCGGTGTTTTCCAGGGCTGGGCGGGCGGCAGTTTGCGCCATCAGTGCCCAGCAGACGAAGGGAAGGATGAACCGCTCGACCGAATGGGCCATACCTGGAGACTAGTATACGTCTGTTATCTCCCACTGGTAGGATTCAAAATTTAGGCTAAGATTGAACAGAAGCATGTCTGTCCAGCCGATCCCGCCGCCGATTGAACATCTCGGACAGCGTCCCTTCTCCTTCTATCCGCCTATTCTAAACACCGAACACAACGAATGGATTTTCCGTCGCGCCACCTGGTCTGAAATCCTGGTATGTAATACGAAGACCAACAATGAGATCTGGGTACCGCGCCGCTTGATAGGCGAGATCTCGCGGATCGAAGAGCCGGTGATGATCCTGGGACTTTTGAAGGAGCTGGAATATAAAGCCGGACAGGTGTTGCCGTCCTCCCGCCGCGTTATCGAGATTCCGCGGGCGGTGAATGACGGGTTTCGTTTAGCGCCGCAGGATGCGCCTGCATCCCCGGCCCCGGTTGTCGGCATTCGTCTGGAGAGCGGAACGGAGTCCCGAATCGGGAAATTGATCGGGGTTGTTTTGGTCGTGGGAATTCTGGGTTGCTTTTTCCTCATCAGTTTTTTCCGATCAGGAAGGGATGGCTCCCGGATTACTTACACTCCCTTAGTCCAGACCAGTCTGGGCCTCGCCGCTTCGGACGACTACTTCGCAGTCGTGCGGAAAATGGGTAAACCGGCAAGCGACCATTGGAAGTCGGAGACAGGCGAAATGCAGTACCGCATTCTAACTTATCCGGATCAGGGTATATCTATCATTTTGATGGGTGCACAACGAGATAAAGCCCTTTATATCGGAGCCGTCGATAGTAATTGGCATCCCGTTGATTCCGTGGCTCTTCCGAACGGGGGATCCACGTCATCCATGCTCAAATCGCTGCAGCGTTTCTAAGGTGTCTTAAGTAAGTCTAAGTATCAGTACTAGCAATCCATTTCCCCAGGCAAATCGTTATACTCACTGACGGGCGTTTTTTCAGAGTCCGAAAATTTCTTCATCTGGTCCTGTGGTGTAAGTGGGAGATTCGGTCGATGTATAGGAAGAGCGTTGGGGTATCTGTGTTTACGGTTGTGGTTCCTGGATTCTCACCGATATGCATAATGATGGGCGCAGAGTTACAATGAAGAACACAGGGCAAACCGGGGGACCAACTTCAATTAACCCAATGCGCATACTCATTGCTGACGACAGCCTCGTGTCTCGTCACCTCCTGGAGGCAACTCTTCGGAATTGGGGATACGAAGTGGTTGTCGCTTGCGATGGCAGTGAAGCGTGGAAGATCCTGCAGGGCGATGATGCGCCGAATATCGCCATTCTGGATTGGATGATGCCTGGGCAGACCGGCCCTGAAGTGTGCCGCATGGTTCGCCAGAAGGCTCTGGAACCCTATACATATATACTTCTGTTGACCAGTCGCAGTTTAAAGGAAGACGTAGTGGCCGGCATGGATTCCGGCGCGGACGACTACCTGACGAAGCCTTTCGATCAACATGAATTGAAGGTCCGCCTGCGTGCCGGTACAAGAATCGTGGACCTTCAGGCCGAATTGCTGGCGACGCGGGAAGCCTTGCGGGAACAAGCCACCCGTGACTATTTAACTCACTTGTGGAATCGATCGTCGATTCTGGCCGCCCTGGATCGGGAGCTTACCCGTTCCGCGCGCGAGCATTCTCCCTGTGGCATCGTTCTTCTGGACCTGGATCACTTCAAGTCCATCAACGATACGCGTGGCCATTTTGCCGGAGATATGGCGCTCCGCGAAGCCGCGCGCAGGATGCAGAACTCCATCCGCCCCTACGACGCCGTAGGCCGCTACGGGGGCGAGGAATTCATGGTCGTGTTGCCCGGGTGCGACAGAGAAAGTACCAGTAATCAGGCGGAACGAATGAGGGCCGCCATCTACGGAGAGCCGGTGGAAATGCCCGACGGGCCGGTGCAACTGTCGGCCAGTTTTGGCTGCAGCACCTTTAGCGGTTCCGGACCGGTAAGTGCCGAGATGCTGATCCGTACCGCCGATGAAGCCCTTTACAAAGCCAAAGGGTCAGGCCGGAATTGCACAGTGTTCCAGAGCTACATGCACGTAGCAGGGGCTCCATTTGCAGAGTCCGATCTGCGTTCGCGAGCCTGCTAGTGCCTGCGCCC
>JBDUEM010000393.1:0-5330 GCA_040002435.1 Bryobacteraceae bacterium
GCCGCGGAATCCGGTGCCGCCGCATTCAAAGCAACCGCTGCCTTCGTAGAACGGAACATCGCGCCATTCTTCGGGGTTGAGGCCGCTTTCCTGCAAATATTCATCGGTCACAGAGATCTGCTTCTTGCAGTGGACACAGATAATACGGACCAGGCGCTGCGCCAGAATGCAGTTCAGCGCCGAGACGAAGTTGTAGAGCTCGACGCCCATATTCAGGAAGCGTCCCAGCACGTCGAGCACGTTATTGGCGTGGACGGTGGTGAACACCAGATGCCCCGTGAGCGCCGCATTGATGGCGATCTGCGCGGTCTCCTGATCGCGGATTTCGCCGACCATCACCTTGTCCGGGTCATGACGCAGGATGGAACGCAGCCCGCGGGCGAAGGTTAGGCCCTTCTTCTCGTTCACCGGAATCTGCGTGATGCCTTTGATCTGATATTCGACGGGATCTTCAATGGTGATGATCTTGTCTTCATCGTTCTTGATCTCGCTCAGTGCGGCGTAAAGCGTCGTGGTCTTACCGGACCCGGTGGGCCCGGTGACCAGCACCATGCCGTACGGCTCCTTGATATAGCGAGCGAACTTGACCTTGTCGGCATCGGAAAAGCCGACCACATCCAGACTGAGTTTGGAGAACTTCTCGCTCATCGACTCTTTATCGAGCACACGTAGCACAGCGTCTTCGCCGTGGATGGTCGGCATGATCGAGACGCGGAAATCGATGAGGCGGCCCTTATAACGGACCCGGAAACGGCCGTCCTGCGGCACGCGGCGCTCGGCGATGTCGAGTTCGCTCATCACCTTGATACGCGAAATGATAGTGGAGTGCCAGTCCTTGGCGATGGGCGGCATGGCATAGTGCAGCACACCGTCGATGCGGTACTTGATGGCCACTTCCTGGTCGCGCGTTTCAATGTGAATATCACTCGCGCGGCGTTCCAGCGCATTGAAGATGGTGGTATCCACCAGCTTGATCACCGGCGCGATGTCGCTGTCCGCAGCAGAAAGGCGGTCAATGGACAATGTTTCGTCGCCGTCGCCCTCTTCGGCTACCACGTCCAGCGTGAAGCCTTCGGTTACTTCCTCCAGCACACGCTGCGATTGTTCGGTCTTCTTCAGCAGATCGGAAATTTGCGAGAGCGTCGCCACCTTCACGCGCAGCTTCTTCTGCAGCATGATGGACAGCTCGTCAATCAGGTTCAGGTTGCGCGGATCGGCAAGCGCGATCTCGAGCGTGCCATCGTGGACCTGGATCGGCACGAAGTTGTAGCGGAACATCAGGTCGACCGGAACCGAGTGAAACAGGTCGTGATCGATGCGCTCGTCGCGCAGGTCGACAAACTCACATCGGTAGCGCAGGGCGACCGAGCGCGCATTGGCGGCTTCCTGCTCGGGGTCCATTAACTTGAGACGGTCAGTAGCCATAGTGAGTCCTTATTGCAGCGAGTCTCCCAACGAGAAGATCGGCAGATAGAGCGCGATCAGTACGAAGGCGACAAAGATTCCCATGAAGATCATGATGGCGGGCTCAATCAGCGCTAGCGTGGCCGCCATCTGCGTGGCGACGTCGTCCTCGTAGAACTCCGCCACCGAATTGAGCATAGCCGGCAGCGCGCCCGTGGATTCGCCTACTTCAATCATATCGATGGACAGGTTGGGAAAGATCTTGGTGGATTTGAGCGCCGACGAGAGCGACTGCCCCTCCTTGACCATCCGCACAGCGGTTTCGAGCGCCCGCTTCAGCAGCTTGGTGCCCAGTGAATCCGATGCCGTGCCGAGAGCCTGCACCAGGGGGATGCCACCAATCAGCAGCGTGCTAAGGACACGCGAGAACTGCGCCACCTGATATTTAATCCAGATGTTGCCGAAGATCGGCATGCGCAGTTTCACGGAGTCGATCTTGATGCGCGCCGCATCTCCGCGCGACCAGATCCGGAAGCCGATAATCGCCGCGACCAGGGCGCCGGCGAAGATCAGAATGTAGCTTCTAGCAGTGGTGCCCAGGGCAATCAGCAGCAGTGTGATGGCCGGCAGTTTGGCGGACATGCTGGTGTAGAGTTCCGCGAAATTCGGGACGACGTAGGTGATGAGGAAGATGACCAGCACGAAAACAAGAACCGTCAGCACGGCGGGATACAGCAGCGAGAGAATGATCTTCTTGCGGATCGCCAGGGCCATTCGCTGATAGGTGATGTAGCGTTCCAGGACTTCGGTGAGGGATCCGCTTTTCTCTCCGGCGAGCACGGAAGTGACGTAAATAGCCGGGAAGATCCGCTGCTGCTCGAATGCCTCGGACAACAGCGTGCCCTTGCGGACTTCATCGCGTACGTTCTTGATGTACGGTCCGAGTTTCGGATCGGTGAGCCGGTCGGCAAGAAGGTCGAGCGACTTCAGGATCGGCAAACCCGCGCGGATCAGGGTGAGGAACTGTTGATTGAAGATGAGAAACTTTTCGAGATTCAGCTTCTTCCGGCTGCCCGGAAGGCTGGCGGAGAGATTCGCCATCTGCCCTCGGGGGCGTACCGAGTAGATGAGAAAACCCTGCTGCGTGAGACGGTCGCGGAGTTCCTGTTCAGAGGTGCCTTCGGCCACCTTGCTGTGGATCTCGCCGCGGGCGTCCGCGTATTTGAGCGTGAACTCGGCCATGGCTATTTCGATGCGTCCTTCAGCGTGGCCCCGGCCGGCAGGTTAAAACGGAAGAGCTTGTCGTCGAGCGCCGGGTTGACCTGCTCATTGCGCAGGACGAACGTCAGCACGGACGAATCCTGCCCGGTAATGTTGAGTTTGTGAATCTTGTAATCCGGAGTGACGAAGAAGTCCACTTCGCGATAGGGCAGGCGGTCAGACTTCGGGATGGCCGTAATTTTGAGGGAGCCATCGCCGGCAGGAGCGGTCTGGAAGTTCTGGAATTCCTTCTCGAATTCGAGCTTGCCGAGAAGAAAGGCCAAAGGCGCCCGCATGTCGTCGCTCTCCTTCAGCTTCATCTTTTCGGCGCTGTTGTCGGAAGGAGTATAGAGGAAGACGTCCTTGCCGTCAGAGAGGAAGAGCTTGCCGGCGGGGGCTTTGTAGTCCCAGCGCATCCGCCCGGGCTTGCGCAGGAAGAGGTCGCCGGATTCCGCTTTTCGAGCCCGGCCGTTCACCGTATATGTCTCTTCAAAAACGACTTGCAGCGTTTTGGCCCTGTTGTAGCGCTCCTCCACGCCTTTGAGGATGCGGGGGAGGTTGGGATCGGCCCCAAACATAGGCAAAACAAGGAAGATTGCAAGCAGAAGCCTGGCCACATTAGATTGACGTGGACGGGTGGCAATTCGTTGACTCCAAAAGCAATTGCGTTTGGTCTGTAATTTTAAATACAAGCTTACAGGGACAAAAGAGTCCGGAAAACTCTTGCATCGCATCCCGAGCAGGAAATTCCAAGCTATCGCAGAAATCGCCCGGATCAAGTTAGCCTTTCTTCATGAGGCGACAGACCTTCGGGATCTTTCGCTGCCAAGCCTGCGTCTGGAAAAATTACTCGGCGACCGCAAAGGACAATACAGCATTCGGGTCAATGATCAATTTAGGATTTGTTTCATTTGGTCGAATGGAGACGCTCCAGAGGTCGAAATAACTGACTATCACTAGGGAGAATAGATATGTTAGCGAAACTACCACCCATCCATCCAGGCAGGATGCTGAAAGGGGAGCTCAAGGCTGCGGGGATCAGCGCCCACCAAGCCTCCCTGGCGATGAGAATTCCAGCCAATCGGCTGACGATGATCCTCAACGGGAAGAGATCTATCACCGCCGAAACGGCATTACGCCTCGCCAGGTTCTTTGGAACCACCGCCGAGCTATGGATGAGCTTGCAACTGCAGTTCGATCTGGACGTTGCCGAAGACGCCTATGCGGAAGCAGTCGCAAATGAAGTACAACCTCTGGCGAAAGCTTCTTAGAATTTCTTATGCGAAGGTTCCGGTGGTTTGAACCCTGTTGTTCGCTCGCCACGCTGCTGATATTTCCCGCCTACAGTTCAGGCGAGAATGTTCAACTCCGGTCCAGGATCCTGAAAGAAGTCCGGCAACTCTCCATCTCCACACCGGAAGGGTATCGGACCGAAACGGATGGTTATCCTGTCCTGTACATCCTCGATGGGGAGACTCACGCCGACTACGCCTCCGGCATTGTTCGTTTTCTGGCTGACAATGATCGCATTCCGAAGCTGATTGTAGTCGGAATAGAAAGCGGCAGCCTCGAAAGGCGAAGACGCGATTTCACTACGCCCTCGGAATCCGAACTCGACAAACGCTTCTCGCCAGGCGGTGGCGGCGCCGATCAGTTTTCGGGGTTTCTTTCAGAGGAGTTGATTCCATACGTGGAAAACAACTACCGCACCAAGCCATTCAAGATTCTCGTTGGGCATTCCCTCGGCGGCCTTTTCGCCGTACACACTCTGATCACGGCGCCGAAGCTCTTTAACGCATTTATCGCAATGGATCCCAGCCTTGAATGGAACGACCGGGGCGAGGTCGCGCAAGCGGAGAAATTCTTTCGCACCACCAAAGAACTGCCGGGCGACCTCGTCCTGACCGCCTCAAATGATCTGGGAAACCCACCAGCCGGGGTCCGGCGGCTGGCAACCGTGCTGGAAACGAAAGCTCCGACCGGGCTTCGGTGGAAATACGAGTGGATGAAAGATGAAACTCACAGCTCCATACCGCTTCCCAGCCTTTTTCTGGGACTGAACAGCATTTTTGATGGCTGGCATCTGACAAGCCCCCTGGATCTGTTCGACCGCGGTGGTATGAACGCAATCCACCGGCACTTTCGGGAGGGTGGAAAACGCTATGGCTATGACCGGACTACTTCGCCATTTATCGTTTCGTTAGTGGTCGCCGGTCTGATCAACGCCGGCCGTTTGGAAGAGGCTTCCAAGGTATTGTTCCTTGACACTGCCGCCTACCCTCCACCGTGGAATCAACTGGACGCCATTGCCAGAGCGTATGCAAAACGGAATGATTCCGAGCAGGCGATCCGCTTCTACCAGCTGTCACTCAAGCAGAATCCGCGCAACGAATGGGCCAGACGGAAACTTGCGGAATATGGCGTTCAGTAAGCCAGTTGTTTCACCATGTTGAAGGTGTCTGCATCAGCGGCAGTCTTGTCCGCACGGTAACGCTTGACGCGCGCGAACCGTAAGGCGAGGCCGCTCTGATAGCGGGTGCTCACCTGGATCTCGTTGAAGATAATCTCGGCCACCAGCTTCGGCTCGACATAGACGGTAAAGCGGTCGCGTCCGATTTCCAACTTGAGCAGCTCCTGCGTCTGCCAGGCCAGCATTTCGTCAGTCA
>JBDUEM010000394.1:0-5328 GCA_040002435.1 Bryobacteraceae bacterium
ACACGCACGCAGCAGTTAGAATAGCAACGTACCCCCTGACAATGCGTATTTTGGCTATTGAATCGTCGTGTGATGAGACTGCAGCCGCTGTGGTAGAAGACGGCGTCCGGGTATTGTCGTCGGTGGTCGCGTCGCAACTTTCCACACACGGCAAGTATGGCGGGGTGGTACCGGAACTGGCCTCGCGGGAGCATTTACGTGCCATCGTTCCGGTGGTCCGGGAAGCGCTGGAGCGATCCGGAACCGACCTGGGCGGTGTGGGGGCAGTGGCCGTGACGGAAGGCCCAGGGCTCGTCGGATCGCTGCTGGTGGGCATCACCTACGCTAAGGCGCTCTGCCTTGCGCGTGACCTGCCGCTGATTGGCGTCAATCACATCGAAGGGCATATCCATGCGGTGGTTCTGGAAGCACGCCAAAGTGGCGAGCCCGTGGAATTTCCTGCGCTGGCGCTGGTGGTTAGCGGCGGCCACACGCATCTCTTCGAAGTGTTGGAAGGTTTTCGCTACAGGCTGCTGGGCAAGACGCGCGATGACGCGGCGGGTGAGGCTTTCGACAAAGTCGGCAAGCTGCTTGGCTTCGGATATCCGGGTGGTCCGGTGATCGACAAACTGGCTCCCTTCGGTAATCCAGACGCGGTGCGGTTCACCATCGCGAAGATGAGCGGCAACGCCACGGACTTCAGCTTTAGCGGGCTGAAAACGGCAGTGCTGCGGTGGTACGAGGCACGGGATATGAATGCGGAGATCGAGCAGCGCAAAGCGCTCTTCCGCGAATGCCAGAGCCCAACCGTGGAGCAATGGCTGGCGTTGACGCCGCAGACCACGCTGGATCTGCTTGCCTCGTTCCAGAAAACGGTGATTACGGAATTGATGCGGCGAATGCAATCGTGCGCGGTGGAGATCGGCGCGCAGACCATCATCGTTTCCGGTGGAGTGGCGTGCAACGAAGGGCTACGCGCCACGGTGCGCAAGCGCCGCCTTCCGGCACGGACGCTGTTCCCGACACCGGGCCTTTCCACCGACAATGCGGCGATGATCGGCGCGGCCGCATTCCCGAAATTCGAACGCGGGGAGCTCGCGGATTTCACGCTGGCCGCGCGCGCGAATTTGACTCTCGCCTAGCGAACGCAATCTAATAAATCCATGCGAAACCTTTGCCTTCTCGCCGGGCTGCTGTGCGCCAGCATATGCCAGGCGGCCCTCGATCATATCAACGCCAGCGAACGGTCCGACGTGCTGGGCGGCGCTTCGTTTGGCAGCGCCGGCCCCTATGAGCGAATTGTGGGCAAGGCCTATTTCCAGGTGGATCCGAAACTGCCCGCCAATCGGATTATTCGCGATATCGACCTTGCTCCCAAGAACGCGGGCGGCATGGTGGAGTTCTCCGCGGACGTCTACATTTTGAAACCGCGCGATCCGGCCAAGAGCAATGGCACGGTGCTGTTTGAGGTCTCCAATCGCGGAGGCAAGGGAATGCTCACCATGTTCGACCGCGCCAAGGGCTCCCCGGATCCGCGAAGTCAGGAGGAGTTGGGAGACAAGCTTCTGTTGGAAGAGGGCTATACCCTGGTGTGGCTCGGGTGGCAGTTCGATGTGATGGCTAATCCTCAACTGATGCGCAATTACGTGCCTGTGGCCAAGGGCGTAACAGGCCTGGTGCGCGCCGAGATTGTGCCCGATCACAAGATAGACAGCTGGCTGCTGGCCGACCGCATTCACGCGGCGTTCCCTGTGATGGATGTGAACGACCCCGGCATTCAATTGACCGTGCGTGACAAGAACGATGGCCCGCGCCGCGTGGTCCCCCGCGACAAGTGGACGTTTACCGATTCGACTCACATCTCGATGAAGAATGGTTTCGAACTGGGAGAGATCTACGAGGTGGTGTACAAGTCACAGGATTCGCCGGTGGCGGGGTTGGGATTTGCCGGCATCCGAGATTTGATTTCCTTTCTGAAATACGGATCGGCGGACACGCTGCTGTCCGATCAGCATCGCTTCCTCAAACGCGCTATCGGATTCGGGACATCGCAAAGCGGCCGTGTGCTGCGGACATTCCTCTACGACGGCTTCAACGCCGACGAGAAAAACCGCCGTACGTTTGACGCCCTCTGGCCGCATGTAGCGGGCGCGGGGCGCGGCAGCTTCAATCACCGGTTCGCGCAGCCCTCGCGCGATGGGCAGCCGTTCACGAACTTTTTCTACCCGGTTGACATGTTTCCCTTCACTGATCTGCCGGAGACTGACAACGGCGTAACGGATAGTATTCTGGCGCGTGCCACGGCTGCGCATGTAGTTCCCAAACTGTTCCTCACGAATGGATCGTTCGAATACTGGGGCCGGGCCGCGGCACTCATCCACATCACGCCGGACGGCAAAGCGGACGCCCCGATTGGCAGGGACACTCGCATCTACTACAACACGGCCGCGCAGCACGGACCCGGATCGTTCCCGCCCAAGCGCACCAACACGCGCAATTTGAGCGATCCACTGGACTATCGTTACCAGATGCGCGGGCTGCTGGCTGCGCTGAATGCATGGGTGACGGACAACAAGGAGCCGCCGCCGTCCAGCTATCCGTTGATCGCTACCAGGCAACTAGTGCCTCTGAAGGATTTGGCATTCCCGAAAATCGGCATTGAAGTGCCGCGGCGCGCGCATGGCGCTTATCATCTGGACTTTGGACCTGAGTTCCGGACGGCCGGAATCGCCACCATCGAGCCGCCGTCTTTGGGAAAGCCTTTCCCGGTGATGGTGCCGCAAGTGGACGCGGACGGAAATGAAGTGGCCGGTATCCGTTTACCTGAAGTGCAGGTGCCGCTGGGAACCTACACAGGATGGAATCAACGGGCTCCGAATTTAGGCGCGCCCGAGGAGATGATCGCCTTTATCGGTTCGTTCGTGCCGTTCGCCCGTACGAAGGCGGAGCGACTGAAGGCGAATGATCCGCGGCTTTCGCTGGAGGAGCGATATCACGGCAAGCAGGATTATATAGCGAAGATTTCCGCCGCGGCCAAGGCGCTGGCACACGAAGGGTACATCTTGCAGGCCGATTTACCTATGCTCAACGAACGCGCAAAAGAGCAGTGGGATTATTTCGTGGCGCAGAAATGAGCGGATGCTAACATCGATCCATGGGTCCTAACAAGGGTGGTGAGCAGCCGAAGCTGCCGATTCCCGGAGTTCGCAATCTGATTGCGGTCGGCTCCGGAAAAGGCGGCGTGGGCAAGACCACCGTTGCTGTCAATCTGGCGCTGGCGCTGGCGCATCTCGGCTTCAAGACCGGGTTGCTGGATGCCGATGTCTATGGGCCGAACGTTCCGCTGATGATGGGGATCCGCGATCAGCCGCACGGCTCCGGCGACCGCATCCAGCCGCTGGAACAATACGGGTTGAAGCTGATGTCGATGGGTTTTCTGAGCCCCAGCGACAAGCCGCTGGTGTGGCGGGGCCCCATGCTGAACGGCGTGATACAGCAGTTTCTGCGCGGCGTGGATTGGGGCGATCTGGATTACCTGGTGATCGATCTGCCGCCTGGTACGGGCGACGTGCAGTTGACACTGATCCAAACGGTGTTGGTCACCGGCGCCATGATCGTGACGACACCTTCCGAGGTGTCGCTCGAAGATGCGCGTAAAGCCGTGCTGATGTTTCAGCAGGTCCGCGTGCCGGTGCTGGGCATCGTCGAGAACATGAGCTATATGATCGCGCCGCAGTCGAAGGAACGCATCGATGTGTTCGGGCAAGGCGGCGGCAAGCGGACCGCGGCAGCGATGGGTGTGCCGTTTCTGGCCGAGCTGCCGCTGGACCCGCAGGTGCGGATTGGCGGAGATTCGGGGCGGCCGGTTACGTTAAACGGAGAAGAGGATTCGAACGCTGCCGGGTTCATCCAGTTGGCGAAGACGATGATTGAGCAACTGGCAGCGAGCGGCGGGCCGAAAGGCCCGAAGATCACGATTGAGGATTGAACGTGCGAGCAGCGTTCCTGATCGTGCTTCTGCCTTTCTTAGCCTCGGCCCAGATTCAAGATCTGGCAACAACAGACGACGGAGCACAGCTATACTTCTCCTCCCCTCTCCGTTTGAAGTTGGGAGGGGTCCGTCGATTACGATTGAGGGTTAGGCATCTCGGACGGTTCTAAGTCGTCAGGATGGATAGTGACGATACCGTCGTAGCGCCGAAAATCTTGGGTGTTATACGTGAGAACATGCGATACGCCGTGAACCTTCATCGTTGCGACGAGGCGAGCATCGTGGCTCTGCTTTCCAGAAACACCATAGCTGGCCACGAGGGTTCGCCATTCGGGGCAAACGGTATTCGCATCATCACTCAGTCGTACAACCGAATTTTCAATACGAGAAAGAACTCTGCCGGCCTGATCAGGGAGAAGGCCCAGTCCGTTATTCTCGGTTGGCCTCGTGCAAACGGCCCAGCACTCGATGAGGTTCTGAGCGGTTACGCGTAGAACATCTCCGCGGCGGTTGAGGGAGGTAATAGCGTCCCGGGCCTGCCTATACTGCGGATGGGAACGATGAATTCGCCGAAGTAGAATGTTTGTGTCTACTAAAATCCGCCCCCCTTACCACTCATCTTCACGCGTATATATGCTTTCGCGGCTTATCGCGTAATCAGAGAGGACAATACCGCTCGGAACTATATCAGCGGCCTCATCAAGGATGCGGTTTAATTCGTCATCGGACAGCGTTGGCGGTTCGGAATGCGCGTGGGGGGAAATAGCGAGGAATTCCTGAACGTATGCATCGAGAGACACACCGCGCTCGCGAGCCTGCCTGACGAAACGCTCTGCAATTTCCGGAGGCATTCAACAGTGATGGTCATGGACGACCTCAACTGTTAGTGTAACAAGATGGCATCGTGGGCTACTTTCTCTTGACAGCCAGTATGTCCGCGTGCGGAGACGCCAAGAAGGAGTTTCAAAAAGTTGGAACGCCAACTGCGCCGCGTACTTCCAGGCAGCAAGTAACATGATCCTTCGTGAGCTGAGGATAGGCGGCGAGAATCTCTGCCGTTGTTTCCCCCGCCGCAAGCTTTTCGAGAACCAGGTAAACCGGAATTCTCGTCCCCTTCAGGCAGGGTTTGCCGGCCATCACATGCGGACGGATCTCGATGTATTGGTGCATCAATCCGCGACCACAACTTCCGGCCGCTTACTCCAACTGGCCCGCATGAAATCGCGATTCATCGTGGCGATGACTTCCAGACTGATTCCCTTCGGGCAAACCGCCTCGCACTCACCGATATTCGTACAGCTTCCAAACTTCTCGTCGTTGGCCTGCGCCACCATGCGCAGCGCCCGCTTCTTGCGCTC
>JBDUEM010000395.1:0-5318 GCA_040002435.1 Bryobacteraceae bacterium
CTTTGCAAGATAGGTGGTGCGCGGCTTGGTATTCAGCTCTTCCAGCATGCTGTAGTCCCTGCTCTGACTTTTCAGTTTGGCGACCCGGCTTTGCGGATCGTTAATGTTGCCGAACACGATGGCGTCGGCCGGACAAGTCTGCTGACAGGCGGTGAGGATTTCGCCGTCTTTGATCTGCCGGCGTCCCTCGCGCTTTGCCAGGATCTTCTTTTCCTGAATGCGCTGCACGCAGTAGGTGCACTTTTCCATCACGCCGCGCATGCGGACGGTGACGTTCGGGTTGTAGTGCATTTTCTGCACTTCCTCCGTGCCGTAGTTCCAGGCCAGGAAGTTGAAGCGGCGAACTTTGTAGGGGCAGTTGTTGGAGCAGTACCGCGTGCCGACGCAGCGGTTGTACGCCATGTCGTTCAGCCCTTCCGGGCTGTGCGCGGTCGCTGCCACAGGGCAGACGTTTTCGCACGGCGCCGTTTCGCACTGCATGCACGTCACCGGCTGCGTGACTACTTGCGGATCCTCATCGGGATGCTCGCCGGTACCGCTGTAGTAGCGGTCCATGCGAATCCAGTGCATCTCGCGGCCCTTGATCACCTGATCTTTTCCGACAATCGGGATATTGTTTTCCGACTGGCAGGCCAGCACGCAGGCGTTGCAGCCGCTGCAGACATTGAGGTCGATCGACATTCCCCACTGATAGCCCTTGGTGTAATCGTGGTCGCCGTAGAGACCAACCAGCGGACCGTGCTCTACCATCTCTTGGGCAAATTTCGGCTCTTTGCGGAACTCTTCGAGATTCGTCTCGCGCACCAGCGGCCGGCCTTCCATGCTGCCGTGCTCCTGCGTCTGGGCAAGAATGTACCCGCTGCTGACTTTCTTCACGCGGGCGTCAGCGGCGAAGCGGAAGCCGTCCAATGTTCGAATTCTGTAGGCGTTCTGGCCGACGTTCTTCCCTACGCGGCCGGTCTCCACACGGCCATATCCGAGCGCAATCGAGATGGAATCGTCAGCCTGTCCCGGTTGGATTAGCACCGGCGCTTCGATTCCCCGCCCCGCGCGTTCGATGGAGATGATATCGCCCTGGACTAGGTTCAGCTTCTTGGCCGTGGCCGGACTCACCAGCGCTGCGTTGTCCCAGGTGAGCTTCGTCATCGGCTCTGGAGCTTCCTGCAGCCAGCCGTTGTTGGCGAAGCGTCCATCGTAGACCGACGCGCTCTGGACGAAGACCACTTCCATGGCGTCGCTTGCGGGCGCGGCGCCCTGGATGGCTCCGTTGATTTTCTTGAGGTCTATGGTGGGCTTGAGTTCCACCATAGCTGTACCCGGAACGATGCCGTCGTGCAGCGATTTGCGCCAGGTTTTCTCGGCTTCGTCTTTGCCGCCGAATTTGTCGATCCAATAGTTACGGACGATGTCGTAAGGCCGCTGGTCTTTGTAGCCCGTCAACTGCGCGACCAGTTCCGCTGCCGTTCTGCCGTAGTAGAGAGGCTGAATCATCGGCTGCTGCACGGAAGCGGTGCCGTCGGGGGCGGTTGCGTCGCCCCAGCTTTCCAGATAATGCGCTTCCGGCAGCGACCACTTGGACAGAACTGCCGTTTCGTCCACTTCGAGGCCGAGGTAGATGGAAAGCGGTACCTTCTTCAGATTTGCCGCAAATTCCAGGTCGGCCGGAGCTGTATACGCCGGGTTACCGCCCAGCATGACGAGCGTGGTCACCTTGCCGCCAGCCATTTCGCCGGCCAGCTCCTTCAATGAATCGAGCTGGGGATGGACGGTATCCGAGGCGCTCTTGAAATACACCACCGATTCGCCGACGTTGCCCAGGGCCTGATTGATCAGGTGCGCCATGGCGTGCACAGCGGCAGGCTGGCGGGGTCCCGCTACGACCAGACTCTTGCCCTTGTGTTCGCTGAGATCCTTGGCAATGGCTTTAATCCATTTGGTGCGCTTGGCGTCCTTGTTGCCGCCGACGATCTGCAGTTCGTTTCCGCCGACCTTCAATTCCGCCGCGAGGTCCGCGACGAAGCCCTTGACGTCCGATGAACGCATCCGCAGGCGATGATCCGCCATCGCGCCGGTGACCGAATACTGGCTTTCGACGACGTATAGCCGGTTCATCTCGTCTTTGTTCGAAGAGACCCGGCGACGGCGCGAGAACTCTTTCATGGGCAGAACGGTGTTCGCGTCCAGTCCCAGGAAATCGTCATCCAGAGAAACGATGACATCGGCCTTGTCGAACTTGTGCCGCGTGACCACCGGCTGTCCGAAGGCCAATGCGCCGCCGGCCGCGCCCTCGTCGTGCGTAACCGCGTTGTACTCCACCCACTTGGCGCCGGGATATTTTGCCAGCGCGGCGGTCTTTACGGCAAGCAGTGAAGGGGAGCAAATCCGGTCGCTGAGGAAGCGAAGACCCTCACCAGTTCCCAGTTTGGTGCTCTGTTCCTTGGCGAAATCGTCGAAAGCCTTCCACTCGGCCGCTTTGCCATCGTTCATCGGGTAGCGGGCGCGGTCGGGATCGTACAGTCCCAACACCGAAGCCTGCTGATACCCCGTCGCTGCCCCAAGGCTGTAGGGATGATCCGGGTTGCCCTCGATCTTCGTGGGCCGGCCGTCGTTCACCTCTACCAGGAGGCCCATGCCGGTACCGCCCTGGGTGTACACGGTGCTGTAGAAGAACGGTTTGCCGGGGATGTAATCCTCGACGCCTTTCACGTTCGGAAGAATTTTCTCCACGGGCCGGCGGCAGGCGGTGAGACCTGCGAGGCCCATGGAAGCCGCCATCAGCTTCAACAGATTCCGTCGCGACGTGCCATCCAGCATCTCAGAGGCATTCGCCGGAAACTCGCGGTGCAGCCAATCCTTAAATTCGCCGGTTTGCGATAGCTGGTCGAGACTCCGCCAGTACTGCTTACCCGTCTGCTTGGTTTGTATCTGGATCATCTGTGCGTTTACCTGTGGCAGCCGGAACAATTCGTCGGCGGGTTGATGTGCTTCGCGGCTATAATTTCTCGCCCGATCTCCGCCGGATCGCGGTCCGGCGTCCAGCTCAGTTTCGTAACCAGCTCAACCGGGCGCAGATTCGGCGCCGGATTGCGGTGGCAGTCCAGGCACCAGCCCATGTTGAGGGGGGCAAACTGCTTCACTTCAATCATCTGGTCGATGCGTCCATGGCAGGTGACGCAACTGACTCCGGCGTTAATATGGGCCGAATGGTTGAAGTACACGTAATCGGGCAGCTTGTGAATCTTTATCCAGGGGATGGATTCTCCGGTGGCATAGCTTTCGCGTACCTTCAACAAACGCTCGCTCTGCGGCTTGACCCGTACGTGGCAATTCATGCAGGTTTCCGTTGGAGGGATTGCCGAATATGCCGCCTTGTAAACCGTGTTGTGGCAGTAGTAGCAATCCATGCCGAGGTTTCCGGCGTGGATTTTATGGCTGTAAGCCACTGGTTGTTGGGGGCTATAACCGGTATCCATCACGGCCGGCAGGGTAAAATACGCGTACGCGCTAATACCACCCAACACCAGCAGGCCTACCACGGCGCCGCCAATCTTGACATACTTATCTGTTGATCTGGGAAAGATGAGCGCCATTCTATCCTTCAATTACACATGGAGACATATCACTGGGAAGTTAACTATAATTTCTACCACAGCAAGAGGAATTCTGCAACAGGAGCAAAATTTCTTGTCTAACCGCAATTTGAGTGACGCGAAAGTTCGGGCTTCCAGCGGGCTGTGGAAGAGCTTTGGGGACCTGAAGGTGCGGCCAAAGCTCATAATACTGCACAACCTGTTCTTTTTGATCCTGACATGTTCGGTTTATTTTGCTTTAATCCCCTCGTTTGAACGGCGTGTGGCCCGGGCTAAGACCATTGAAGTCAGTCTTATCACCGAGATCTTCTCTGGCGACAGGCCGCTGCAAAGTCTGCCAAAAATGGAAAGCTACGACTATCGCGAGGGTTCGGCAGCCTCGCTCGGTGTGCCCGCGGAGGTTCAGGAATGGCTGGATACGCATCCCGGCGAGGTGTGGCAAAACGCTCCACAGTCAGACGATCTCTATAAGAAAGACCTCCGTTCAGGGCAGTACCGGCGGATCACACTTCCCAATACTGTCTATGACATAGTGCTGGAACGTGCCAAATTATCTCTTTTTGTCGTGTTGGGCGTGATTTACCTGCTTGCAGTCCTGCTACTGGAGCAGATCATCATGCCGCGCTATGTGTATCAGCCGCTGAAACTTATGCTCGACGCGGACCGCGCGACCCAACAGGGCGACCGGGACCGCGAACTGATTGACGAACGCCTGATTCCCGGCGATGAAATCGGACAAATCATGCTTTCCCGCAACGCGTCCGTGACCGAACTGCGGAAACAGGAGAGCGATCTGGCCCAGGCACTGGCCCGGCTCGAAGCTCAGGACCGTCTGGCCAGCCTTGGACTGTTGAGCGCGAGCGTGGCGCATGAATTGAATACCCCGCTGGCCGTGCTGCGCGGGTCCATTGAAATGCTGGCCGAACACACTCCTGATAAGAGCTCGCAGGAGAGGCTCGCCCGCATGCTGCGGGTGACGCAGCGGTTACAGAAGATCAGCGAAGGGTTGGTTGATTTCGCCCGTGTCCGCAAACAGGAAGTCTCCGCGGTGTCGATTTGCCCGCTCATTCAGGAGGCCTGGGGCCTGGTGGGAATCGATGAAAAGGCCTCGGCCATTCGCTTCAGGAACGAAACTACGGACGCCGATGTTGTGATGGGTAATCCGGACCGTTTGATGCAGGTTTTCGTGAACCTGCTGCGCAATGCGCTCAATGCCGTGGAGCCGGGGGGGTGCGTCGCCGTGAGTTCGCGAAAATTGGTGCGCGACGGAAAGGAGTGGATCGCGGTGTGCGTGGACGACGACGGGCATGGCATTCCAGCAGACGTTCTTCCGGACATTTTCGAGGCATTTGTGTCGACACGGCTGGATGCACAGGGGACCGGGTTAGGATTGACGGTAGCGGAAGGCATCGTGCAGCAACATGGAGGTAACATCAGTGCAAGCAACCGGCCGGGCGGAGGGGCTCGCCTCGAAGTGACACTCATGAGTTCGCCCGGATGTGACGCATGAGCGCAGCTGAAACCGTGGACATAGCCGTTCTGGATGATGATTTGGACTTCCGCAACTATATCGACGATTTTTTGAAGAACGAAGGCGGATATGGGGTGCGAACCTTCGCGCATCCTGATGAACTCTTCGCCGAGGCCGAGCAGCGGGTGCCGGACATTGTGCTGCTGGACATGAAGATGGGCGAAGATCTGGGGGACCGGGTGTTAGAGCAGCTGATC
>JBDUEM010000396.1:0-5314 GCA_040002435.1 Bryobacteraceae bacterium
CGGCGCGGGCCATACTGCGGCAGCAAAAGCCGGAGTGGGCCCAGGTTCTCACGGGACAAGGCATGGCCACCTCGGCCTGGCTCGTCTTTGCGCCGCTTACGTATTCGGGAGGCATGCCTCTCTATGCGCTGATCGGACGGGACGGCGTTCTGCGCTATGCGGGCACCGGCGGTGGCTCGCAGCTTCCCGAGTTGAAGGCGGCGCTGGAGAAACTGCCGTGAGCCCGAGGCGAGGACTGACACCGGAGGAACGGGCCGGCGTTCTCGAACATCTGGCGGCAAGCCGCGACCGCATGTTAGCGGCCGTGGAATCGTTAACCCTGGAACAGTGGAACTTCAAGCCGGACGCGGACACGTGGTCGGCCGCCGAATGCTGCGAGCATGTAACGCTGGTGGAATCGTTTGTACTGCGGAGTGTTCTGGAGGCTCCTGAACGGACCGAACTGCCGGACGTGACCGGAAAGGAGGAGATTATCCTGCAGCGGGTTTCCGTTGCTTTTCGGAAAGCGGCGGCTCCCGAGCAGGCACAGCCGAAGGGCAGATGGCCTATCGAAGACCTGAAGGAAGTGTTCGCCGGTGCGCGGCGGGCCTCGATTGATCTGGCGACGGGACCTGACTATCCTTTGCGCTGGAAGATCGTCCCGCACTTCGCCCTGGGAGCCCTCGACGGATACCAATGGCTGGTCTTTCTGGGAGCCCATTGCGACAGGCATGTCCGCCAGTTGGAAGCCGTGAAAGCTCTGCCGGGCTTTCCTGGAACTTAATGCGCTTCAACCAGTAAGCTAATGCGTCAAGCTGGCTGGATTCCGACGGTGTGCCGATGGTGAGCTTCTCCCGGAGTCCGGCGGGGGACTGGCGATCAGGAACAGGATGGTCTTCGGCATGGCCTCAGTTTAGCGGTGATCCGGTTACTCCTTGATCTTCTTCAGAATGTCGGATACGTAATCTTGCGTCTCGCTGTTCTGCGGCACTCCGCCTGCCTTATCTACGCGGCCGGAACCGGCGTTATAGGCACCCAAAGCAAGGGCGAGATCTCCACTGTATTTGGTCAGGAGTTGTTTCAAGAGCTTCGCCCCGGCGTCGATATTTTGCTTGGGATCGAACGGGTCCGACAGATTCAGATCCGCCGCCGTCGCAGGCATGATCTGCATCAACCCTTGTGCGCCTTTGACCGATACGGCGCAGGGACGCGCGGCCGATTCCTTCTGCACCACGGCCCGCAGCAGGCCTGGCTTCAAATCTTCCCGTTTGGCGGCTTCGTCAATCAGGGACGCAAGGGCCGGCTCCGGCATCGCATCGCACGAGGCATCCCAGGCTGCAGGCGTGACCATAGCGTCCGAATCAGGCCAGGGAATTGTAAAGAACGTCCCCGGCGGTACGGCTTTCGCGGTCTCCACCTGCCTCCGGACCGAGATCTTCTGTTGGTCCAAGGACGCCTGCATGGCAGCGCGGATCTCATCCGCGGTGTTGCCAAAGACGGGATACACCAGCGAAAAGGAAAGGATCAGAGCGCGCACCCTGGTTCTATCGTTCGCTGCGGGAGCTTTCTATATAGGCCATGGATAAGATGGGGGTATGCCGAATCCGTTGTCGATTGAGCATGTAAACCATGTGGCCCGGCCAACCAAGCGGTTGGATCAAGCCCGCCGGTTCTGGATGGATGTGATGGGCGCCAGAGAGATCACGCGCCCAGGATTTTCCTTTGGCGGCTCGTGGCTCTTCCTGGCCGGAATCCAGATTCATTTGATCGAAGACGCGGCTGCCCCGGATCCGCCGGCGCAGATCAATACCAGGGAACGGCACCTGGCGTTCGCCGTCTCCGATGTGGATGTGATGGAACGGATCTTACAAGAGCACGGCGTCGTCTACAAGAGAAGCCTGATCCCGGACCGCGGCGTTCATCAGATCTTCTTTCGCGATCCCGACGGGCACTTGATCGAGATCGGCAAGTACGGTGTGATCGATCGTTAAGCTCGCCGTTTCGGCTGGTGAGAACGGCAACTTCCCTATGTCGCAGTAGGAGCCAACTTTTTAGAGCTCGCCTTTTTTTGCGGCGTTGGCGGCGCTTTCCGAGGCACGGTAGGCAAGCGCCTGAATGGTCGCCGTCGGTTGCTGGCGGCCGCTGGTAACCAGGCTGCTCCCGTCGACGATGAAGAGGTTCGGGACATCATGAGCCCGGTTAAAACGGTTGACGACGGAACGTGACGGATCGTTGCCCATGCGCATTGTCCCCATCAAATGAGTGCTGACGCCGATGTCATCGAGCGGGTAGCTCCAGATTTGAGTCGCTCCCGCGGCTTCCAGAATCTCCACCTGGCGCTGCTGCGTCCAGGCAAGGGTCTTGACATCGTCGGGATGCAACTGGAACGTAATCCGCGGCGCCGGCAAGCCCCAGGCGTCTTTCACCGTGGGATCCAGGTCCACCCTGTTCGTCTCCACCGACAGGGAAGTGGTGTGCGAGAGCGTGGAGAACGTATGCGTGAAGTAGCGGCCCAGCATCTTCTTGTAATCCGCGCCCCATTTCGGAGCGTCCGGCGGGAGTCCGTCCAATCCGAAACTGATGGGAAACCAGTTAAAGCGCGCATCAATTCCGGCACCGCCGTAGAAGCCGCGCTTGGGGTCGGCCGCGTAGTAATCGTGGATCACCCGCGAAACCTGCACGCTCTTGTATTCGTTGAGAGGGTGATCGAAGAGCCCGCTCACCAGCCCTCCGAGGTCCCACATGAAATTCTTCCCCACCATCCCGCTTGCATTCGCAAGCCCGTTTGGAAAGCGCTTTGAGCCCGACAGCAGGAGGAGCTTTGCCGACTCGACGCCATTGGCGGAAAGTACGACCGCTCGCGAGCGTTGAAATACCTCCTGCCGTTGGGAATCGAAGTAGACCGCGCCGGTGACGCGCCCGGCGTCATTGCTCTGAATCCGGCGCACGTAGCAGCCAGAGCGAATTTCACAACGGCCCGTCTTCTCGGCCATTGGAATTACTGATGCTAGCGTGCTCGATTTGGCGCGCATCTCGCAACCGAAGGTTTCGCACCATCCACAATGTGTACAAGCCCCGCGCCCGCGATAGGGTTGCGAGAGTACAGCCATAGGCGCGGGAAATGGATGCAGGCCCAGTTTTCTGGTTGCCCTCTCAAACAGAACCCCGGACGACTTTACAGGGAGCGGGGGCAGCGGATACGGCTTCGAACGCGGTCCTTCGAACGGGTTCGCGCCGGCCAGGCCCGAGATCCCGAGTTCCCATTCGGCCTTGGTGTAGTAAGGCTCCAGTTCATCGTAGGTCAATGGCCAGTCGGAAAAACTGCTGCCGGGAATCTCACCGAAGACACTCCGTTCGCGGAAATCATCGGGATGGAATCGCCAGTAGTTGGCGGTGAAATGGACGCTTCCACCTCCCACCAGCCGGCCGTAGCTATAGCGTTGTTCGGCCTTAGCCGTCTCAGATGGTTTCGACCGGAACGTGTTGGGCTGCAGCTTCGAATTGTTTGCTATGGCGCTTTGATAGCCAACGCGAAATTCGTCGTGCGTGAAATCTTTTTCTTTGACGTAAGGTCCTTGTTCCAGCACGACGACGGAAAACCCGGCCGTGGAGAGTTCCTTCGCTATAACGCCTCCAGAGGCGCCGGAGCCGATGACAACAAAATCGACGACGTCCGCGGGCCGGTAGCGGATCACTTCAATTCCCCATCATAGAAGCCGAAAGGCGGCTGGAAAGCCATCTTATGCTCAAGCCCGATGTGTGCCCAGCCGGCCATTCCATGATTGCCGCCCCACTCCGGTGCGGCGAGAAAACCCATCACCGTATGGGTGCGCAACAGCTTGAAGAAATCCGTACTTTCGATGGCTTGCAGCAAGCTGATTGCCTGGGAGTCTGCGAGCCCTGCCAGCGTACGCGACCCTGGGAACAGTTCACTACGTTTCGTCTGTGCGGCGGCGAGACCGGTGCGATAGAGTTCGCGCTGCTGGCGATCGAAGGTCGCGAGGGCGCGATCGATAAAGTGAATGCAACCGGCTTCCCGTGCGCCGGGCGTCCCATCGGACGGGATAATTTGTGAGGCGAGCGCCTCAATTTCGTGGGCATCGGCGGCGCTCAAATAACCGAATGCTGCTTTCGACGCTTTGGCCGCTTGGGCATGCCCTTGAGCCTTCGCGATATCGGAAAGAGTGGCTGCGCTGAGCGTGCCCAGCAGGAGGGAGCGGCGGGTCATGAATTCTCTCCCGTAAAGCGTAGCATGGCAGGCCGCGCCGTATTTCCCCGTAGGGAAAGTTTAATGAGACAAAGGCGAGCAAAGCCGCACGTATCCGTAAGACGGAGAGGTTGACCGTCTTTGCAACCGGCCATGATCACGAACCATACAGAGCTAGCCGTCCCGATCGGGCGAATCGAAAACCAGATTTATCTTATTCGCGGTGAGAAGGTGATGGTGGATGCCGATTTGGCGGAGCTATATCAGGTGCTCACCAAGAATCTCAACAAAGCGGTCAGCAGGAATATCGAGCGGTTTCCCCACGACTTCATGTTCCAACTCACCAAGGAAGAATTCGAAAACTTGAGGTTCCAATTTGGAACCTCAAGTTCTGGATACGGTGGCCGCCGCTACGCTCCATTTGTTTTCACTGAGCACGGGGTAGCCATGTTGTCCTCCGTGCTGAGGAGCGCCCGCGCCGTTGAGATGAATATTCTGATCGTCCGGGCGTTCATCAGACTTCGGGAACTCGTCGCCGGTCACAAGGATTTGGCGGATCGGATCGAGAAGTTGGAAACGCACCAAACTCAGCATGCTTCGGTGATAAACATACTGGCTGAGGAGATCGACAACCTCAAGATGCCCCCAGCGGGACCTGCCAGGAAGCGCATCGGCTTTGTTGCCATACCGAAGGAAAACAGCAGAAACCAACCTCACGCAACCTTTTAGGATGCGGAAGGGCGCCCGCCGGTGCCGAGCCTCGAAACAGCAGCGCAGCGGCAGGAACGCCGGAGGAGTCCCAGCGGATAGCGGCTGTCGACCGCTGTATAAGCTTCCGGGGACTCTCCATTCCTTTGTAGAGCCCGACCCGGCCGGGGTGTTGTGCCAAAGCAGCGTCGGACCGGAGTCACAAACGGGCTCGAAGCATCAGACTTGAGCCAGCTTCATTGCCCAGCCGACATACCCAGCAGCCCTGTTTTGCCGCCCGTTTTCATCCCCTCAGTTTTGCCAGCAGTGTAGGGCCGCGGTGATGGGTCACAAGAGGTACTTGCAAAAGTCCCAGTTGCACGATAGGGAGTTAAAACATACCGTACGATTTATGTTTGAGGAAGGGCCCTTACGGAGTAA
>JBDUEM010000397.1:0-5298 GCA_040002435.1 Bryobacteraceae bacterium
CAGCGTTCTGGTGCTTCTTCGAGCGAATGGATTGCCTGAACGAGTCCGCGAAACCATTTCTCTGCAGCTTCAGGTTCTTTTTTGACATCACGGATGAACCGAACGTAGTCCTCGGCATCGATTAGTGCCGGCTCAGTGATGTCAATCTGAAATGCCAAGCTTCTCCTGAAGTTCCGCTAAAGCTGCCCGTGCGGGCTTGACGCGGCCTTCTTCCGCGGCCGCGATGCCGCGCCGAATTGCCTCTACGGTCTCGAACCTTTCAAGCCGATCGAGAATCAATTGGTAGCTCTCTGCGTCCTGAACCACCAGTTCGGCTTTGCCGTTCACGGTGAGAACGACGGGCCGCCTCGTCTTTTTCATCCGGCTCAGGAAGTTCGTTGTGTTTCGCTTGAAATCGGTGAGCGGGTGAATGTCCTGACTTAAATTAAGCATTTTATTGTCGCATTTCTAAAGCATCTTTTTCGATGCTAACAGTTTTGCCGGGCGGCGTCCAGGACGTAGTACTGCTCTTATGGCGCCCGCAACACAAGTCAAGAAGCTTCACGTAGACCTTTTTACGGTCCCAAAAACCTTCGACTTTCTTCGCCGTCAAATCAATATCTTACAGCCGCCCCTCCGCACCACCCGTCCTCCCAGCATGCAAATCTCAAAATCGCAAGGGCAGGCTCCACGCACCCTTAGCCAACTCGGAGAGCACGCCATGGCAAGTCCCAGACAAGTAGCGGCCAACCGCCGCAACGCATCCCTCCCCCGAGGCCCTCTCAGCCCCGAAGCATCCGCAGCCATCAGCCAGAACGCCAACAAACACGGCCTCACCGCCAAACACATCGTTCTCAAACACGAGGACTACGCGGCCTACCAGGAACTGCAAGCCAGCATTGTAATGGAGTACCGTCCCTGCACACCGCAGGAGCATCGTTACGCCGACCAGATCGCGCAGAACTACTGGCGTCTGCTCCGCTGCCGCCGCGTCGAAACCGCGGCATTCGAGAATCGCCTGGCATCTCTAAAGGATCGCCTCGAAGTCGATCCGCACGATCAAAGCCAAGACGACGAAGCCCTCTCCATCTGCATGGCAATCCATTCCCGCGATTTCGATGTTCTTCGCCGCTACGAAACCAGCATCGAGCGAGCCTGGCATCGCTCCATCCGCGAACTCCGAATCGCGCAGAAAGAACGCCGTGCAAACGAGGCCGCCGAAGCACGGGAAGAAGCGGACGAAGAGGGAAACAGGTTCACGCCGCTCGCCGATACCCTGGCCGAACGCCGCTTCGCAGTCTCTGTCTCAACGAACCCAAATCGCACGAACGAACCCAATCTGTCCGAAATTGGGATTGGCTGCGTTTCGCAGAACGATTCGCCCGCCTTCGCTAACGCTTCCATCGGTGCCACTCCAACCCCGGCCGGTCCGTCCGGAACTGAACCAGGCGCCCATGCTCCACTTCGGTGACGTACGCGGTCTTTCCGTCCGGACCACCGAAGCAGATGTTCGTCGGCAGCTTGCCCAATACGTCGATCTCCTTCAGCACCTTTCTCTCCGGCGAAACCACCACCACGGTCCCCTTGCCGTGACGTGTGATGTACAGGTTGCCGTCCACGTCCAGGCGCATCCCGTCCATGCCGAAGTCGGGAAATTGAATCAGCAGACGCTTGTCGCTAAGCGACCCGTCGCTCCCGATCGCGAACGCCCAAACGTTTCGCTGCACCGTTTCATTCACATAAAGTGTCTTTCCATCGGGACTCACATCAATCCCGTTTGCCGTCCCCATATCGGAGGCAACTTTCGTCACTTTGCCATTCTTATCGATCCGCCAGACCTGTCCCGTGGACTTGGCCCAGTTCGGATCGGAAGCCCACAGCGTGCCGTCTTTCGAAATCGCAATATCGTTCGGCTGGTTCATCGTAGGCTCGTGTGCGAACACGGTCACCTTCCGCGTCTTCGGATCAATGCGCAGAATGCCATGCCCCGTATAATCGGCCACGAACAGGATGCCTTTCTTATCGAACCGCATGCCATTTCCCAGCGACCCTTCCGGCATCTCCACAAATACTTCGCCCTTTCCCTCCGGCGTAATTTTCCCGATGGTCGGCTTCCGCGCAAAACTCACGGCATAGATATTTCCATTGCGGTCAACCGCCGGACCTTCAATCTCTCCCGTGAAGCTGTGGGGTTCCGTCAGCGGCGTCGCCGCCATCAGTGCTTGGGCCATAATCAGCAGCAGCATATCAATCCAGCTTATGACACATCATGCGTTCGTCCCCGCGCTGCACAAGGTTTCCACCGTTGCCAGGGCTTGATCCATCGCCTCCAGAGTGAAGTCAATCTGCTTCTCCTGGTGCGCATAGGAAATGGAGCACTGCTTCGTCCACAGCGGGAACACGTATACGCCGCGTTCAATCAAATCGCGGCGCATCGCCTCATCGGTCGCGGCGTTGTGGTTGGATGCCACGTCGTGCCAGTCCACCGGAAGGTGATCCATGAAATAGAGACAGAATGCGGAGCCTTGCCGCGCCACCTTGCCTTGGATGCCGCGCGCCGCCAGCATCTTTTCCAGCCCATCCTGCATGCGCGCGCCCATGCTCTCGGTATGCGTATAAACCTCGCCGTCATTTCCCATCAGCTTCTCAATCGTGGCAATCGCGGCGGCCGTCGGCACCGGGTGCGCGTTATAAGTTCCCGCCAGCAGCACGCGGCGCGCAGGGTCGGAATCCGCGAACAAATTCATCAGGTCTCTGCGCCCGCCCAAGGCCGCAATCGGATATCCGTTCGCCATCGCCTTCCCATACACCACCAGGTCCGGACGCAGCCCCACCTGTGTGCAGTAGCCGCCCAACGCGTGCCGGAACCCGGTCTTCACTTCGTCGATAATCAAGACGAAGCCGTACTTGTCCGCCAGCGCGCGCAGCCCTTCCAGATAGCCTGCATGCGGATGGATCACACCCACGTTCTGCAGAATCGGTTCCGTAATCATCGCTGCAATCGGATACTGCTGGCACACCCACTCAACCGAAGCCAGGTCGTTGAAGTTCACAGGATGCACCAGCTTCTGATGATCCTTTGGAACTCCCGCGCTCATGCTGACGTAGGGATATTCGCCGGGCGATACGCGGCGGCCCAACGCGGAAAGCGGCGTCATCACGTTGCACGAAACGTCGTTGTGCCATCCGTTGTATCCGCCCTGAGTGCAGATAACGTGGTCGCGCCCCGTGGCCGCCCTTGCCACACGAATCGCCTGATAAGTGGCCTCGCTGCCCGTGTTCAGGAACTGCACCGTATCCACGAAGCTGACGTTGGTGCAGATCAGTTCCGCCAGCCGCCCTTCCAAAACGGTGGTGCCGGATCCAAACAGGCTCGCCCCATCGCGCAGAACGCGCTCCACCGCATGCGTAACATCGGGATCGTTGTGGCCCAGAAAATGGGGTGCGAACGCGGCGTGGTAATCCACATATTCATTTCCCTCCGCGTCCCAAATAAGTGGTCCTTCTCCGCGGACGAACACGATCTCGGGAGAAACCGAGCGATTAATCGACACCACTCCACCCGGAATATATCTCCGGTTAGATGTCAGGATTGCTTCCGACTTGGGGTATTTTTTCATGACGTCTCGCGCCAGTATAAAGGACTGCCGGGGAAGAAAGATATGCGGGCCGCACCCCGCTTCCCCAAAGGGTCCAGCATCTCGGACACGGCCTCTCTTCGTTACCGCCGTTTGGCCGCGCCTATAGGAGCATCAAAGTTGATGCTTCTTCAAAACTCCGCCGTCATGGATGGAACAGCAGCCTCACCGTACGCAGCCGATATCTTAATTCACAACGGAGAAATCGCGCAAATCGGAAATATCCAGCCACCCGAATCAGCACAGGTAATAGATTGCGCCGGCCTGATTGCTGCTCCCGGCTTTATTGACATTCACAGCCACTCCGACCTTCAGGTCCTGGCCAATCACCGCGCTAAGACCGATCAGGGGGACACCACGGAAGTAGTGGGGAACTGCGGCTTCTCGCCGTATCCGTTCGGAGAAGATCGCACCGCGCTCCACCAGTTCGCCGATGGCATCTTCTGCGGATGTGACGATTGGGGCTGGTCCGGCGCGAAGGAATATCTCGCGGAGGTCCATGAGAGGCGCCTTGAACCCGCCATTCTCCGGAACCTTCGGCTGGAATATCGTGGATCAGGCGGCTATGACAATTCCCTATTCGTACGGCGGACAAACTTACAACATCAACACCCGCAGGTTCACGCCGGGATCTCAGATTCTCACTCTGGACAACCCGTTTCCAGGTCAGGGAACCTCGGCGGCTCGAACTAACGTTAGCCTGTTCATGCCTGATAATAAGTCGAGCTCGGCTGTGCAATGGAGTTTCGATGTCCAGCGGCAGTTGCCTCTAAATGTCATTCTTAGCGTTGGCTACGTGGGCAGTAAGACTAGCCACCTGGACAAGAGTTGGGCGAACTTCAATTCGCCCGATCCTATTTGGACAGCTATGCCAATGCCAGTTATGAAGCCTTGCAGGTTCACGCCGAAAAACGCTATTCAAGAGGACTGACCGCCGGTTTCGTGTACACCTAATAGGAAGGCACTGGGCGAAGGATATGGTCGAAACGATCCTGCGGCCGACGTCAATTCCATCCATCAGGACGCACGCAACTGCCGCGCAAACCGCGGCCGCTATGGTTTTGATGTGACTCAACAACGCGGCCATCAATTTCGTCTATGAGCTGCCAATCTATCGTGAACGGAAGGACCTCTTATGCATTGTCCTCGATGGCTGGCAGGTCAGTAGCATCATCACGCTGCGCACCGGGTCTCCGTTTAGCGTACTTGGTGGAACCCTGAACACCGGGTCTACTTCGTACCCCGACCGCGTCGCCGATGGGTGATTGGGCGAGTCGGCGACAAGACAACTCTGGTTCGACCCCAGTGCCTTTCGACGGACCGACTGCAATATTGCCACGCATCCGGGCTTTGCCATTACGGAAGCGCCGCTAACGACGCACTCATTACCCCGGGGATGCACACAAGGGAGGCTTCGGTCGGCAAGAATTGGGCAATTCCGCGGATCAGTGAGCGCGCCAAAATTCAATTCCGCGCCGAAGCCTTTAATGCCTTGAATACTCCCCAATTCGGCACCCCGACCGGGCTTAGGTTGGGGACTCACTTATTCCCGATGCTCCGAGAGTCGGCGAGATCAGGAGTTTGCGTGTGCCCATGCGGTTGATGCAGTTTGGGCTAAAGCTGATGTTCTGAGTGTGCCATGAGCAAAAGAGTCGGCGACAGACGGCTCTTTTGCGTAACT
>JBDUEM010000398.1:0-5251 GCA_040002435.1 Bryobacteraceae bacterium
CAATAGGACATTTCTACTTGGCACACTTAGGACATTATCATTTGGCGGCGACACTGTGTTTGGATAGCTTGAGCCTGGCGCACCTTTCATGCGAGAATGCGCAATCGGAACCTTTCTAGCCCGCGAAGTCGAGAAAGGAAAGATCATGATTGAGATGCGCGATTGAGCACAGACTTCCGCGGGTGGGAAATTCACGAGGGTTTGCCCGGCCCTATGGGCGCCTTCTGGGTGGAGTCGCGGCGCGCCTATAATTTCGCGCTTTACTCCAGACGAGCCACGGGCGTCACCTTGTTGCTTTACCGCGAGGACGACCCGGTGAACCCGGTTTACCAATACCGTCTCAGCCCGCGCATGAACAAGTCGGGAAGAATATGGCATTGCGCCGTGGCTGCGGGTCAGGCGAAGGACGCCACTCTCTATGCCTATCGGGTGGAGGGCCGCTACGAGCCGGCGCGCGGATACCGTTTCGACTCCCAGAAAATCCTGCTGGATCCATTTGCGCGTTCGGTTTTTTTCCCTCCGGACTATGACCGCACGGCTGCCAACTTTCCCGGTCCAAACGACGGCCGGGCCCCGCTTGGTTATCTGCCAAAACAGATTCCCGCGCTGCAGCGGAAGGAATTCGCCGACGGACCCCGGCACGGCCACGACCTGATCGTCTATGAACTGCACGTCAAGGGATTCACTGCCCGCGCGAATTCCGGAGTGACTCCCGCGCATCGCGGAACCTTTGCCGGACTCGCCGAGAAGATTCCCTACTTGCAGGACCTCGGCATTACGGCAGTAGAGCTGATGCCGGTTCACCAGTGCGATCCCCAGGAAGGCAGCTATTGGGGATATATGACCCTGAATTTCTTTTCGCCGGAGCAGAGCTATGCTGCCGGCGATCCCATTGAGGAATTCCGGCTGATGGTGGAAGCGTTTCACGCTGCCGGCATCGAAATCTGGATGGACGTGGTCTACAACCACACCAGTGAAAGCGGCGGCGATGGACCAACCCACAGCTATCGGGGCATCGACAATCAATCCTATTACCTGCTGACCGCCGATCGCAGTACTTATCGGAACGACACCGGTTGCGGCAATACACTGCGTTGCGACCATCCGGCGGTACGGTTCCTTGTCCTGGACAGTTTGCGGTTTTGGATGGATCAGATGAATGTGGACGGTTTCCGCTTCGATCTGGCATCCGTATTCACGCGGAAATCGGATGGTTCCGTGGACCTCGACAATCCATCGCTGATCGCGGACATCGGCTACCTCGGGGCCCAGCGCGGCGTGCGCCTCATTGCCGAGGCGTGGGATATCGAAAGCTATCTGCTTGGACGCGCCTTCCCCGGCATCGGCTGGCATCAATGGAACGGGAAGTTCCGCGATGATGTACGTGATTTCGTCCGCGGCGTTTCGGGCCGCGTTGGTGCATTGATGCAGCGCTTATACGGTAGCGACGATTTGTTTCCTGACGATTTGGAGAACTCTTATCGCCCCTTCCAAAGCGTGAATTTCGTGACGGCACACGACGGCTTCAGCCTGTATGACCTGGTCTCCTACAACTACAAGCACAACGAGGCGAACGGGCACAACAACACCGATGGGACCGACGATAACCGGAGTTGGAATTGCGGTTGGGAAGGTGATGAAGGCGTTCCGGAAGAAGTAATGGCGCTGCGCCGCCGCCAGATCAAAAATTTCGCTGCCCTACTGATGCTTGCCAACGGCACACCGATGTTTTGTGCCGGAGACGAGTTCATGAGGACGCGGGCCGGCAACAACAATCCCTACAATCAGGACAATGACCTGAACTACCTCGATTGGGAGCTGCTGCGGATCAATCACGGCATGTTCCGGTTTTTTCAGCGCATGATCGCATTCCGCAAGGCTCATCCTTCCATCGCGCGTAGCCACTACTGGCGGGAAGATGTCACGTGGTATGGATGCGATAGCGGCATCGTGGATTTCTCACCGGCCGCGCATAAGCTCGCCTATTGCTTGCGCGGATCCGCACTTGGTGATGATGACATTTACGTGATGGTAAATGCCGGTGCGAGCTCCTCACTCTTCTCCGTCCAGGAAGGTATTAAAGGCGATTGGAGGCTGGCAGTGGACACGGGTCTGCCCGCTCCCATGGATATCGCGGAAGAGGGAGCCGAACCTGTCCTGAAAAGCCTGGACTATCCGGTTGCCGGCAGAAGCGTTGTTGTGCTCATCCGGCGCGCTGCCTAGGAACCCGGCGGCGGCTGTGCGCGCGATTGAAACAGCCGGGCAAATTCGCGCAGTTCCGTGGCATTGAGATCGGACACTGCCCAGTACGCCATTCCACCGGACTGCCAGCGCAGGACATTGTAGCCATCGAGAACTGTCAGTTCCGGCCGGTGGGCGGCAGCACTTGCTTCAGAGATGGAGAGGTTGATGACATGGCTGTTGCGCTTGTAGATAATAGCGGCGGCCGGCCGCGACGCAACTACATCCAAACGTCCGCCGGTCAGAACGAAGCCATCGGCGCCGAGATCGGGCACGGCTGGCGAGAAGCCCAGCTTTCCCTGAAACCAAGGCTTCACGGTGTGGCGATCCGAACTCGGGACGTCGACAAGATGATCGGCCATCAGGGAGCGCACATGATTATCCACCAGCTGGCGTTCAACGCCGGAGTTTCTCGAGGGGAAAATACCCGGCACCATAAGCGCAATTATCAGACCCGCCGCGGCCGCCGCGAAGACGGCCGGGTTCTTCCACGCCGTGTCCCACCATGATTTTCGATTGCGCCGCAGGATGGAAGCTCGCAGACTTTTCAAATCCGCCTGGGTGCCAAAATCAAGACCGGCCGCGCCGATCTCTTCACGCAGCCATTCCAGATTCTTATATTGTTTCGAACAGGAATCGCATGAAGAAAGATGCTGCTCGATGGCGAGAGCCGCTCTTGGATCAAGCTCATCGTCGAGACTCGCGCCCAGCAAGGGCTCTACTTCCAGGCAGGTCACTGGTTTCCTCCGGTCTCTGGTTTCAATTCCTGTAACAGCAGATTCCTCGCGCGCGACAACCGGGACATCACTATAATCCTCCCGTCTGCGGACTGTAATACCGGCCTTGCAGATAATACAGCCGAGGTCAAGATTGAACTGCTCTCCACTGTACAAATACACGCTTGGCGTCGCACCTGTCGAGTTGATCACGCTGCCAAAGGCGTCGTATTCACAGGTGTCGGTGACTGTCCCTGAGCTATCCGTCAGTAACCGGACGTTGCCATGGCCGTCGTAGCGGTAGAAACTTGGGGTCCAAGTACTGCCGATCAACTGGTTTTGGTTGATGCGGTTGAGGCAATCTCGCCGCCAGAGAGAGTAGGGTCCTCGATAAAGAAGGGAGTACGTAAGTCTGATAGATACGAGCGGACTAGCGTGCTTCTCACCACTTCTTTTGGGGTAACCACTTCTGATATTCAGTGAGATCACCAAACCCAGCGTTCATTAGCAGATCGCGAAAATCCTCGTGTGCCAAGTCAACCGCTCGTCTAAGCTTGGTCAAGTCGCCATCACTCATCTTTAGTGCTGCAAAGCGAATCCGTTCTATATCCCGTTCATTGACGTGCTTGAACCCCGGTATACTATATCCACACCGCAGGTCTAGCAATCCGGTAACTTGTAGTTGATCCTCAGGGCGGAACAAGAGTTCCACTCTTCGTCTCGTTTCTGGGCTCAGTTTAGGCCCAACTCTTGGCCACCCAATCCCTAGAAAATCAAATTTGCGAAAAAAGTTCATTTCGATTTCCAGAATAATCGGTCTCGAATAAAAAACGTTTTCTGGAACCATCGAGTTTGCATGAGTGATCAAGAGTACATCGGCTGTAACATCGGTCTACCCCACTGCGTCCAACCCGCCTCACGTAGCGCAACCATTTCCGTTCCAAAAGCCGTTAGGCCCTCATTAAACGGTGAGTTTGGGCGTAGATGTTCTGAACTGTGGTCGGTGAAGCCAGGTAGATGAGCATTCGTCCGCTGATAACTGTCTTTATCCAAATGGCCTGCACATGGAAGCCGGGCAGCCGGTCCACGACGCGGTCATCCCAATCGAGTTTGCCTTCGTCTACCAGCATGGCGAGCGCCGCTGAGGTGAAGACTTTGGTATTAGACGCAATTCCGAACAAGGTGTGGGGCGTAACCGGGGCTGTGCTGCCCAGGCGGCGAACGCCATAGCCCTTCAGGGCAACTACCTTGCCATCCTTGACGACCGCAACCGCGATACCCGGGATGAACTCCTTGCGGGCGTGCTCCACCACGCTATCCAGATAGTCTTGCGCCAGAAGAGGAATAGTGAACGCGGCAAGTGCGAGCAGGAGCTTCATTGCTTGATGCCCGCAGCGAGAAGAGCGGATGCCCAGATTTTGTACCCTTCCTCGGTGGGATGCGTGCCGTCGTTCATAATTTCTTTGGACAGCGTTCCGTCCGGTAGCAGCAGCTTGTCGCCAATGTCGAGGAACAGCGTATTGGCTTTTGCCGCCAGCGCAAGGGCCAGCAGCCGATTCACCTCAGCAATCACGGGCCGCACCGGGGACGACGCGAGGAAGCCCCTGGGAAATACACCCATGACGATGATCCGGCTTTCGGGAGATTTCGTGCGCACCGTTTCCTGGATTGCCAGGATACCCTGAACCACTTCGGCCGGAGTGTTGGCGCGGGCGTTTCCGGTGCCCGAGAGGTTGTTCGTTCCGATGTTGATGACCACCGTGGCCGGATGCAACCCGTCGAATTCGCCGTGCGCCAGGCGCCACAACACGTTTTGTGTCCTGTCCCATCCAAATCCAAGATTGAGTGCGGATGTTCCGCCGAACAGCTTATCCCAAGCTTGCGGTCCACTGCTGCGCTGCGATATTGGCGGCCCTGCCCAAAAATGCGTGATCGAATCCCCGATCATCACTACCTTTGGATTCATTTGAGCCTTGGCCGCCAGAACTTCTTTGTGGCGTTCATACCAATCGTAGGAATCCATCTCGAGGCGCGGGACGGGAATCACCGCCGTGTTCACGTCCGCCAGGCTCGACAGGTACTGCCTGGAGCTATCCTGCAGCAGGCGTGTCAGGGTGGGTTCAATTGCGTCCGCCATCCAGCGCTGGCCGACGGTATCCGGATGCAATGCTTTTCCGTGCCGGGGAAGCCGGGGATCATAGAACAGTTCCGTGTTTAGCTGGCCGTCCCGGAAGAAAATTGGGCCGATGTCGAGATAGGTGACTTTCAGGTCCGATTCATACCGGTGGGCCAGA
>JBDUEM010000399.1:0-5227 GCA_040002435.1 Bryobacteraceae bacterium
CAATAGGACATTTCTACTTGGCACACTTAGGACATTATCATTTGGCGGCGACACACAATTCCGGGCGTCCCGTTGACACGGCGGTGCAATTGTTATAGCGTGACCGGAGCTAGGGGGTTAGCATGCAGTTCAGAATTTTAGCAATATTGGCGTTTGCGGCCAGCGTGTGGGCGCAGACTTCGGGTACGGCCACGTTGGTCGGTACAGTCACGGACAGCACGGGTGCTGTCATGGCGGGGGCACAGATCAAGGTATTGAATACGGCCACGTCGTTTCTGTCGGAGACCGTCACCAATTCACAAGGTTCCTACTATGTTCCTTATCTGATTCCGGGGACTTATCGCATCTCAATTGAAGCCGCGGGGTTCAAGATGCACGTGCGCGACGGACTCATCCTGCGCACCAACGAGTCGCCTCGCATCGATGTGCAACTCGAAGTAGGAAGCATCTCCGACTCGGTGAAGGTTGACGCTTCGGCTCCGTTGCTGGAGACGGAAACTTCGGCAACCGGACAGATTATGGACGGTGAAACCGTCGTCAAGATTCCCGTGATGCAAAAGGGCATTAAGCGGATGACGCTGTACATGCCCGGCTTGAACGTCATCAACGGTATCCACGGCGTCGGCCAGAGGGAACGCTCGCTGGGCATGACGCTCGACGGCGTCAGCGGTAAGGAGCCGGTTCGCGGGGCGGTCAATGACGATCAACGCATCATGACGGGCACGCTCGACATGATCCAGGAGTTCAAGATGTGGACCACGGGCCTGCCGGCCGAGTTTGGACACTCGAGCGGCGGTCTCCTGTCGGCCGTCTATAAGAGCGGCTCGAACTCATTCCATGGCTCGGCGGAAGACCGCTACGTGAACGGAAAGCTGGTACACCGGCAGTACTTCGACCAGTTGAAGCGCTGCGATGTTGGCCTGCCATGCAACCCCTGGAGCTATCACGAAATGTCGGCGACGGCCGGAGGACCGGTGTACATCCCGAAGATTTACAACGGCAAGGACAAGACCTTCTGGTTCTTCGGATTCCAGCGCCACCAGGAACACGTTTCGGAAACCGCCATCACCAACGTACCGACCCCCGAGATGTACAAAGGCGACTTCAGCCTGGGCGGCAGGGGCTTTCCGATTTACGACCCGGCGACCACGCGCCAGAATGCCGCAGGCACGTGGATCCGCGATCCATTCCCCGGCAATCAGATTCCGATCAATCGGTTTGACCCGGTTTCGGTAAAGCTTCTGTCGAACAATCCGTGGCCTCAGTCCAACAGACCCGGCGTCCTCACTCCCACGGGACAGCAGCAGAACCTGATACTTCCCACCAGGGGCTTGTACTTCTTCACCCGGTTCGACACAAAGGTGGACCATCAATTCAACGTGAATCACCGGATCTTCGGACGCGTGTCGCGGATGCGAAATCGCGCGCCAGGCCGCTATTCGACGGACGTTGCCTGGGAAATTTACGACCCGGTGCTAACGATACCAAACGATTTCACCAACATCGTACTGTCCGACACTTACACAATCTCGCCGACTCTCATCAACGAATTCCGGCTGGGATACAACCGGCGTCACGAAACCAAAGATCCAGTTACCTATGGCGAGGGATGGGCAGCCAAGTTAGGTATACCCAACGTCAGCGCAGCAACGTTCCCGAAGATCATCACCGGCTATAACGGTAATCCTGGAGGCCGTTTTGAGAACGTCTCGGAAGACAACACGCTGCAAGAGAACCTGACCAAGGTCAGCGGGAGGCATACCGTTAAGGTGGGGTATGAGTTGGTCAAGACGCGATATAACTCATTGACGGAAGCCTTGCCGTCGGGCACCTACAACATGGGTGGCACTGAACTGCCGTTCACGCCGAACACCGGCAACACGTTCGCCAGCTTCCTGCTGGGCGGCGTGGCCAGCGCACAGTTTACGCGCAATAACGCCACATGGTTGCCGCGCTGGACCACCCATTCCCTTTACGTACAAGATGACTTCCGGCCCTTCAAGAACGTGACATTCAACCTGGGTCTGCGGTGGTCCTACGAATCGCCCTTCACTACGAAATACGGCCAGCAGTCGCAATTCGATCCTAACGCGACTGATCCCGCCAGCGGTCTGAAGGGCGCCATCGTCCACGGCGGCGGACAACTTGGCAAGAAAGATCTGAACAACTTCCAACCCCGGATCGGAGTGGCCTGGAGCTTCCGGCCAAACTTCGTATTCCGGTCCAGCTTCACCATTATCAACAGCGATCTGATGACGAACGACATCAATCAGAACTTCGAAGAATACGTTGCGACGGCGAACGTACAGTCGCCAGTTGGCGATCCCAGGAACGTATTCAACCTTTCGCAGGGACCGCCAAACATTAGCTTCCCCGCGGCCGCCGATGGCAGCGTTCCCTACATCGGGACGAATTATGGAAGCCGCAACGCTACTTGGTACGATCCAAACCTCCGCACGCCCTATGTGGCGACATGGTCCGGCGGCGTCCAGTGGCAGTTCAGGCCAACGTGGCTGACCGAAGTCTCCTATCAGGGTTCAGCCGGCGTGAAGTTGCAAAACGCCATGAACATTAACGTTCAGCCCATCAGCTGGTTCCCGTCAGACACGGCAACACTGGACAAGATTCGTACGAACTTCCAGACCTACAAGCCCTATCCGCAGTTCGGGAACGTGAACCTGGTGAGCAATCTGGGACACAATACTTATCACGCCGCCACGGTGCGTTTCGAGAAGCGCTACGGCGGCGGTATGACGTTCAACTCGTTCTACACATGGTCGAAGACGATCAACAATTTCGACGACGATGCGGCCCCGAACACAGGTCAATTTGGCACGATCTCTTACTGGAGCCGCAACCTGGAGAAAGCCCGCGCCAGCTACGACATTCATCACCGGTGGGTTTCTACCATCACCTACGAACTTCCGTTCGGAAAAGGCCGCAAGTTTATGAGCGGCGGCGGTCTAAAGAACACGCTGCTGGGCGGTTGGGAAGTGGTGTGGGTGCAAACTTTCCAGAGCGGACCTCCGTTCACAGTAAACTTCGCGGGCAGCCCCCTGAACTATCTACCAGGCGTAGGCAACCGCCCGAATCAGATTCTGCCGGACGACCAGGTGAAACTAGAACATGTCGACATCGGGCCGAACCGGTTCCCGTTTTCGGCGCAAAACCGTTACCTGAACATCAACGGGTTCGCCTATCCCGCCGCCTATACAATTGGAACCTTGGGCCGCAATACTTTGGAAGCGCCCGGCATCATCTGGCCGCAGACTTCCATCCAAAAGACCTGGATGGTTCGCGAACGGCTGCGGCTGACCGTCCGCGGCGACGTCAACAATATTTACAAGTACCATAACTTCAATCCGCCGAACTCGACGTTCAACAAGACGGACCCATCCGGGTTCGGTACATTCACGGGGACGCGCGGTAGCTTCTCTGACATCGGCACCGGCCGGTGGCATGCAATTCTGGTCGGCCGGGTGGAGTGGTAAACCCGGTTTAGTTAAACGTGGTCCGATAAGGGGTGAACCCATGGTTTCCGGTAGCTCCGGGTAAGCATGTGGTTCGCCTCATTGTCGTTTACGACCTGTTGTTTTGCGGCATCCCATTTGAGAGAGCGACCGAGCTTCAACGCGTTATTGGCAAGGATGCAAGTAGCCGTTGAGATGTAACCTTGCTCTATGTCGGCCACCGGTTTGCTGCGGGCGTCAATCGCAGCGAGTAGATCCATCATGTGATGCCGGATCGCGGGCGCCACATGCTTCTCCAGCTCCTTCTCCGTCTTGTCTTCCGGATACTGTTCCAGTTCATACGTAACGTCTTTGTGAACCGGTTCGCCCTTCTCCGGGATAAAATCGTAGCCCATCACGCTTAGCTTGAGCGTCCCTTTGTCGCCGTAGAAGGTAGCGCCCCACGGGTATTTCGGATCGTTTGGCGTACCCCAGGAGCGGTGCTGCCAGATCAGCTTGGTGTCGCCGTAATCGAAAGTGGCGGTTTGCGTGTCGGTGATGTTTGCCTTGCTCGCCTTATCTATCAGGATGCCGCCGGAAGACGATACGCTGGAAGGCCACCCCAGATCGAGCATCCAGCGCGACATGTCGAGCATGTGGACGCACATGTCTCCGACGATGCCGTTGCCGTACTCCATGAAGGCGCGCCAGGAGCGGGGATGCACCAGCGAATTGTAGGGGCGCATGGGCGCCGGGCCGGTCCACATTTCATAGTCGAGATTGGCGGGTGGCGCGGTGTCAGGGGGATTCGCGGTGGCGCGCATGTGGTAGTAGCAGTATGTTTCCACCATGGCGATCTTACCCAGCTTTCCTTCCTTGACGAAGCGGTCGCGGGCTTCCACCAGGTGCGGTGTACTGCGGCGCTGGGTTCCGATTTGCACGACGCGATTGTATTTGCGGGCCGCCGCCAGCATTGCCTGTCCTTCGGTGACATCCACACTGATTGGCTTCTGACAATAGATGTCGGCTCCGGCCTTTGCCGCGGCGATCATTGTGAGCGCGTGCCAGTGGTCGGGAGTTGCGATCAGGACGACGTCCAGATCCTTTTCCTTCAGCATCTCGCGGTAGTCGGCGTAGGTGCGGGGCTTCTTCTTGGAAACCTGGCGGGTGGCAACGAGGTCGGCCGCATCGGAAAGCATCCGGCTATCTACGTCGCAGAGCGAGACCACCTGCACGGGCGCCACCTGCACCAGGCGGAGCAGATCGCTCTTGCCGTACCAGCCGCAGCCTATAAGACCGACGCGGCGGGGTTTTTGGTCGGCGTAGGGAACTGCCTGCGCAGCGGCCGCGGTGGCGACATAGCCAGCGGCGGTAGTGAGGAATTGTCGGCGATCCATGGCAGCCATTATATGGCGATTCGCCTATTCAATTTCGAAGGCCAGGTAGCGGAAAATGCTAGAGCGTTCGATGGTGAGGACTACCGGATCGCCGGTCTTGAAGTTGGCAACCCTTTCCCGAAAGGACTCAAGAGTACCTACGGGTTCGTCGTTCAGTGCGTGGATGACGTCGCCTGCTTCCAGGTCGATGTAGCGGCCTTGTCCGGCCGGTGATTTCGCGGCCACGATAATGCCGCCGGGCTCGCGCATGTCCGGGAGTAGCTTGGCGATTTTGGCGTCGACCTCAATACAGAGGATGCCGAGGCGGGAGACGAGATTGGTTTCCGGCTTGACGGAGTCGGCGAGGGCGTCGTCATCGTCCTCCTGTTCCGACACCTCGAT
>JBDUEM010000400.1:0-5224 GCA_040002435.1 Bryobacteraceae bacterium
GCAGTCGCGGTGGAAGCCTTCCCCGTGGAACTGGACGCATCGCAGATTCGCAGCCGGCCGGAGGAGCCATTCCGTGAAGCACAGCGTGCCGTAGACTTGACGGCCGCGGCCATCATTGTTTCCGTCGGCAGAGGCATCCGGGAAAAAGAGAACATTCCGATGGTGGAAGACCTGGCCAAGGCGATGGGCGCTGAACTGGCGGCATCGCGTCCCATCTGCGACAACGGCTGGCTTCCCATGGAACGGCAGGTCGGCAGCTCCGGTCAGACGGTCTCGCCAAAGGTCTACCTCGCGGTGGGAATCTCAGGCGCCATCCAGCATCTGGTAGGAATGAAGGGCGCAAAGACGATTGTGGCGATCAACAAAGATGCCAACGCCCCTATCTTTGAAGTTGCCGATTACGGCATCGTTGGCGATCTCTTTGAAGTTGTGCCCGCGCTGATTGAGGAAGTGAAGAAAGCGAAGGGCTAGGTTTTGCCCCCGTTCTCCATTGGGTGCGATTCCACCTTGTTCTCAATAGGCAGCCGCGACATCAGGTAGATGTAGAGCGCTTCCAGATCTTCGGGCGGGAGATGCGAAAGATTTTCCCACGGCATGACGGTGAATTTCTCCGGGTCGGCATCTGTGCGAACCTTTCCGGCATGTTCCCTGTGCTTGTAGAAGCGCTGTTGGAATCGGTCAAGGCTCCAATCCCCTATTCCGCTTTGTTTGTCCGGTGAAATATTGGCGCTCACGACAACTTGATTCCCTACTTCGAATCGTCGTCCGCCACTGAATCTTTTGCTGATAATGATCTCCCCGCGCTCCTCCGGAGTGTGGCAAGTGTCACAGGAACCGAGCGTTGCCAAGTACTCTCCGTAAAGCTGTTTGTTGGAACGGTCTGGATTCTTCACTGCTCCCTCGACGGGGCGAGGAGCGCCTTTAACCAGGAGCGAAACAGGAAAGTCCACCTTCGTCGGCGGGAGACTGTTCCGCACGGGCGGCAGCGAATTGAGATAGGCGACCAGAGACTGAACATCGTCGTCGCTCATGTGCCGGAAGTGGGTATAGGGCATCATCGGGAAGAGCATATGGCCATCGCGGCTGATGCCTTCCCTGATTGCGCGGATCTTTTCGCCGTCGGTCCAATTGCCGATGCCAGTTTCCTTGTCAGGAGTGATGTTGGACACCACAATCCTGCCGGGCATGTCGCGTGCCGGGAAGAGCTGTCCTGCCGCCTTCATTCCGTCCACCGGAGGATTGTCGTATAGCTTCGGGTTGGCGGGAGAATGGCACCCGTCGCAGTCCGAAGCCAGATAGATGTACTCTCCGCGTGCGATGCGCTCCGGTGAGGCCGTCACCTTTATGTTAGACGGAGGCGCGGAGGCCGGACTTCTGAAATACAGATAGGCGAACCCTGCCGCAGCAACGCACACCAGAGACAGCAGAGTGTAGCCGATAATTTTCTTCCACATGATACCTTCCTCTCTAAACTACGCGGAATCTTGAGGCCGAAAGGCTCACGTTATAGAATCGCACGGAGAGCGACGGAAGCCAATTTTGGAGTGCCAAAAGTTTGACCCAGGCAGGCAACAAGCCCGGAAGCAGAACCGGCCCACGCGGGAATCCGCTGCCGTGGGCCGAGAATCTGAAGCGTCGGGTGGATGACCTGACCTCCAGAAGCTGCAGAAAAATAAGTTGCGCTCGCGGATTTTCTGGCGGTGGCGAAAACCGTTGAGTGAACGGATGCTGGAAAAACCTGGAACTTAGGACTGATACAAGGTGAGTTGCGTAACGCTGCTGCGCTGCGCTTGCCAGTCAGGATCTGAGGCGAGGGCGCTCCAAGCTTCGTCGCGCCGAATGAGATTAGCAAATGACAAGAGGATGGTTGAATTGTCCTCGAAGACCCGTTGAATGCCGTGTCTAGCCAGAAGCTCCGCGGCCGGCAGTGTACCCTCATAACGACGCAATTCGAATATGGTTCCGGCATCCGGTTCGGCGTACCCGTGGAGAACTGCCGATTGCGGCAAGTGCTCGGCGGCAATTGCCGTCAGTTGCAGTCCAGAGGATGGTTGCGGCAGCAATCCCGCCGTGCCGACGATCGTGAGAAATATTCTACGTTCCAAAAGACGGTGCGCCTTCCGCTATTCTAGACCTCAATGAGACTGATGTTGCTGTTCGCGCTTGCCTGGATGTTATTCGCGGCGGATTACAGGGTCCCGGCCGGCACGCGCGCCGCGAGCACCAACGCCACGGAGACGGTTCTGCCAGGTGGCCGGCTGCTGACATCCACGGGCCAATTCTTCTACACGGGGCCGGGAACGTTTGGGCTGGCCATGAGTCCGGATGGGCAGACGCTGGTTTCAGCCGACGGCGGTCCGAACCGGTTTTCGCTTACGGTGTTGCACAGCGTGGAAGGCTCCTGGCAGCGACAGCAGTTCGTCGCGAAGCGGAATGGTGACGCCGACGATGATGACGGAGATGAATGGCGGAGCGTGTTCATGGGGCTGGCGTTCGACGGCGAAAACGAGTTATACGCAGCGGAAGGAAACTCCGGGAAGGTGCGGCTGGTGGACCCGCGAACAGGAAAGCGGCTGCGGAGCTTCGACTTGAACACCGACGGATTCAAGGACAGCTATTCGGGCGATATGGCGCTGGACAGGGCGCGCGGACTGCTGTATGTAGTCGATCAAGCCAACTTCCGCGTCGTGACGATTGATGTTCGCAAGCGGAAGGTTGCGTCGTCGGTGCGCGTTGGGCGCTTGCCATTCGCCATCGCTCTTTCGCCGGATGCGCGGCAGGCTTACGTGACGAATATCGGGATGTTCGAATACAAGGTGGTGCCCGGCGCCGACCCGAAGCAACCCATCGAGACGGGACTTCCCTTCCCCGCCTTTGGATTTCCTTCCGCTGAATCGCGCAAGGGTGTCAAGCGCCAGACGGAGCGCGGAATGGTCGATGTTCCCGCACTGGGTGATCCGAATGTGGCGGAGGCGAACTCTCTCTGTGTGCTCGACGTGAGCGATACAGGGCACGCGAAGGTACTGAAATTTATCCGCACGGGTTTGCCCTTCGGGAAGCGTAGCGACGGCGGAAGCAGCCCTTCGGGCGTGACGGCGACGGCGGAACAGGTCTTCGTTTCGAATGCGAACAACGATTCGATTTCGGTTGTAAATGCGCAGTCGTTACTGGTGGAGCGCGAGATCCCGATCCGCATTCCGGGGCTCGAGCGGTATCGCGGCGTGATGCCGATTGGGCTCAGCTGGCACGAAAAGAACGAATGGCTGCTGGTAGCGGAAGCCGGCATCAATGCCATCGGCATTATCGACGCGAAGGCCGGAAAAGTGCTGGGGCACGTGCCGGCGGGGTGGTTTCCCACCCGTGTGTTGACCGAGCGTGACATCGTCTACGCCGCTAATGCCAAGGGCTTCGGCACCGGGCCGAACGCGGGCTTGGAGAAGAGCTTTCAAGGCGAGATGCGGCGCGGCGCGGTTTCGCTGTTCCTGTTGCCAAAGGCTGACGAACTTTCTGCCACTACGGCGCGGGTGTATCGCAACAATGGGTTCGCGGAGCCCGCGCCGAATCCGCGACCGCTGCCGGAACAGATCCGCCATGTGGTGGTGATCGTAAAAGAGAATCGGACCTACGACGATGTCTTCAGCGAAGGCGCGCGGTATGGTGCTGCCGTGACTCCGAATCATCACGAGATGGCAAAGCGCTGGGCAATGAGCGACAATTTCTATGCGGACTCGGAGGTCAGCGTAGACGGTCATCACTGGCTGGTTGGTTCGTATCCTAACGCATGGACCGAGAGCTCGCTGATGGCGGCCTACGGAGGGCAGAAGGATTTCCGGATGCCGACTACCGCGCCAGGACGGCTGAGCTACGCCGGGAGCAATTCTTCGGTGCATCCCGAGGAGCAGCCGGAAGGCGGGACGCTGTGGCATCATCTGGATCACAATAAAGTCTCTTTCCGCAATTTCGGTGAGGGGTATGAATTGGCGGGTATTAACGAAGGCGAAGGCCTGAAGCCCACCGGCGTCCGAGTGTTGACGAACGTGCCGATGCCCGATCCGCTCTACCGCAACACTTCCCGCAACTACGCGCAATTCAATATGAATATTCCGGATCAATACCGGGCCACGCAGTTGATCGCGGAGTTGAGTCCAATGAAAACGCTGCCGCGATTTCTGTACATTCACCTGCCGAACGATCACGCCGCAAAGCCGAGACCCGGCGATGGCTACCCCACAGCGGCTTCGTATGTCGCCGACAACGACGTGGCGCTGGGACGGATGATGGAGTTCTTCTCCAAGAGACCGGAGTGGAAGCAGATGACGGTCTTCGTAACCGAAGACGATGCGCAGGGCGGCGTGGATCGCGTGGATTCCCATCGTACGGTGCTGCTGATGGCAGGCCCTTATGTGAAGAAGGGCTATGTGACCCACGAGAATTCCAGCTTCCCCGGATTGTTGAAGACCGTTTTCCGCCTGCTGAAGATGCCGCCTTTGAATCTGTACGACGCGGCCGCCGCGGACCTGAGCGATGCGTTCACGGACTCACCGGATTTCGCGGGTTACGAGAGCAAGGCTGTGGCGAAAGAAATTTTCGATCCGGCGAAGGCACGGGAGCCGCGAGATCCTAAGCCGTCAATCAAAATGGACGATCCGGCGGTGCTGCGGGAGCAGCACAAGCGCTAGCTTAGCTAACGCGCGCCACTCCCACGGGCTTCCCGGGGTGGAGACCAAGTTTCACGTCCTTCAGCATGCCTTTCTCTGCAGGATCCAAGGAAGAGCGTGGTCTGTCACCGGTTGCACCTGCGCTCGGATCTTCCGCAGAACCGCTTTCGTCTCCGCTACACGCAGCAGCACTACTACTCCGACGTTTCCTCGCTGCGCATCCGCAGTCCGCGCGCGAGGATTTATCCGCCGTTCTCCCTGCGTAAATTGCACAACAACTGTTTTGTCCCAGCCACGGAGGGCCGCGTTCCAGGCTTGCTGCTCGACCCGGACAATCAATCCAACCTCGGGCTTCCGATCGGTCAGGCGGACGACAACGGCACCCCGCACAAAATCGTCTTCGGGATAGAGACGCACTTTTTTGGGCGAAAGGGGCTCCACCCACCCAAGATCGTGTTCACTACCTTCCCCTGTCAGCAAATCGGCAACGGATTCATTGATCTGCGCGTGAAAGCAATCGTAGGTCGTGCCAGCATAGCCGGCAAGGCTTCGTAGCTCATCCTTCG
>JBDUEM010000401.1:0-5101 GCA_040002435.1 Bryobacteraceae bacterium
GGTGCAGTTCGCGGCGAAGCTGATTTTCTAGGCTCGAGTAAAGACTTTACAGCCTTGCCGTTGAGGTTTCATAGAGATAGAATCAAAGGCGTACATCCTCTGCCCCGGGAGGGCCCGCCAGCAATGATCCGCTTAGATTCTGATCGTCCCGTTGAGTTTTGTGATGGTCTGCGCCGCAGAGACTTCCTGCACGCCGGCTCACTTTCTATGCTGGGGCTTGGCCTCACTCAATTTCTCGGCCTCAAAGCGCTGGGCGCAACGGATCCGCAGAAAGACGTCAATTGCATCTTCCTGATGCTTGTGGGAGCGCCGTCGCAGCTGGATACCTGGGATATGAAGCCCAACGCGCCCGTCGAAATTCGCGGGCCGTTCAAGCCGATCAAGACCAACGTCCCCGGCATGGAGATCTCTGAGAACTTTCCGCGCATGGCTACCCACGCGGACAAATTCTCCATCGTCCGCAGTATGTATCACACAGCAGCGGCGGTTCATGATACCGGACATCAGATGATGCAGACCGGACGGCTGTTTCAGGGCGGGATAGAGCACCCGCACTACGGCTGCGTGCTCAGCAAGCTGAAAGGGCCAAAGGGCGACGTTCCGGCGCATGTGCTGCTGCCGCGCACCATCGGCAATACCGGCGGGAACATGCCCCACGGCCAAAATGCCGGCTACCTGGGCAAGAGCTTCGATCCCTTTGTATTGAATGCCGATCCGTCGGATCCGAACTTCCGCGTTCCCGATCTGTTGCCGCCCGACTACCTCACTGCGCTTCGCGTCGACCGCCGGAGAAACTGGCGCGCCGAGGTGGACAAGAGCGTGAGCATGTTTGAAACTTCGCAGGACGCCCGCCTGCTGGACTCGACATTCCACCAGGCGTATACGCTGATGTCCTCGCAGAAAGCCCGGGAAGCTTTTGAACTGCACAAGGAGCCGGAGAAGGTTCGCGAGAAGTATGGCATGAACCGCTTCGGGCAAAGCTGCCTGCTGGCCCGGCGCATGATCGAAGCCGGCGTCAGGTTCGTCACCGTGAATATGTTTGAAACTGTGTTCGACGAAATCACCTGGGACATCCATGGTTCGAAGCCGTTCAGCCCCATCAGCTGCTACAAGGATCTGGTGGGACCGATGTTCGACAACGCTTACTCGTCCCTTGTCGAAGACCTGACCGAGCGCGGCCTGTATAAGAACACTATGGTGACGGCGATGGGCGAATTCGGCCGCACGCCGAAGGTGAATCCCGCGGGTGGCCGCGATCACTGGCCGCAATGCTGGAGCATCATCATGGGCGGAGGGCCGCTCAAGGGCGGACAGATCGTCGGCGCGTCGGACGAAATCGGTGGAGCTCCGAAAGACCGGCCGACGAACCCCGGCGAAGTCGCCGCCACCATCTTTAAGGGTTTGGGAATCGATATGCGCACCGAATTGCCCGGCTTCGGCGGCCGCCCCATCCCACTCGTAGACCGAGGCATTGAACCGATAGCTGAGCTTTTCACATGAAATTATTTCTGTTCCTAGTGCCGGCCGCCCTATCGGCGGCGAACCTCACCATCTATCCCGCCGCGGTCGAGCTAACCAATCCCGAATCCCGCCAGCAACTGATCGCCGAATCGACCGCCGGCGAATTTCAGCAGGACCAAACCAGGCAGTCCACCTGGGCCAGCAGCAATCCGAAGGTGGTCGCCGTTGACGCCACGGGGATGCTGAAGCCGGTATCGGACGGCGCTGCCGACATCACGGTCACCCACGGCACAGATAGCGCCAAGTTGCATGTCACAGTCAAGAACTCCCACGCGCCATTTACCTGGAGTTTTCGCAATCACGTGATCCCGGTGATGACCAAGGCGGGCTGCAATCAGGGCGCATGCCATGGCGCGCTAGCGGGCAAGAATGGTTTTAAGCTGACTCTGCGCGGCTATGATCCCGATCTCGATTACGATATGCTGACGCGCCAGTCTGTAGGGCGCCGCGTGAGCATGACCGATCCCGCCGCAAGCTTGATTCTTCAGAAGCCCACGGCGACCATCGGACACGGCGGCGGCAGACGCTTCCCCGTGAACTCCCTGGAATACCGCGTCATCTCCGAGTGGATTGCCGCCGGCGCGCCGCCACCGAGTCCGAAGGACAAGGAAGTGGCATCGCTCGAGGTCTATCCCAAGAGCGCGATTCTCAAACCGGGCCAGGAGCAGCAGTTGGTGGTCCGCGCCAAGTACAACGATGGAAGCATTGATGACGTCACGCGCTGGGTCAAGTACACCTCGAATAACGAAGGCGTCGCGACGGTGGACGACAGCGGCCTGGTCAAGATGACCGGCAACGGCGAATCCGCGGTAACGCTTTGGTATTCCAGCCGCGTGCTTTACGCGACCCTCACGTCTCCTTATGACAACCAGGTCAATCCGGACGTTTACACAAAGTATCCGCGCAGCAACTATATCGACGAATTTGTGATCGCCAAGCTGAAAAGCCTGAACATCGCTCCGTCTCCTCTTGCCAGCGACGCTGTGTTCATCCGCCGCGCGTTTCTTGACGCGGCCGGCATTCTCCCCACGGCCGAAGAAGTGGAGCAGTTCATCGGCGACAAGTCGCCGGACAAGCGGAAAAAGATGATCGACGCTCTGCTGGAGCGCGACGAATACGTGGATTATTGGGCCTATAAGTGGTCCGATTTGCTGCTGGTATCGAGCAAGAAACTGCGGCCGAACGCGATGTTCGCGTTCTCCAACTGGATTCGGGACAGCGTCAAGGAAAACAAACACTGGGACGAGTTTGCCCGCGAGATTTTCACGAGTAGCGGCAGCACGCGGCAGAACGGCGCGTTGAACTACTTCATCCTGCACAAGGACGTGATCGACCTGACCGAGAACACAACGCAGGCTTTCCTCGGCCAGCGGCTGACCTGCGCGCGGTGCCATAACCATCCGCTGGAAAAATGGACACAGAAGCAGTACTTCCAGATGGCGAATATGTTCGCCCGGGTGGGCATTAAGAATGGACCCGATCCCGGCGACTCGGTGATTTTCGCCAAGACTTCCGGTGATATTAATCACCCTCGCCTGCTTCGTCCTTTGGCGCCGACGCCGCTTGACGGAACGCCGCTTTCCATCGACAGCCCGGCCGACCGGCGGGTGGCACTTGCCAACTGGCTGACGAGTCCGAAGAACGATTACTTCTCGCGATCCATCGTTAACCGGGTCTTCGGAAACTTCATGGGTAGGGGGCTGGTGGATCCGATCGACGACGTGCGGGCCACGAATCCGGCGTCGAACGAAGAACTTTTCGTAGCCTTGGCCAAGGATTTCGTCGCTCACAACTTCGATGTCAAATACCTGATCCGTACTGTGATGAACTCGACGACGTACCAACTGGCATCCGAGGCTAACGCGACGAATCAGGACGACAAAAAGTTTTACTCGAAATACATCATCAAGCGGCTTCCCGCGGAAGTGCTGCTGGATTCCATGTCGCAAGTGACCGGAGTTCCCACGGCATTCGCGGGCTACCCTGCCGGTACCCGGGCACTGCAGTTGCCCGACACGCAGGTTGTCTCGCAATTCCTCAGCGTTTTTGGGCGCCCGGCGCGAAACATCTGCGATTCGTCAGAGCGGTCGTTTGATCCCACCATCAGCCAGGCGCTGCATGTGATCAACGGCGACACGCTAAACAAGAAGCTCAGCAATCCGGACGGCTACATTGCGCTGCTGCTGAAGCTTGGTCTCTCCGATTCCCGGATTATCGAGCACATGACCCTGAGCGCGTTCGGACGTTATCCCACGGATGCTGAGAGAACGGAGCTTGGTGGGATGCTCTCCAAAGCCCGCAGCAACACCCAGAAAGACGCGCGCGAGCAGGCCTTGCAGGACATGGTTTGGGCCATGTTAACCAGCAAGGAGTTCATGTTTAACCACTAACATGACGAAGCGAATCGCTATTGTGTTGCTGGCAGCAGCCTCTGCGCAGGCGCAGTCCTTCACGAAAGACGTTGCGCCAATTTTTTCCAAAAACTGCTCCGGCTGCCATGCGGCAAGCGTGAAGATGGGGAGCCTGGACCTCGAAACCTTTGAGGGAATTCAGAGAGGCGGAAACCACGGGACGATCATCGTGCCCGGCAAGAGCGGCGAATCGCGACTGTATACGATGCTCACCGGCGAATCGAAACCGCTGATGCCGATGGGCGGGCCGAAGCTGGCGGCGGGTGAAATTGAAGCCGTCAAGCTGTGGATTAACGCAGGTGCGAAGCCTCCGGCGCCCGGGGAGGAGCCTCTGCAACCGGTGAATGCGACACCCTCCATCAAGCCCAAGGCACAACTGAGGCCGCAGATTTTCGCGCTCGACTACCAGCCTGGTGGAAAGCTCATCGCCCTCGCCGGATATAAGGAAGTGCGCCTCGTCGACGCGGCGGGCAAGCCGGTAGCGACCCTGACCGGGCATGCCGAAACCGTTCGCGCGGTGGCTTTCTCCAAAGACGGCAAGCTGCTTGCGGCGGCAGGGGGCCTTCCCGCCCGGAAGGGCGAATTGAAGATCTGGGACGTGGAGCAGCGCAAGCTGCTGGTCACCATCAACGGTCACACGGACTGCGTTTATGCCGTGGCATTCGCGCCCGATGGGAAGTCCATCGCCACGTCGAGCTACGACAAGCTGATCAAGCTTTGGGACGTGGAAACGGGCAAAGAAATCCGTACTCTCAAGGATCACATCGACGCGGTGTATGCCTTGGCATTCACACCTGATGGCAAACAGTTGGTATCTGGTGCGGCGGACCGTACGGTCAAGATTTGGGACCCCGCCACCGGGGAACGCCTGTACACCTTCGGCGAACCGACAGACGGAATCAACACCGTGGCTATCGATCCCACAGGCAAGATGGTGGCTGCGGCGGGCCTCGACAAAAGCATCCGGATCTGGTCCCTGGGCGAGAAATCGGGCAAGCTGCTGAACACGTTAATCGCACACGAAGACGCGATTCTGAAGCTGGCGTGGTCGCCGGATGGCAAGACGCTGGTTTCCTCTTCCGCAGACCGGACGATCAAGGTGTTCCGTGTGCCGGACCTTGCCGAGATCAAGACACTTGGCGGTCAATCCGACTGGATTTACGCACTGG
>JBDUEM010000402.1:0-5097 GCA_040002435.1 Bryobacteraceae bacterium
TGGACTGGTTTGTGTGGGCTGGGTGTTCTTTCGGGCCGATACGATGGCCGATGCCAGCGTCGTTCTCTCGCAGATGGCTTCGTTCCACGCGGGAACATGGCTGCTGGGACCAGTGCATTTACTGCTGATTGCATGCGCCGTTATCGCTGCCCGATGGCCGATGCTCGATCGCATCGCGCAGTCTCCCAGTTGGGCAAGAGTGGCGGTGATCGTCTGCGGGCTGATCACGCTGGAGCTCTTCGCGGCCGGTGAGGGCACCGTCCCGTTCATCTATTTTCAGTTCTAAGCAGGAGCAACCCCGCCATCACCATCAAGCCCGCAGCCACTTCAAACGCGCCTCCCAGTCCAAGGCTGCTCTTGAAGAATCCGGCCGCGGCCGCGATCACTCCGCCAGCCAGACAACTGAAGAGGTTGAGCAGGCCATATCCCGTGCTGCGCAGCTCCGGCCGGACAAATTCACTGAGGACCGGCATGGTGTTGCAATCGTAGACCCCGCGGCCGAAGCCGAAGGTGACGATGCCGACAATAAACACGGGCATGGACTGCGCGAAGCCGACCAGAAACAGAAATGGTGCGGCCAGTAGAACTCCTCCAGCCTGCATCAGGATGCGGCCACGGGGCGAGATGGATTGCCAGCGGTCGGAGAGTGTGCCGCCAACCAGGATTCCCGCGAAGCTGGCCGCTTGGAGATAGAAAGTAGCCGAGAACCCTGCAACTGTCAGGCCCAGTTGAAATCGCTCCACCAGATAGAGCGGCAGCCAGGTGTAGATCAGCCAGTTGGCCATGGCGACAATGGAGAAGGCTGCAGCCAGCTTACCGAAGTTCGGGCTGCGCAGGACTTCCCTCATGCTGGGCACAATCGAGAGCGGATTTGTTTCGCCGGCACTCTCGCGATGCCGGCGGAGGAACCACCACAGCACGGAAAGGTAGACGAGGCCAATGACGCCGAGGATGGAGAACACCGGCCTCCATCCGTAGGTTTCGCCCATCCAACCTCCCCATGCGCCGCCCAGAATTGCACCGGTGTAGAGGCCGCTCTGATGAATGCCAGCCGCCAGGGAACGAGTCCGCTGCGGATGCGCCGCGACGACCAAGGCTAATGCCGCCGGCAGATAGCAGGCTTCGCTGATTCCCATGAGCGCCCGCGTGACAAGAAGTTCGGGGATGGTTCTGACGTAGCCAGTGAGCCAGGTGACCAGGCTCCACACAAGCAGGCTGAACAGAATGACGCGAACGCGGCCGGCCCGGTCCGCAATGTATCCCGCGACTGGCGCCAGCAGGCCGTACGTCCACAGGAAAACAGTTCCGATGAGGCCAAGTTGAGTTGGGCTGGCGTGAAGATCGTTCTGCAACAAGGGCAATACGGAGAAGATAACTTGCCGGTCGAGATAATTGAGAGTAGCGACGACCCATAACAGGGCGACGAGGCCCCATGGGGACGGCACTTAAGCTAACGCGGCGCGGAGGTCGCGTTCCTGATCCGCCGTCAGCACGCCCGACTTCGGCATCGAAATTCCGCAATCGATTCCGGACCATCCGAGAATTGCCTTGACGGCGGGAATCGCCGGGAAATGCAGCACAATCTGGATGAGCGTGTTGATGCGCTGCTGCAGCACGCGGGTCTCTTCCCAACGGCCGGATTGGGCCGCTTCAAATACTGCCACAAACACCTCGGGCATCAAGTTGTAGAACGTTCCGATGCCGCCACTGGCGCCCATCAGCAGACCGGCAGCAAGCACTTCGTCGCGGCCATTGAACACGGTGTGGCCGGCGCGGCGAATCAGGGAAAGGCGATAGAGATCGAAGTCAGTGAACTTGAGTCCAACCACGTTTGGAATGGAGCAGAGGTCAAGAATCTGCTCCACCGAGCCGATGACGGTGGTGAGTTGCGGATAGTAGTAAACCAGGAAAGGCAGATCTCCGGTATGCGCCAGGGATTCGTAGTATTGACGAACAGCGGGAAAGCTGTTGGTTCCTAGAGGCGGCAGGCTGCTGATGGCGTGTGCGCCAGCTTTCTTCGCATGAGCCGCCAGTTCCAGCGCGTCCGCAGGATTGTGCGCGCCCACATGGACTACAACATTCCGGCCGGCCGGTGAGACGCTACAAGCCACTTCCGCCGCATCCTTTCGAACGGCCAACGGAAGATGGAGGCCCTCGCCCGTCTGCCCGCAGACGTAGACGCCGCTCGCTCCGGCATCAAACACTCTCTCCAGCAGCTTCTCGAAAGAAGTGCGCATCAGTGCGCCGTCCGCGTCCAAGGGAGTGACCAACGCCGGAAGAATTCCTGTGAGTGCATTCATAATATAAACCCCATTTCAATTTTCAGCAGGCTACTGTATACTCCCAACCACCCAGAATTTTGGCTGCTTGTCTGTCAACAGGCCAGCAACAGGAGATTGTCCCATGATTAGCTCGATCTCGTCGAAAACCATTCCCTACCGGTGTGCCATCGCATTGGTTTCCCTCTCTCTCGCCGCAGTTCAGTTGCCTGCACAGGAACGGAACTTTCGAAGCACCACATTTTACAAGATCGATCCCGGCCGGATCGGTGATTTTCAAGCCGCGGTCAAAGAATACAACGCAGTGCTTTCCAAGGCACATTACGACCATCCGTACTCGCTGTGGGTAGCGGCAACCGGAGACCACGAGTACGTGCTGGTGAGCTATCACGCGAAGTTGGCGGAACTCGATGTGCTGCGGCGCGACGACCCGAAATTGAAAGACTATCAAGCCGACCTGGCACGCATTGCGTCCCGCATCAATCACTGCGCCTTGGGGGTTCACAGCGCCGTTGGCGAGATTAACAAAGATCTGACCTTACCGGCTGCGAAAGACATGCCGAAGATGGTTTCGGTTCTGCGGATTACCTTGCACCCCGACAAGGTGAACGAATACCTGGCATTGGCGAAGAGCGAGCTTCTACCGGCCGTCAAGAAATCGGGAGTGAAAACTTACGCCACGGTGCAAATGCGTTATGGCGCGCCGAGATCGGAAATCGTAAGCTCTCTCGGTGTGGATAGTTGGGCAGATCTCGATGGGACGTCACCAGTCGCCAAGGCAATGGGCGCGGAAAGCTACCAGAAGTACCTCGACAAAATAAGGCCCTTGATGACATCCGCGGAATACAACGTCTATCGCTATCAGCCGGAACTGAGCTATCGTCCGGATATGCCGGCGGGCGCCCCCACCAGCGGCAGCCGCTGACGCTTACTTTCGTGGCAGAATCTTTATGTTGCGGAATTCGATCTGCTGCTCTTTCTGGCACTGGAATCCAATCACGCCCGAGGCGTGCTTTGAATCGTGCGTATCCAGTAGCTTCTTGCCATTCAGCACGATGACAAAGTGGTCGCCTTCGGCCGTGATGTCGTACTGATTCCATCGATCGCCGAGAATCTTGGTTGGCTCCGCGAAGGCGGTGCCGACCAGGCTTCCTGTGTTGTACTTTGCCGGTTGATAATCCCAGATCTGCAATTCGTAGCCGGTGATATGCGGCTGTCCTTCCTTCTCCGATCGCAGAAAGACTCCGCTATTGACTTTCTCATTGCCCCGGAACTCCAGCTTCAGCTCGTAGTTTGAAAAGGAGTCTTTGGTGCTGAGCCAGCTCATTACCGATCCGTCGCAGGCCAGCGCTCCGTCTTTGACGTGAAAGGTATCACCCCAGTGACTCTCCCAGCCGTTCATGTTGGCTCCGTCAAACAGAAGCTTCCAGCCCTGTGAGGACTCTTTCTTCGTCAGCGAATTCGGTTTATCCGCCGCCAGGCAGGTGGCAGCGCAGATCAAGGTGAGAATGCAAGTTTTAGAAAACATATTTAAGGGCGAGCTGCAATTGGCGCATAGTCTTTGCTGAAGTGATGACACCGAAGTTGGACGGGCTCCGGGCATCGGAGCTGGGTACATTCCAGTTCGGGTGATTCGACGCATTGAAAGCTTCCAATCGGAAGTTCAGCAGATGGTTCTCGTAGATCTTGATGTTTCTGGCAACCGACAGGTCGGCCTGCTTCGTTCCGGGGCGGAATAGCGTATTCCGGCCCATGTTTCCGGGCCGCCAACTCAGGTCCGGGCTGTTGAAGTTGAAAGCGGCAATATTCCAATATTGCTGTGCGGAGCGATTTGCCGGAATGGGGCTGATGCCCGTCGCGTCAGGCTGATTGCCCAACGTATTCAGGCCGGCGGTGTCGCCGAGTTGCGCCACGTTCACCGGAGTTCCACCGGCCAGAGTCAGAATGCCACCCAATTGCCAGCCGCCTGCAATGGCGCCCAAAACTCCGTGCGTTGCCCAGGGCTTTCCAGGGCCAAACGGCAATTCATAAACCCAGGACGCGACAAAGCGGTGCCGCAGATCGAACTGCGAAAGGCCTCTCTCGGCGTGCAGATCGTAGCTGTTCACGGGCCACAACGTATCGCCGGAGTTGGTGCGGATTCCGCTGCCGCCATCAATGGCCTTGGACCACGTGTAGCCCATCATGTACGTCAGGCCCCTGGAGAATCGCTGGGTCAACTTGGCGCTGAAGGCGTGATAGTTCGAGTTGTCCACACCGTCCACTTCCTGCAAACGTCCGTAAAGGGGCCACGGCGTACGCGCGGCCACGCTCCGGGAATCCGTTGGTCCCGTCTTCGGCACAGGCTGATTGTAAATGCGGAAGCGCTGCAGCTTGTGGCCTTCGTTCGCCAGGTAGCCGACTTCCAGGGCGATATCGTTAGTCAGCTGGCGCTGCACGTTGAAGAGCCATTGATTCACGTAGGGAGTGCGCATGTTCTGAATGTTGCCCAGGATCTGCGGCGCGCCAAGGCACGTTCCGCTGTAGCCAGTGCAGACGAATCGCTGGCGCTCCAATGCCCATGGATCCTCCAGCACGGCCTTCCGGTCTTCAATACTGGTGATGAACAGATCGCGCCCGGCCAGGTTGCGAGCCATGTCGAAAACGGGGTTTCCGGAATCCTGTACGTAGAACACGCCGAAGCCCCCCCGAATGGTCCAGCGGTCGGTGGGGCTATAGGACAATCCGATGCGCGGCGCGAAGTTGTTGTTGTCCGAGTTCACGGTGCTGCGTCCCATGAACTGGTCCCCGGATTGCACCGCTTGCCCGTCGGCGAAAT
>JBDUEM010000403.1:0-5069 GCA_040002435.1 Bryobacteraceae bacterium
ACCGTAGCGAAATTGAATGGCATGCGGGAGCCGGGTACGTTCGGAACCAGCTCAAAGGGAATCTGCACCAACATCGCGGTGAGAGGTGTGCAGGGAGCCACCCCGTTGCAGGGGTCCGAGGGATAAATGCCGGCCATGGGAATGGGCACAGGGTCACCGAGAAACGTCTGCTTCAGCGATACCGAGAAGCCGCCCAGCGAGGTTGGTAACGGTGTGCTTGCGGCCAGAATGGGCTGCGTCACCGGCGCGCCGCTGATGCGTACATAAAGCGTGATGAGCTGGCCCGGGGCTACTTTGGTCAGAGTTGGGGGTACATACCCCGCGCTGGTAACCAGATTGTCGGCCGGAGCGGCGTCCTGCTCATCCTGAGCCAGAAGCAGCGGACAGACCGCCAGGGTAAGAATAGTGAGCAGACGCATAACAGCCTCTGCTCTATTATCCGTCAAAAATCCCCAAATTAGTTCAGGAAGGCGCGCACAATGAATACCGCCGCTTGTTCCCGCGTCACATCCGCAGTGGCGCAGTATTGCGTGGCGGTACACCCCGAGGTAATTCCCAGTTCACGCAGCTTCTGGATATAGGGAAAGAAGAAGTTTCCGGCGGGTACGTCCGTAAAATAAGCGGCCGGCGGGTAGTTGAAGTTATCGCCCTGCAGCTCCTTCAGCTTGCCGCGCACAATAAAGGCGGCCATCTGTTCGCGGGTGCTGCTGAGATCCGGACAGAATGTGGTTGTAGTGCAGCCGGCCGTGATGCCAAGCTCGCGTAGTTTCTGGATGTAGGCAAAAGCCCGGTGATTGGTAGGAACATCGGTGAAGTACGGAATGTTGTTGATATAGAAATAGTCGCCGTAGATAGCCCGGATCAAGAAGATGGCTAAATCGGCGCGGGTGATGGGAAGCGCGGGGCAGAACAGACTGGGCGCGCAGTTCGTCGTCAGGTTCCAGAGCTTGGCTACATTCACATAGTGAAACGAGAACGAGGAGGGAGGCACGTCTCCAAATTTGGTATTCGTGCTCCAGGGAAAATAGCTGACCCATTCTCCGTAGTGGCTGGCCCCATCCGGACGGTCCTTTGCATATTGACCGGAGACCCACAAGCCGCCTTGCTGGGGATCAATGGCCGCGCCAAAATATTGGCCCCAGCGGGCAAGTCCGGACGTTGAGATGTCATAGAAGCCTTCCCCTGTTTTTACCTCCTGGATGCCGGGGAAGGCTGGGTTGCCGAGAGCATTGGTGCTGGTTCCGGCCACCAGCTTATTCGGAAAGCCGATGGTTGCCGAATTCAGGCTGGCAGGGATGTCGAGGGCAGGGTAGAAAAAATTCCCATTGGTCCATCGCTCCTGAAAGGTAACTGTGCCGATGGTGGTGTCGATTCTGCTGTACACCACCGTGCTCGGTTCATCGGCCTGGGATACGTTCTGCGCGATGAACAGGAAGCCATCGCGAAAGACGGCTTTCAGGATGCGGGAATCGCCTGTGTCCAGAGTAACCGGCGAGTTCAACTGGGACGCCGGGGCGGGGAAGCTGTACTTCCAAAAGCCAGGGACGGTGATGCGGCTGGCAACCGGATTTGCACCGACCGGATTGATAATCCGCCAGAGCGTCACGACGGTTGCGTCGGCGGTATTGGAGGCGTTCACCAAAACTCCATATTCGTGCGGAATGTAACCGGGCCGGCCGCGGGAAAGCGGAGGCTGCAGGGACACTACGGTGGACAGGTCCGCATTCTGCAGGTTGAAAAGATCCTGGTAAGTAAGAGTGGCTGATCCGGGGTTGTAGAGCTCCACCATCTTCAAGATTCGGACTTTTGCGTACTGCACTTGATTGGTGACCGCGCTGAACATATTCGCCGTGAGATAGACCGCCTGGTTGTCAAAGCCAAGCTGCGGGAAATCGGCCCAGTTTTGCGTTGCCGTACTGCCATCTAAAGAGGCGTCCAAGGCCCAGTTCTTCCAGCCTCCCGCATAGGTAGCGCCATTGGAAACCGACAGCAGGAAAGAGGATTGCCGGGCTGACCCTGTTCCGCGCAGCACCGTAAGGCTCAGCAGAAATCTGCCATGCAGCTGGTCGTAGCGGATGGAAGGAGTAAGGAACTGGCAAGTGGCGAGGCCGCCGGGACAGACAACCGGCAACTGGGCGCTGAACCATTGTGAAAACTGCGTCCTGCTGACAAATGCGCCGGCTTTGGTGTAGAGGGCGATGTTGGAGTTCGCCACCAGCAGTAAATCGTCGGGACCCACTGCCATATCCGGGTTGGGAGGATCCTGTGGACTTTCCGCCTGCGGGGCCTCGAAGCTGACGGAGGGCGCCATTAGCAGCGGGACGATGCGGACATCCGGAATGTAGGTGGCGCCGATCCCATCTGTATAGGAGATGACCGGCGGCGCGGGGGTGCGGAAGGGAACCCGCGATTGGGCGACCGATTTCTGGCTCGCATATTCTCCCGCTGAAACCGTCGGCTGCGGCGGCAGCGGATAACTCTGCACGACCGGCGCCGGAAACCCTGTTGGCTGCAAGGGATTGAAGGAGGACGACACCGACGTCTGGCCGCCGGCAACCTGCCCGGATGTTTGCATCTGCGCCGTCAAAGCGCTGGAAATCATGCCCGCCAAGCCAAGGCATACCAAAGTTGTTTTGCTCATAATAAGGGAAGGAATGCCTCTGCAAGCTGGTTTACCCGGGCGGTCCAACTTTCCCGGTGCGCAATTCCAATGCGGCTTTGTCTGAGAAAAGCGTCGTTTTCCTCAACCGCCCGTTCCAGCCTTTCGGTAAGCTGGCCAGGGTGATCGTAGAGATAGAGTAGAGTGCGAAACTCATTCATCTCTGGTAAATCGGTACTTACCACAGGAAGTCCATAGCTGAAATACTCATACAGCTTGATAGGGTTAGTCCCCATGGTGAGATCGCTCGGCAGAAAAGGAATAAGGGCTGCGCGGAACGTAGCCATGTATTTGTGCAGCTCGGAGTGCGGCACCTCGCCGGCGAATACGATATTCGGCAGCCGGCTCAGACGGAGGATTCGCTTGTCTTCCACGCGGCCTATGAGCAGAAACTTCCATTCCGGGTGGGCGCCGGCGGCGTTCTCCACCGCGTCGACATCGAACCAGAAATCGAGCGCGCCTACGTAGCCCACGATGATCTCGGCGCCGCTAGCCGGTTTGCGGCTCGCGGCACTGCCGTTGAGCCAGGATTCATCCACCGCATTACGCACCAGGATGGATTTGCTCTTCAGATAGGGATATCGGGCGACGTTCTCCTGCAGAAGCTTATGAGAGGAAAATACGACAAGGTCGCTGGTTTCAAAGAGGGCGGACTCTTTTTCGACGATCTCGCGGGAGATTTTCCGGAAGCCGCTGAGCACGTCATGGCAGTCATAGACGATGGGGAATCCGAACTGCCGGCGGAGTTGTTGCGCGGCATCAATCCAGAGCGGAAAGCTGACCATTTGCAATAGCTTAGGTGGTTTACCAGCGCCGAGTACCGTTTGGATGGCATTCACGATCAGTTCATTCTCATGAACCGATAGCAGGCGTTCGTGAAAGACGGGCTCCAGGGGGAGATGAATGTGAAGCTCGGCGATGAGCGGTTCCAGGGTGTGCAGTTTCGGACTATCGCTGAAAAAGTAAGGGCTGGGAAACTCCCGGCCGAGGTGGGGATTCAGGTAGAAGCACTGGTGTCCCTGGGAGGCAAACGTGCGGGCCAGGTGCTGGGTACGCTGGATGCGCGTGTGCCAGTCTGTCATGGGAAGGAAGAGGAGCGCCGGAGTTTTTCCCGTGGCGCCGGGAGTTTGCATGGGATAACGCCAGGATTCCTGGAAATGTTCCGGACGGCGGCTGGGGAAGAGGGGGAAATAGAGCCAGCGCAGGTAAAAGGGGCGAATGGTTTCTTTGCCGCGCTCCAGTGCCTTTCGGAAGACGGTTTTCATTTACGGGATGCTAGGGGCTTGAGGCGGCTAACTCGATTAGTTTAGCAGGGTTAATGCAGGAGCTACCCCAGGGACATCCACGAACTGTTAGCTTTTCCTCTGGAACGACTGCAAGAACCCGTGGAATCGCAAACGGCGCTTGATGTCCGGCCAGAACTCCGTAATGAGATTCGAGATTACATCGTTGCCGAGTTGCATACCCAAGCGCTCCGATGCCTCGTTCCACGACCTGCTATTGGGATAGTAAAGGCTGGTCAGGGCGACAATGCTGGCGTTCCCGGTGATTTCGGAAATGTTGAAGCGGTTGTGGCCATTATCCACGCGGGTAATCAGGATCCGGGAACTCGCGTATGACACACGGTGCAAGATGGAACCGGTGCCAATGCGGAAGAAACGCGGATCTTCGTGGAAGACGCTGGGCAGAATTGCCTCCGTGATATAGCTGCCGATGATCTGATCCCCGAGCGAGCGGCCGTAGTATTTCGCAAATCCACTCATCCCCCCGTTGTGCTGGAAGCCGCCGGACAGCACTTGCGACTGTACAGCGTAGCCCGCCAGCAAAAAGTAATTGGGCCAATCGAAGCTGTCGCTACGCGCAATGTTGAATTTCTCGCGCGTTGTCAGTGGTTTATATTCTTTCTGGAATTCGCCGGCGCGGTTGTTGGGAATCACTTTAAACAGGCGCTTCGGACTGTTGCTTGCCGGTCGAGCAACAGTATCGCTGGTATTCGGGCTTGCGCATTCGGCCGCCAAAGGCGCGATTTCCGTGGAATCGTCCGATCTGCTTTCGGACGGAATCCCATCGGAACACGATAACCCCTGAATTACCGCGACCAGAGTAAGGAGCGTGAGGCGGAAATACACAAATCTAAGACTTCGCCACCGAACCTGCAGGTTACGCCCGAAAGTAAAAGTTAGTGGTGGTGAGCTTCCGGCATCCCAAGCCGTTGAACTGTCTCGCCCTCGAAGTCAAACTCGATCACCACGGCAGGCTCGCTCCCAACCACCCAACCGTCGTGGCCGGGTTCAATCGCGAGCACCTGCGGCGCCGCGAACTCCAGCACGCACCCATCTCCATATTGAATGTGAATCTGACCCTGGGCAAGAAATCCGACATGAGCGTGCTGGCATAGATCGGTGCCGAC
>JBDUEM010000404.1:0-5061 GCA_040002435.1 Bryobacteraceae bacterium
CATGGGGCGGCTGGCCGAGGCGGAGGGCCCGTCGCAAATTTATCTCGACCTGCGGATGAAGCTGTTCATCGATCCAGCCGCTCTGAAGAAACAATATGCGGCTAGCCCGGATTGGCTTAAGAAGCTGATGATGGCATTTGCCGACGGTCTCAACTTCTACCTCGCCAAGCACCCGGAAGTAAAGCCGCGAGTCATCCGCCAATTCGAACCTTGGATGGCGCTGAGTTTCACGGAAGGCAGCATCGGAGGCGACATTGAGCGCGTGAATCTCGAGCAGTTGGAGGCTTTTTACGGAACCAAACCCGTCGCGTTTCATAGAAGGCAAGCGCCGCACGGGGAGCGGCTTTCCGAACCCAAAGGCTCAAACGGGATCGCCATCGCACCTTCCAATACCACGGCGCATCATGCACTGCTTCTCATCAATCCTCACACCTCCTTCTTCTTCCGCTCGGAACTGCAGATGGTTAGCGAAGAGGGGCTCAATGCCTATGGCGCCTCAACCTGGGGGCAGTTTTTTATCTATCAGGGCTTTAACGAACACGCAGGCTGGATGCACACGTCCAGCGGTGTCGATGCCGTTGACGAATACCTGGAAACGGTGACGAAGAAGGATGGCCGCTACTACTACAAGGTGGGGTCAGAGGATCGCCCGGTAACCACGCAGGAAATCGTCGTCCCCTATCGAACCGGCACGGGCATGGCTGAAAAGAAATTTACGGTCTATCGCACCCACCACGGCCCGGTGATCCGCCAGACAAACGGCAAGTGGGTCACCATCGCGTTAATGCAGGAGAATATCAAGGCGCTGATGCAATCCTACAGCCGCACGAAGGCCAGCGATTACAAATCGTTTCGGCAGACTATGGAACTGAAGGCGAATTCTTCAAACAACACGGTCTTCGCCGACTCGCGCGGCAATATCGCCTACTTCCATGGCAACTTTATTCCGAAGCGGGATGTGAGTTTCGACTGGACTAAGCCTGTAGAGGGCAGCAATCCCGCGACCGATTGGAAAGGGTTACACACGGTAGAGGAGGCGCCCCACCTGCTGAATCCGAAAAGTGGCTGGCTCTATAACGCCAACAACTGGCCGTGGTCGGCAGCAGGCGAGAGCAGTCCGAAGCGGGAAGACTATCCGGCCTATGTGGAAAACGGGACGGAATCGGCGCGAGGCTTACATGCCATTCGCGTACTGAAAGACAAGAAGGACTTCACGCTGGAATCGCTGCTGAGCGCAGCCTATGACAGCTATCTGACTTGGTTCGAGAAGCCTTTGCCCGCGTTGATTCAGGCTTGGGACGATGCCCCGGCCGGCGACCCGATCAAGGCCCGCCTCACGGAACAGATTGGGCTTCTGCGAACTTGGGACCGGCGCTGGGCAGTGGATTCCGTTCCTACTTCCCTCGCGGTGTTCTGGGCCGAGGAGATTCGCCGGCGGATGCTGGCGCAGGCCAAAGCAGCGGGCACGGCGGTGGAAGACTACATCGCCACCAAGACACCCGCGGACGTGCTGTTACAGGCATTCTCCACGTCTTCAGCCAAGCTGGAAAGCGACTTTGGGACCTGGAAAACGCCATGGGGCGAGATCAACCGGTTTCAGCGCCTCACGGGTGACATTGTGCATCCGTTCAGCGACAGCGGACCCAGTATTCCTGTGGGGTTTACATCGGCAGTTTGGGGCTCACTGGCATCGTTCGGGGCGCGGGCGTATCCAGGCACAAAGAAGTGGTATGGCACGAGCGGCAATAGCTTCGTTGCGGTAGTGGAGTTTGGCGACAAGGTGCGCGCGCTGGCCGTCACGGCGGGCGGCGAGAGTGGGCACCCGTCGTCGCCTCACTTTAACGATCAGGCCCGGCGATATAGCACCGGGGCGCTGCGTGAAGTTTACTACTACCGGTCTCAGTTGAAGGGCCATACGGAGCGGGAATACCATCCCGGCCAGTAGTAACTCCGGGCTCCGCTGCCGAGGCAGCCGATGAGGTATTCCGGGATCGATCTCTGAATGGGTTACCGCTAATATCACGCTCTTTTTCCGTTCGGTGTTTCTTTTGGGTAGCGGTTATGAATCCGTCCCCGCTCATGGATCAACTGAACGGAAGTTGACGACCTCGGGACGGACAGCCGCCAACAACGCGCATTATAGTAGCCCGAAGACGGACAACGCGACCCAATGCTGGAAGTTACGCTTAGCAACTGAGGGCGAGGTAGTAGAGACTGTACTTTTGTCGAGAATGAGAAAGATCAGTCGGTGGATCTGGCCCGGCATCACACGGTTATCGACGGCCCTCGTTGCCGTATCCGCACGGCTACCTTTAGACTTGAATCCATGCGCGCGATCAGGCTAAACGGCATAGCCAAGAACTTTCCGCCTTCCCATCTGGAATCGCAGGTTAACACCGAATGCCTCCCTTACCGTGAGGTCATCTATCAAGCCGACAGCATGCCGGAAGTTCTCGCCGGTAAACCCATGGCCACTGTGGATGAGGTGAAGGCAAGTATCGCCAAACGGCTCCGCGAGGACACTGACGACTTTCACTGGGATGAGCCAGATGAAGCCGAGCGGGCAGTCATTCCGGGCGTCGTCTGCGTCATGCGTTACGTCGATATGCGCAACGCGGGTGTGGACTTTCAATCCCGCCTATCCGCTGCCGCCGGTGGACCGCGGTCTTTGCCAATACGAATGGCCACGAAAAGCACCAACGGCCTATTCGCCTGGATCGAGACCCGGGACGAGATCGATACGGTGCTAGTAGCCGGGAATGGAAAGATTCACCTGACTCGTTTGTTGGGTGGATTGAACTCTCTGGACTGGGGCTATGAAGGCTGCCAGGCACAATTCCTGCGCTGGTATGGAGATCGCCTGATAGTGGTCAGCTTTGAACGGGGCTACTACATCAGGTCTATTGAACCAATCAGTGGGGAGGAAACCGGTTTCTGGCTGAGCGGGAGAAAACAGAGCTGGTTGATCGATGGCGAAATGCTTCTATGGCTAGGCGATGAAAGAGGACTGGTGCAAACCACCGCCTTGCCGTCCTTGCGCCATGGGCTGCCTATACCGTTCTCCCAAAACTACAATGTTCCCAACCGGGAAATCCAGCTGAGGATGCTGCCGGAAGGTAAGTTGGGGGTATTCTACACTGGCGGTGTCGGGGGGTTAATTGAGACTCTGACGCTTCCGTCACCCAGTCAGCGTAGAGGCATGTTGGAGGCGCAAGTGCTTCCGACGAACCAGCTTCTGGATGTCATCGACTCTAATTTGTTCCCGGACCTCCGTGCACCTTGGCCAGCCCGCCTTCTCCTGGAAACCTTTGCCTACCCATTCCTCCGTGAGGCACTTTCCGAGCCGGCATGGCTTCCGCGTCCGGTCTGGCTGCCGATCTATTGGCACCATCATCTGCTGTCGACCGGACGACAGAACGAGGCTGGGGACCTGCTGAGCTGGCTCGATTTCATCGCTGCTCCGTTTCATCCAGAAGCTCTCAGTATCGGCTGGCGGCCGGAATGGGACCTACGGACGGCGTGTATTTCATTCGCGATCATGCATGTGCGCCGCACTTGCCGGTTAGTGGCAGAGGTATTGCGTTCGGGTAAATTGCCGGAAGGCGCCTCTTGTCTCCTCTTCGACCCGTCACCGCTCGCCGAAGCGAAAGGCAGCCGCGTTGACCCTTCGCGCTTTCCTTCGGTACTGCGCCAGGCGTTTGATGAGCTTCGAACAAGCGAATCGGCTTCCATTCGGCTATCTTGCAGGTAAGTTTCCAGTTTTCGAAGTGGACGCATCACGCTCAAGCCATTGGTGTGGGCCGCCGGTTTCCGCCCCGGTCGTCGTTCGTTTGACATCAGGAACGGGAACCTTAATAACGAGGACGCTCTGCGGTACTAATGGGATTTTTCTCGAACACCGCCCGGGACAAGAAATCGAGTGAGAACCTTCGACGGCGCGTCCACTCTACTACTTGGCACTCTACCGGACACGCAGTGCGGCCGTTTACGGCATCGACGCTCACCTGATTGACGTGGAAGTGGATATGTATCCGTCGTCCTCACCACGAGACTTCATCACCGTAGGAATGCCGGACACGGCAGTGCGGGAGAGCCGCGAGCGGATCAAGTCCGCGCTGCTCAATTCCGGCTTCGGATTTCCAAACAAAGGCGTCACCATCAATCTCGCCCCGGCGAATGTTCGCAAGGAAGGCGCGGGGTTTGACCTGCCAATGGCCATGGGAATCCTGGGAGCAATGGGAACGGTGGCGGCCTCGGAACGTTTCCTTTTTGTAGGGGAACTTTCGCTGGATGGCTCCCTACGGCCCGTGCGCGGATCGCTATCCGTGGCGGTTTGCGCCCGCAGCCAGGGGATCGCCAACCTGGTTGTGCCTGCCGAGAATGCCGCCGAAGCGGCGGTGGCGGAGGGAGTGAAGGTTTTCGGCCTAAAGCATCTTTCCGAAGTGGTGGCTTTGCTGAAGGAACCGGACCGGTTCACAGCGGCAAGCGGGGCGCACATCGGCGCGATCTCCAGCTCTATGTCCGCGCCGGACTTCGGCGATGTGAAGGGGCAGACAACGGCCAAGCGGGCGCTCGAAGTAGCGGCTGCAGGTGGACACAATGTCCTGATGGTGGGCCCGCCCGGTTCCGGAAAGACGATGCTGGCCAAACGCTTTGGAGGCATTCTCCCGCCACTGACGTTTCAGGAAGCCCTGGAGACGACGCAGGTTCACAGTGTGGCCGGAATCCTGCCGCGGGGGGTTGGGCTGCTGCAGGCGAGGCCGTTCCGCGCGCCGCATCACTCGGTATCCGATGCGGGACTGATTGGCGGCGGCTCGGGGACACCGAAACCCGGCGAGGCAAGTCTCGCCCACAATGGCGTCCTGTTTCTGGACGAGCTTCCCGAGTTTCCACGGAATGTTCTGGAGCAGTTGCGCCAGCCCTTGGAGGAGCGGACGGTGACGCTGGCGAGGGCTAATATGACGCTCTCTTTCCCTTCGGCGTTTCTTTTGGTGGCGGCCATGAATCCGTGTCCGTGCGGCTTTTATGGAGATCCCACAAGAGAGTGCAGATGCACGCCGG
>JBDUEM010000405.1:0-4983 GCA_040002435.1 Bryobacteraceae bacterium
CGGATACGGGGCGGGCGCTCTGCCCGTAACGGGTATGATCGGCGCCTCCACCAGCCTGAAGGTGAAGACTCTCGTTCCCGAACGCCGCAAGATCATCGGCGATAACCGCGAAGACGTTTTCGCGTTCCTCCACAAGCACAACTTCACGTTCGTTCCCTCTGAAAGCAACAAGTTCATGGTGGACGTGAAACGGCCCGGCAATGAAGTGATAAAGGCGATGGCTCAGAACGACCACGTCTACATTGGCCGCGTGTGGCCGGTGTGGCCGACTTACGTTCGCGTATCCATCGGCACCAAGGAAGAGATGGAAAGATTCAAGACCGCGTTCCTGAAAGTCATGGCGTAAGGTTGGACGGGGCAGGCGGCGACTCGCCTGCCCTTTTTTTCTTCACCGCGGCTTGGTCCCTTTCTTTCCCTATGCTGAAGCGTCCGATAATCAATTACAGTTGGCACAAATTTTCCGGTGACTGTTTCGGTGGAATGATTGCGGCGCTGATCGCGCTTCCTTATGGCCTGGCAATGGCTTCCCTCATGGGGCTGCCGCCGGTCATGGGGCTGTTTACTTCCCTCCTCACCGCCCCCATCACAGCGTTCCTGGGCCGCAATCCGGTCCTGATCGGCGGCACCGCCAGCGTCACCGTTCCGTTCATCGCGCTTGCGGTGAAGAGCCAGGGCATCGGTGGTGCGGCGAAGGTTTCGATTGTCGCTTCCGTCTTCATGATGGCTTTCTGCGTGTTGCGGCTTGGCCGGCACGTTTCGAAGGTTCCACAGGCAGTGGTCACCGGGTTTTCCTGCGGCATCGGCGCCATGATGATCATTTCCCAACTGCGCATTATCTTCGGTATCGCAACACCGCTTGACGCCTCTTCCTCGAACATGCTCGCCCAGTTGTTCACAACTTTCGAGCACCTCGGAGATACCCAGTGGGCTCCCCTGTTGCTGGGCGGACTCGTCATCGCAGGTGCGCTCGCGACGACGCGATGGTCGTCAAAGATGCCCGCCCCGCTGATTGGCGTTGGCGTGGCGGTGATTGCTTCCCAGTTGCTTGGGCTGCGTGAGAAGGAGGTCGGGTCGCTGCCGCTAACGATCCCCGACTTTGCGGGATTTGCATGGACTCCCTCAGACGTGTATAAAGTGGTTCCGTCAGCGTTGGCACTCGCCTTTGTCACCTCGGTGAACCTGTTGATTACTTCCCGTGTCGTCGAGCACTTCCGCGGACGCCACAAGCATCTGAAGGGCGCCGATGCGGACGCCGAATTGGGCGCCTACGGCATCGCCAATGTTTGCGCTGGCATGTTCGGCGCGCCTATGAGCGTAGGAATTCCCGCGCGTAGCCTGGCTAACGTGCGTTGTGGCGGCACGACCCGCGTTTCTAATTTCATGCACGCCGTGTTTATCTTTGGCTTTATCAGCCTGGGCGGTAAGTACGTGTCGCAAATCCCGATTCCCGCTTTGGCGGGCGTCACGGCTTATGTCGGCATCTGCCTGCTCGAATGGGGCACCTGGCGCAGACTGCCAAAGATGCGGCGCGTGGATGCGGCCGCGTTCTTATCTACGGCGGTAGCAGTTTTGATTGTGAACGCCGTAGCCGCAGTGGCACTGGGCTGTTCCATGTACGGGCTTCACTGGTTATATGTTCGCTTCTCCTCACACTTGTCCCTGCAAACTCCCTCCCTGGAAGTATCCGACTAAATTATTTGCTTACAATGGGTGTGTAGGCTCATCTTAAATACCGGAGACATTCTAATGAGAGGCTGCTGCGAATGAGTTCCCTCGCAGTGAACAGCGCACTGGGCAGAACTACGCGCTTTTACCAGACGACCATCGGCAAAAAGGTTGTAATGGCCGGTACCGGAGTGATATTGTTCGGTTTTGTCGTCAGCCACCTGTTGGGAAACCTGCAATTCTACCTGGGCAGCGAGACGATGGATCACTACGCGGTAGCGCTGCGGACCATGCCCGCGCTGCTGTGGGTGGCGCGCGGCGGCCTTCTGCTCGCCGCAATTCTCCATATCACGGCCTCTGTCCAGCTGACAGCGCTAAAGAACGCGGCGCGGCCGGTCGGGTATGTGAAAAAGACAGCCGTACAGGCAACCTGGGCCTCGCGCACCATGATGTGGAGCGGTCCCATCGTGCTGGCATTCCTGATTTTCCACCTGCTGCACCTGACATGGGGTACCGTCCATCCTAATTTCGAGGAACTGCATCCGTATGAGAATATGGTGAACGGCTTCCGGGTGATTCCCGTCGCCATTTTCTACGTCATTGCCGTCTCATTTCTCGGCCTGCACCTGTATCACGGAGTGTGGAGCATGTTCCAGAGTGTCGGAGTGAACCATCCCCGGTATACACCGCTACTAAAGAAGTTTTCAGCCTACGCCTCCATTCTGCTGGTGCTGGGTTTTATTTCTATTCCGATTGCAGTGGCGACAGGGGTGATTTCGTAGCCTATGGAGCTCGATTCGCGCGTTCCTTCCGGCCCGATTGAAAAGGCCTGGGAGAATTACAAGTTTGAAATGAAGCTGGTGAACCCAGCTAATAAGCGGAAGTACAACGTTATCGTGGTGGGTTCCGGGCTGGCCGGCGGTTCCGCCGCGGCCACCATGGCTGAACTCGGCTACAACGTGAAGTGCTTCTGCTTTCAGGATTCGCCGCGCCGCGCCCATAGCATCGCAGCGCAGGGCGGCATCAACGCCGCAAAGAATTATCAGAACGACGGCGACAGCATCTTCCGCCTGTTCTACGACACGGTGAAGGGTGGCGATTTCCGCGCCCGCGAGGCCAACGTCTACCGCCTGGCGCAGATCAGCGTGAATATCATCGATCAGTGCGTCGCGCAGGGCGTGCCGTTCGCGCGCGAGTATGGCGGGACGCTCGCCAATCGGTCGTTCGGCGGCGCGCAGGTGTCCCGGACGTTCTACGCACGCGGCCAGACGGGGCAGCAGTTGCTGCTCGGCGCCTACCAGGCACTGGAGCGGCAGGTGCACGCGGGGAAAGTGGAGATGATTCCCCGCACCGAAATGCTGGACCTCGTAGTGGTGGACGGCAAGGCGCGCGGCATCATTACACGCAATCTGATCACGGGCAAAATTGAAGCCCACGTCGCCGATGCGGTGGTGCTGGGCACAGGCGGCTATGGCAACGTCTACTATCTTTCGACGAATGCCAAGGGATCGAACACGACGGCAATCTGGCGCGCGCACAAGCGCGGAGCCTTGTTCGCCAATCCCTGCTTCACGCAGATTCACCCCACGTGCATTCCGGTGTCCGGTGACTATCAATCGAAGCTGACGCTGATGAGCGAGTCGCTGCGCAACGATGGCCGTATCTGGGTTCCGAAGAAGCAGGGCGACAAGCGCGCGCCGGCGCAGATTCCGGAAGCCGAACGCGACTACTACCTGGAGCGGCGTTACCCGAGCTTCGGCAATCTGGTTCCGCGCGATGTGGCCTCGCGCAACGCGAAAGCTGTTTGCGATGAGGGCAGGGGAGTCGGCGAGACCGGCCTCGGTGTCTACCTTGACTTCTCGGACGCCATCCAGCGCCTGGGCAAAAAAACGATTGAGGAGCGCTACGGTAATCTGTTCGAGATGTATGAGCGCATCACGGGTGAGAATCCCTATGAACTTCCCATGCGCATTTATCCGGCGATTCATTACACGATGGGCGGCCTCTGGGTGGACTACCAGTTGATGAGCACCATTCCCGGCCTGTTCGTGATTGGCGAGGCGAATTTTTCCGATCACGGCGCAAACCGTCTGGGTGCGAGCGCACTGATGCAAGGGCTTTCGGACGGATATTTTGTCCTTCCATACACCATCGGAAACTATCTCGCAAGCACAAAACTGGAGAAGGTGACGGCCAGTCAGCCGGAGTTTCGTGAGGCAGAGAGCAGCGTGGCGGAGATGACGAAACGGCTGCTGTCGATTCGCGGCAACCGCACGGTCAGCTCATTCCACCGGGAATTAGGAAAGCTGGTCTGGGATGATTGCGGCATGTCGCGGAATGGGGCGGGACTGCAGGAAGCTATTGAAAAAATCGTGGCGCTACGGGAAGACTTCTGGAAAAACGTCAATGTGCTAGGGAGCGGGGAAGAGCTGAATCAGGCTTTGGAAAACGCAGGCCGCGTGGCGGACTTCTTTGAGCTGGCCGAACTGATGTGCCGCGATGCGCTGGACCGCAATGAATCTTGCGGCGGCCATTTCCGGGAGGAGTATCAGACCCCGGAAGGCGAGGCGAAACGCGACGATGCGAACTATTCGTATGTGGCCGCATGGGAGTACCCCGGCGTCCTGCATAAAGAGCCGTTGACCTTCGATTATGTTCATCCCAGCCAGCGGAGCTACAAGTAGATGAACCTGACTCTTCACGTCTGGCGGCAGAAGAATGCCAGCGACAAGGGCCGCATGACTACTTATGCGGCGAACGGCGTCAATCCGGAAATGTCGTTTCTGGAGATGCTCGACGTGCTCAACGAAGAGCTTACGGGGAAAGGGGAAGACCCCATCGCCTTCGATCACGATTGCCGCGAGGGCATCTGCGGTTCCTGCGGCTTCATGATCAACGGAGTGGCGCACGGCCCGATTCCGAAGACCACGGTGTGCCAGCTTCACATGCGGCATTTCAAGGATGGCGACGTGTTGTACCTGGAGCCATGGCGGGCGCTCGCGTTCCCGGTGTTGAAGGATCTCGCGGTCAACCGTTCAGCGTTTGACAGGATCATCTCGAGCGGCGGCTACGTTTCTGTCCCATCCGGCAGCGCGCCTGATGGCAACGCGATCCTCATCCCGAAACAGGAGTCAGACCGCGCGATGGACTCTGCCCAGTGCATCGGCTGCGGCGCGTGTGTCGCCGCCTGCCCGAACGCGTCGGCGGCGCTGTTTACGGGAGCGAAAATTCATCACCTGGGAATGCTGCCGCAGGGGCAGCCGGAGCGCAAGAAGCGGGCGCTGCGCATGGTGGCGCAGGCCAACGACGAGAAGTTTG
>JBDUEM010000406.1:0-4975 GCA_040002435.1 Bryobacteraceae bacterium
CCTGTTTTCGCTGATAGGACACAAAGGCGATCTCCTCGTGGTGCATTTCCGTTCCAGCTTTGAGGAGCTGAACCATGCGGAATTGCAGCTTGCGCGCCTGGGTCTTTCCGACTACCTGGAGGTCACCACTTCGTACCTGTCGGTGGTGGAACTGGGGCTCTATGAGTCCACCTCGAAGGTCTATGCGTCGCTTGCCGCCAAAGGCATCGCACCTCATTCCCCCGAGTGGAAAGCGGAAATCGAGTCTGTAATCGCGCGCCAGAAAGAGGCAATGTATCCCCGGTTGTATCCGGATGTTCCACCCCACAAATACATCTGCTTTTACCCCATGGACCGGCGCCGCGGTGAGGTGAAGAATTGGTATCAGGTCCCGATGGCGGACCGTCAGGCTATGATGCACGAACATGGCATGATCGGACGCCGCTATGCGGGAGAGGTGAAGCAGATTATCACCGGCTCTATCGGCTTTGACGATTGGGAATGGGGCGTGGATTTGTTCGCCGATGATCCGCTCGTGTTTAAGAAGCTGATCTACGAGATGCGCTTTGACGAAGTAAGCGCCGTCTATGCCCTTTTCGGATCTTTCTTTGTTGGTGTGCGCTGTCCGGCCGCCGGTTTGGGCGCGCTGTTGAACGGTTGAGAGAATTCCCCGCCGATCCTACTAGTGTTGTATGGGGTCAGCCATCCTCGGCCTGTTCTTCATGGTTCTGGATACACTCTCGATAGTCCTTGCGGGAAAGCGCTGCAAGATTGGCAGAAGCCGGGTTTCCGCCGGTTGGATGCCCCGGCAGGATGGATTGGAACGTCTCACCCGAGCCGGGTCCCCCCGCATTTTTTCCATGCAGCTTTATTTCGCCCACGTGAATGGAGTCTCAATCCAAAAGTTGTCGCGCGAGTTGAAACTTCCAGAAGATTGGGTGGAGGAAAGTGTAGAGGCGGCGCGCATGTGTGTAGAGTTCGACCTTCCGGTTGGGGCTCACAACGGCCTCGGCAAGAAATCATCTTAGGGCAGTCAGTGGAAGGCTTTCCAAGCCTCCCGTTCAGCCTACAGGATTTGCCGTCGTGTTGTTTGCGCTCCCCGCATGTGATAATTTTCATGTACGTGTACGAACCAGGAAACCAATTGAACCGGCGTTGTTTCTGGACCGTGGCGAATGTACACGGAAAAAAAAAGGGGAGAACAATGAACAAATTCAATCGTTACCTGATGTGCTCGGTCGGCTTGGCTGCATTGGCCGGCGGCGTCTTGACTGGAGCTGACAAACCCAAGAAGGGTTCCGGCCCGGGCATTCTGCAGCCGCAGATGACAGTCGAAGGTGGCAGCTATTCAGCGCCCATGGGCAAGCTCGGCACACCCGCCGCAGAACCCTGGAGCGCCACAACCGTCGGCGCCGCCGTCGATGGGAAGCCCAATCCGGGTGCGAAGTCCGCGACCCTGGTTGGCGAGATTGTCGACTTTTCGTGCTATCTGCAGATCGGCAAGCATGGTGAAAAACACCGCTCGTGCGCGCAAAAATGCTTTAACAATGGACAACCTATCGGACTGATGACATCGAACGGTTCGCTCTACATGCTGATGGAAGAGGAACACGATCTGCGCCGCGACGGACAGACGGACTTCCGAAAGGCTGCGGTGGATCATGCCAGTCACATCATGGAAGTGACCGGCACGGAGTCGTCGTTCGGCGGCTTTAAGGCCCTGTACGTCCATGGCTTTGTTAAGAAATAAGTGATGATGGTCAGACAAAAAATGTGGCTGGCGGCCTTTGCGCCAGCCCTCGTTTTCCTTGTCGCCGCGCCGATGATTGCGCAAGCCGCCGAGAAGAAACCAGTAGCGCCGGAAGCTCAGGTGCCGCTTGGCCTCCTTCCGGTCCAATGGCCGGCCGACAATCCATATTCCAAGGAAAAGGTTGATTTGGGCCGCCTGTTGTATTTCGATAACCGGCTGTCGGCGGACAACAGCGTCTCCTGCGCCAGTTGTCACCATCCCAAGTTTGCCTTCGCGGACGGTTCGCCTGTGTCCACCGGCATCAAGGGACAAAAGGGCGGCCGCAGCGCTCCCACGGTTTTCAATCGTGCCTATAGCCTGGCGCAGTTCTGGGACGGCCGGGCGGGAACCTTGGAGGACCAGGCAAAGGGTCCAATGGCCAATCCCATTGAGATGGGCAACACTCACGACGGCGTTGTCTCCCGGGTGAGAGAGATTGCGGGGTATAAGCCGCTATTCGAAGGGGCGTTTGGTCCGGGTGAGATCACAATCGATCAGGTCGCAAAGGCGATTGCCACCTACGAACGGACGGTCCTTTCCGGCAATTCCCCGTATGACCGGTACCGTGCGGGAAAGAAGAGCGCCATGACGGCGCAGCAGATTCGCGGCTACGACGTGTTCGTGAACAAAGCAAAGTGCGATCAGTGTCACGAAGGAATCAACTTCACCACCAACGCCTATCACAATCTGGGAGTCGGGATGGACAAGCCGAACCCCGATGTCGGCCGCTCGGATGTTACGAAGAATCCAGCCGATTGGGGCGCCTTCAAAACACCGACCCTGCGCGAGATTGCCAACACCGCGCCTTACATGCACGACGGCAGCCTGAAGACGCTTCGAGAGGTAGTGGATTACTACGACAAGGGCGGGATTCCCAACAAGAATCTGGATGAGAAGATCAAGCCTCTTCGACTGACGGAACAGGATAAGAACGACCTGGTAGAGTTTCTGAAAGCTTTGAGCGGTGAAGGCTGGCAGAACGCAGCCGTTCCCACCAAGTTCCCCCAATGAACAGACAGTTTCGTTTTCTGCGCGCCGTGGCGCTGACCGGCGCCGTACTTGCAGTACCATTCCTAACCGGCTGTAAGAAGGACGAGAAAAAGATAATTGGCGTGGTGCCTAAGGGCCGGGCGCACCTGTTTTGGCAGTCCGTGCATGCCGGCGCCGCCAAGGCAGCGCAGGAAAACAACGTGGAGATCATCTGGAACGGGCCGGCAACCGAGACGGACTTCAACGGCCAGCTTCAGATCGTGGATGCGATGATCAATCGCCACGTGGACGCCATCGCGCTGGCTCCGATCGACAAGACGGTGATGGTCAGCGTGGTGGAGCGCGCGGCACGCGAGAAGATCCCCGTGATCATATTTGATTCGGCAGTGGATACGGATAAGTTTGTGTCGCAGGTGGCGACGGACAACTATGAAGCCGGCAAGGTGGCTGCGGCCCGCATGGGCAAGGTAACCGGAGGGAAGGGCAAGATTGTCATCGTGGCGGTGCAGGCGGGCGCGGCGTCGACCATGGCACGAGAGCAGGGCTTTGAGGACGCCATCCACAAGGACTTCCCCGGTATCGAAATCGTGGATAAACGCTATGGAGAAGCGGATTTCGCCAAGTCCCTGCGAGCGGCTGAGAATATGCTGACCGCACACCCGGACCTGGTGGGAATGTTCGCTTCGAACGAATCCAGTACAGTTGGTGCAGCGCAAGCCTTAAAAGGCCGCAAAAGCGGCATCAAATTGGTGGGCTTTGACGCCGGTCCTACCCTGGAGGCGGATCTGCGCTCGGGTGTGATCGATTCGCTGGTAGTCCAACATCCGTTCAAGATGGGCTACGAATCGATCATGGCTGCCGTGACCGTCTTCAAAGGCGGAACACCGCAGAAAATCAACAATCTGGAGCCCAGACTCGTGCTGAAAGAAGATCTCGATAAGCCCGAAGTTCAGGCCCAGTTGAATCCGGACTTGAAAAAGTACCTGAACTAGCCGGCGGTCAACGATTTCTTGCAACAAGTGCCGGGACTAGATGAACGTGCCACCGCAAACGACCCGGCCTGATGTGGATTCTGAACACTCCGAAAGAGCCGGCGCAAAACCCTGGCCTAGCTGCTGGTCGCCAGGACCATGGACGAAGTAACTTTGGAAAAGATCACGCTTAATTCGGGGAATACCCAACCCGGCATTACCACGCCAATGCTGGTACACAATAGAGCCGCCATCAGTGCGTATTCGATGAAGTCCTGTCCCCGATCATCTCGCCACAGCTTCAGTAAATAGAAAGTTATCATAGCGTCTGCCTGTATCTTCTATATCTTGCGTCTTTTTTTCGGAACTGACAACCTTATTTTGACCGTAGACTTTTTGGAGACCGTACTTAGGAGTTTGGTACTACTGTTGCGCGCATCGCAAGGTGGGGAAGTGATTGGATAAAAGGGGTTAGGTTTGGATCGCGAAAGGCCGCGCCCCCCGCAAATTGTCCCGAAAGGCGCGGCTTCTAAGGGGAATTACTTATTTTCTATAGTAAGTTTGGACTATATCTCCACTTTGCGGAATCGCCCCACTTAGAAACGTCACAGTGGCGCCCGACAACGAGAAGTCGGAGCCGGCTTTCTGCAGGATGCCGTTGCGGAATACCTGCAGGCTCAAACTCGGGCTGGGACTGCCGGATAGCGTGAACACGCTGTTGGAGCCGTCCACAGCTCCGCTGGGTGTCTCGGCGTCCACAAACACCGGTCCGCTCCCTCCTCCTCCCGTGCCACAGGCGCCCGACGAGCCATCCACCTTCACGCAGTCGCCCAGATTCCCCAGCACGGCTTCGAGGGCGCCGTTGTCGTTAATCATCGCTACGCGGGAGACGGAAAATCCCACACCCTTGATCGGACGGGCATCCAGCTCCTCGCGCAAGCCCGAGACGTCGGGAATCAGAATGGCCGTATTCACCGGCGGCCCTACGGAACTGCCTCCCAGCGGGCCCTGGATTCGCACATCGCGCAGCCGGAGCGCGGTATTGCTTGGTGGAACCGCCCAATATTCGGTGAATTGCGTACGGCCATCGCTGTTGTAGCGAACGCGATAGTATGCGCCCGGCGTTGCATTCGTGGTTGGCACCAGTTGCACCCGGACGACGCCGTAGGTGATTCGCAGGGTGAGACTTTGCATCGGCACAGCCGATGTGTCCGCTGCATCGAAAGATTTCCATTCAATAAAAGCG
>JBDUEM010000407.1:0-4971 GCA_040002435.1 Bryobacteraceae bacterium
AAGGTGGTGTGCCTGGCGTATCGGATGTCCGTATTGTCCAGCCCGAAATGATCCGAGTCGCCGGAATATGTTAGTTGGACCATCGCGCCAAGATGGGGTGAGATTTCACCAGCCAAGAATAGACTGATAGCCTGGGGAAACCCGGCAGTACTGTTTTGTGCGTTCGGAACGCGCTTATCCGTTGTGGTATTGCTGAGAAGAATCATGATCGAGATCGGAACATTTCGATTCAGCTTCAAGTCTTTATCCTGATCCTCGATCGTTGTGTCCGGCTTTGTAAGGGTGTAGCCCTCGAGCTTGAATTTGCGTCCGAACGCAGTTAGCTCAGGAGGATTGCTGTGGCATACGTTGCACTGAAGCCCGGTTTGGCGGGTGAAGCTTGGCACGGCTTTCGCCTCGGGCGACAAAGTCACGACAAGTACTAGAAGAAAGATGCTGATGCTCGTTAGTGCACGGGCCAACCCTGATCGTTTTTCGTCCGCCGGATCCACCCGCGCTTGGCGAGTTTGTAAAGATAGACTTGGTCCCGCACGGCGATACCGGCCCGGCACCGGTGTCATGAGTGACGGAACCAAGAGTCGCACGTTCAGAATCTCAGAGTGCGCGCCTTGATCCGCCGCGAGTGGGAATCGTGACAAGAGATCAAGACGAATCGGGTGCTCCAGCGCTAGCGCCATGCTCGAAATGTAGCTGAAAGCAGGTCAAAACGCCGTCAAAAACGGATAGGGTCGAAAAGGGCGCAGCAAGTCTAAGATCCCCCACGCTTTGCATAACGGGGACTGGGCGAACCCACTGGGGTAGCCTGGACGATGCGCTCGTTGCGGGACCACCAAGCGGTCGCCGCTGAAACCGTTTCCGGGGATGGCCATATCCTTGCTTTCTACTTACCAGACGTCGCCGCGCCATCCCGGCGTGCAGGGGAGTAGAAGCTCTTAAGACGAACTAAGGAGAAATGATGATGAAGAATACAACGATTGCGAAGGATCCAGTGTGCAGCATGGACGTCGAAGCGGCCACTGCGGCTGGACGAACCGACTACAAAGGGGAGACATATTACTTCTGCGGCGCAAAGTGCAAGGAGTAAGTTCGATCTTAATCCACAGCAATACTTGGGCAAGCCTGGAACGCCGAAGGTCGGCCATGGGTGCTGCGGTTAAGCCCTACTTTGCGCAGGCACGCTTCCAGTTTGCCGCATTGGGTGGTGGACCTGTCAAGTGCGGTCGTTCCCCATATGTTAACCCGCTATATGCCCCCACCCAGAACAGCCATGGCTAGCCCTAACCCAAATGCCACAAAAGAGAGAATCGTCATCCAAGTGAGTGCGCCGGATGATACCGGTTTAATATCGCCTGCTGGGGGCTTGCTCTTTCCTTGAACGCTGCCAGTGCGCTCGCTGGGCGCATCATTGTCGGGCATCGTCTTATCTGCTCCGCCGTTTGCAGAATCTGTCGTCGATCGCACCGTTATCATGCCGTGTTTTAGGTGTTTGAGACACTAGCCACCAATTCATCGGATAGGCGGTCACGAAGCCAACCAGTAGGGCCATAGACATAATGAACCAGAATGCCGGTCCGGATGGATCATGGCTCACCGGCACACTTTTCATTGCCAGAGTCATCACGGGCACCATGCCTGCCATGAGGCAGTTCATAGACAGCAACTCCGGGAAAAACGCGCTGGAGAGTGCATGCTTATAATAACCACCTGCCATGTCCCGCATGAACAAAGATTGAAAGACACTCCATCCGAAGGCGAAGCCCAAAGCGTACTCCAGCGCGACATCTGCACCTGTCGGCAAATGAAATAGCCAGGCGATGACAGCGCCCACCAAGATTCCCAGGCCATCAAAAGAGTGGTTGGCTTCAGAGTAACCAAAATGCTTTAACCGCCCTCTTCGTAGACGGAGATCCGACATGGCAGAGCGGTGGAGACGCCTATGTTCTGGTCGAGAACTTTTCGCTTGCTGCGGCTGGCAGACCTCAGGGCCTCACCTTCAGAATCTCAGAGCGCGCGCCTTGATCCGCCGCGAGGCCGCGTGCGAGAGGGGATCGTAACAAGTTATCAAGACGAATCGGTTGCTCCAGCGCTAGCGCCATGCTCGAAATGTAGCGTAAAGCGTGTCAAAACGCCGTCAAAAGCGGACAGCGTCGAAAGGCGTGACGTTGCCTTGACGCGAACCTGTCTTTTTGACAGTGCTTTGACGTGTCTGACTTTAGAATAGGTGGTGGCGTTGCTTTTCGTGCGTGCAGCCTAAGATAAATCAGAGGAGTCAACCAGCTAGCGGTTATCGTTTTTCTGACTTTATGCAATCCGCCAGAGTGGCTCGCGCATTGGGCAAAGTACACCTCAGCGAACAGGATATTCGATGGAGCTTTGAAAGGGAATTGCGTGATCTGTTTGGGGACGAGGGGGATCTATATATTCAGCGCGCCAATGGCCTATGTGCGACAACAACTCAGCGGATGCAAGAGTTAATGAGACCGTCGATTTCGAGACGCCCGATGACGTTGCGGTAAAAGGGCGCGAACATCAGCCCCAAGGGTTCCATGGCTATCGCCACTGTAACGGAGGCCGTGCCAAAGCTGCGGATGGCTCGCAGCGAAAAACTCGCATGAACATTGACTACGTCCGCTGCCTGGCGTCTAAGACGGGAAGGGCGGTGGACACGCCGAGCCATAACGGGTGCTATCGTCGCAAGCTCGAATCGATTCCAGACAGAAAGAGGATTTTGAAAATGGCAAGACTTAGCGCCTTTACGAAGGCTAACCTAAATAAGCAAGGATTTGGAAGACTTGATGGGGCGGCCAAATCCCGCTATGTGTTGCCGTTACGGTTCACGCCTGCAGTAGCCACCATCTTGATTGTTGTCGGACTGGTCTTGCAGTCGCCCATTTGGCTTGGGTCGATGGCCATTGTTGCCTTGAGTGGGGCTTTGTTACCCGGCGGTATGCTGATCGATTTGGTTTACAACTTCGGTGCTCGCCATTTATTCCATGCGCCACCGCTGCCACGTACACCAAAGCCGCGACAGTTTTCCTACCTTCTATCCACTATCTTTCTGGCGGGTTCAGCCTTGTCCTTCTACTACAGACTACCGGTGTCAGGGTTTATCTTGGGAGGGTTGGTTGTCATAGGGGCCGCAACCCTCACGACTACGCTCTGGTGTCTTGGATCATGGTGGTATCGGCTGATTTTCGGGCATGCAGCGGCAGAGTAGTCAACCAGGCAGGTTGTGGATGATTCTCGAGGAACCAAATATGAACGAGCCGAATGAGACGATTCTAATCACGGGCACCAGTGGCCGGCTCGGCTACCCGGTAGCGAAGCGTCTGGCGGAAACCTTCAACGTGGGGGTTTTGACTGCCGGGCACCCGAGGAGGACCGTTCGGCTCAGACGCATCCGGATGGGCGTGCGCAGAAGTAGATCGGTAGAACGTATGCCATGAGAATCGGCTCTATTGCTGTCCGGATTCCTTCCCGCAAAATCACGAATGAGGACATGTTGGCGGAGATTGCGAAATTGAATCCCGACAGTCCCGCAAAACAGCTCAATCGCTATCTTCGCGGTCTGGGATTCATACTGGGCCGCTGCGGGTCCAACACGCGTTTCTTGCGCGACCGCGAATCTGGCGAGACTGCCCACGCGTTGATCCATGAAGCCTGCACTGAAGCGCTTGCCTCGGCCGGCATCGCTGCCGAAGACATCGGGCTGCTGATTTATTGCGGTGTGGGGCGCGGTTTTCTCGAGCCTGCCAGCGCTTACTTCGTCGCACGATCGCTGGGACTTACCTGCGAATGCTTCGACGTTTTGGACGCCTGCATGAGCTGGGTGCGCGCACTGCACATCGCCTATCAGTTCCTTGCCGCGGGCGATTATCGCCACATTCTAGTTGTGAACGGCGAGTTCAATCTGTACGAACGTGGCTATCCCGAGTTGCTCCGGGGAATTTGCCGCGAACGGCTGCGCTACACATTTCCAGCCTTTACCATCGGCGAAGCCGCAAGCGCGACCGTCGTCTCCGCCTCCGAAGAGATTTGGCGCTTCCGCTTCCGCTCCCAGCCGGAACACGTGGCTTTGTGTACTATTCCGCTTGCAGCGCACGCGGATTTCTTTGGAATCGACGCCGATCTTGCGCTCAATGGAGTGGGACGATTCGTCTCCTTCGGTCATGAGCTCTCGCGCGCTGGACTGGAAGGCATCGTGAACTTCATCCAGCAGGAGTACCCCAATCGCGATGCCATACGGTGGTGGTTCCCACATGCCGCCAGCAGCGAAATGTGCCGGCTGGCTGAGGAGCGCCTTGGGCTGAAGGGGCGAGTTTTCAACGACGTTTTTCCGCGCTACGGCAACCTGGTCTCGGCATCAATTCCAGCGGCCTTGATCATAGCCTTGAGCGACGGCCGCCTCTGCCGGGGCCAGCGAGTAGTGCTGTGTCCGGTCAGCGCCGGAATGTCACAGGCACTGGTCGAATTCACATTTTGACGGTAGCTATCCCGTACCTTTCAGCGCCGGCTGGCGCCAAATATCTACCACTACGAAATTAGAACGGCACACATTCAGAACGGAAATATTGAGTGGGATGGAGTTCAACTATGAGCCGATCAAACGAATCTTCCGGAAACGATCAACTGTCGGCATTGCGCCCGATGTCGCCACGGATGCTCACCGGTTTATCGTGCCCAGGTGAAAGTGTAACGGGTCACGATCTTTCCCCCCGAAGTTCTCACATTGTTTTCCGGCAAGTTAGTCAAGCAATTGCCGGGCTTGACGGGGTCGGGCGCACCGAGGCGGAATGAATAGGGAGCGCCCTGCGGGCGATCTTCCCATTGAATGCCCAAGGCCTCGGCTCGGGGACATCCCCACCCTGATGCCGCCAAAAGCAAAACCCTCGAGACGCGCTCGAGGGCTGTTGCTCGACCGATCAGTAACGGAGCCAGCCCGTCGCCTCGGCCTTGGGCATCCGCTCGGGC
>JBDUEM010000408.1:0-4901 GCA_040002435.1 Bryobacteraceae bacterium
GCGCTTTGCATCTGCTCGATCGCATCCGTGAGTACCGACTCCGCGCTGCCGTACTCGGACTGAAGATTGTGGAGAAATCCGAGCGAAGTAGTGGCGTGGATCCTTGCCTCGGACGCGCCGCGTTGCCGCAGGACAGGCACAGAGCGCTCGAGATAAAAGCGTGCTCCGGCCAAGTCGCCAACGAAAATGCCATGGTAACCCAGCAGGCTTTCCGGGTAAGCTGTTCCCGAACCCGAATACTTGGCGATTTCGAGGGCGCGCATTGTTCGCTCCCGCATCTCTCCGGTGCGCTTCATGTAAAGCGCCGAGATGGCCGATCCGCATAACGCCTCTACCTGCGCCTCCGCATCTCCACATTGAGCGGCAACGACGGATACCACGTCGAAATCTGCGATTGACTGCATCCACTCGGAAAGCGCCTGCCTCGCTTTGGCGAGCTGTAGCGCGCCTTTCAACAGATGCCGGTCGCGCGTGGTATCCTCCACTCGGTGTGCGGAATCGATGGCACGCAAGGCGAGTGCGGCAGCCTCCCTGTTCGCCGACTGATTTGCCGCGTTGCGGGAGGCTGCGAGTAGGAACTCCGAGGCGCGATCCCACTTGCGTGCCGTCTCATAAAGGTATCCCAGCCGCGAGGCGATCTCGACTTCTGCTCCACGATGAAAGGCAAGGAGCGCTTCCGCCACTGCCGCGCTCAACGCCGCCTGGCGCGTCGGAGAGATATTCATATACAGCGCCGTCTGGTAAAGCGCGTGGGAAAAGGAATAGCTCAGCGTGAGAGTTGAGTCCGGAAATTCCAGTTGACCGGAAAATTGCACCAGCCGCTGCTTCTCGCTCAAGATCTCCAGTGATTCCTCCACCTGCGCGGCATCAATGCCTAGAACCCGCGCGAGCACGGCCGAATGGAATTTCACGCCCTCGACACTGGCGATCTGGAGGAGGCGGCGGTGGTCTTCGTTCAGCCGGCCGATCTTTCGCTCAACCATCGCTCGCACCGAATCCGGGAGTAAGCCACTTGCGTCAGCCAATGGGCACGCCAGCTCCCAGGTACCGTTTTGCTGGGCAATGATCCCCGTGTTCTTCAAATCCCGGAGCAGGTCGACGAAAAACAGAGGATTTCCTTCTGTTCGATCGAAGATCGCGGCGGCGAACTCGCGCGGGAAAGTGTTGCCTGGGAACTCCAAGGCGACGTATGCTTCCACATCTTCCAGGCCGAGACACGCTAACTCGATATCCCGGCATGACCGATGGGTCTGCAACTCCAGCTTCACGTCAAGAAAGGGATGGCGCGCCATCGCCAGGTCAGATGGGCGATATGTGCCGAGAATGCAGGCCGGTATGTGGGCGCATCGCGGCACGACGAACGACAGCAGATCCACTGTAGACAGGTCGGCCCAGTGCAAATCGTCGAGAAACCAGATGATGGGGCGTTCGCTGCTGAGCTGCTCGAGCAACGCCACGAATTCGCGTTTCTTGCGCTCCTGTGAAGCTGCCCTTGCTTCCACGCCGAGGCCCTCGGCCGGCCTCCCGATGGCTTTGAGTGTGGGGGCCAATTCGACACACCAGCTTGGCGCAACGTGCTCGAGCACGGAAGCTACTTTGCTCCCTGCCACGCCGCGAAGTAAGCTGTCGAGACTTTCCAGAACGGGCAGATAAGCATCGGCGCCGACCAGGCGTTCGGAGCAGCGGCCGCGCGCGACGTAGCAGCGATGCCCTTCCAGCACTTCAGTCAGAAACGCGTCAACGAGAGTGGTTTTTCCGATTCCTGGTTCACCGGAAATGCAAACCATTGACCCACGCCCTGCTCCGGCCGTATCGAACCACTGTCGAAGTTCGCCAAGTTCCCGGGCGCGGCCGACATGACGGTGTTGCGGCCCGTGTCCGATGAACTGTAAGTCTCCAAGGAAGCGGTAACCCTGGCGAGGCAGCGTTTCAATGAAGCGGGGTGCGTCGACAGAATCTCCCAGCGCCTCCCGCAGCTTTCGAACCGCGTGATTCAGGCTGTCATCGAACTCTACAAAGGTTTCCGATCCCCAAAGACGCCGGCAAATCACTTCGCGGCTCACCGCCTCACCTGGGGTTTCGAGCAACAGTTTGAGTAACTCGAACGGCTTGTCCTGGAGCCGGATCAAACTGCCGTGCCGGCGCAGTTCGCGGGTGCCCACATCAAGCTGAAACACGTCGAACCGCAGCGAACCGCTGCGCTGCCGCATGGTACGTCCTCCGCGCGGCCCAGTCTATCACGAGCCTCCGCCGCGAAAGCAACAAACCCGAATTCATTACCGGATCATGCGAAGTTCAGGAGCCGGTCATTTGACTGGCGACTGCTTCGGTTCACACTCATTCTCAGTCGCAAAACCCAATATGACAGGAGGATCCATGACAGGAGGATATATGAAGAGAATGCTGATCGCTGTTCTGGCAACCGCGTGTACGGCTCCCGCCCAGAACAATGCCGTCACCGACTGGGCGACGATCATTCAGCCCGCGGTGAATAATGCAAGCGCACCCAGGCCCCCAGCCAGTTCGGAGGTGCTTCATACGATAGTTCACCTTGCCGTCTACGACGCGGTGGTGGCTATCGAAGGTGGCTTCAGGCCCTATACGGCAACCATCAAGGCGCCGCCTGAGGCGGACGTTCGCGCCGCTGTTGCCACCGCAGCCCACCGCACAGCGCGGGCACGCGTAGCGGCCTCGCAGACCGCTTATCTCGATGGGCAATATGTCACGTATATGGCGAACATCCCTGATGGCCCCGCAAAGAGCGCGGGGATGCAAGTTGGTCAGGCCGCCGCCGACGCGATGATTACTCTTCGAATGAGCGATGGCTTCAACAATGCCGCCAACTATGTTTGTAGTTCCAACCCTCCGCCCCCGGGCGAATTCGAACCGAACGGTGGATGCGGCTCGCAGCCGGTGGATGCAATTCTCGGCCAGGTGAAGCCATTTGTAATCAAGAATCCGAACCAGTTCCGCCCCAGCGGACCGGATCCGCTGACGTCGAACGCCTATGAGGAGGACTTCACGGAAACTCGAGATTATGGCCGCTCGAACAGCTCTCTGCGTACGGCCGAGCAGACCGACATCGCGTACTTTTGGGCCGAGCACACCTACGTGCACTGGAACCGCAATCTTGTCAGTCTTGCCATCAGCCGCGGTCTCAACGTTCGGGATACGGCTCGATTCTTTGCCCTGGTGCACACGGCTGCCTCCGATGCGGTGATCTCGGGTTTCGCGGCCAAGTACTTCTACAAATCCTGGCGGCCCCGGACAGCCATTCCGCGAGCCGATACAGACGGCAATCCCGATACCGACGCGGATCCGGCCTGGACGCCGCTGTTGACGGTGAACCACCCCGAGTACCCATCCGCTCATGCGTTCTGGTCGACGGCCGTCACCGATGCTGTGGCGCGTTACTTTGGCACCAACAAAATCCGCTGGACGCTCACCACGAGTAAAGCAGCCGTGCCGCAACTGATTCAGACCGAGCGGACTTACCAGAACCTCAACCAGGTGACGAGGGAAATCGACGATGCCCGGGTTTGGGCGGGACTACACTGGCGGAATTCTATGCGCGACGGCGCCCAGATTGGCCGCAAAGTCGTAAGGCACGTTTTCGATGAGTTCGGCCGCACCAACGAGGATCATGAAAGTACTTGGAGACGCTGAATGATGGGCGGCCCGGTGCAACAACGCTGAATCGGGTTCGAGGGCGCCGCCCGCACTGGCACCGGCGGCGTCAACGCGCTCGCAGCGCGCAGGTTCGGAATGCAGCGCGTCGGATGTGCGCCAATCCCACCTCCGTCTGATCCCCGTCCTCTCGGCCGCCGTCGCATCACCACTAAACCGGAAGAACCTGGGCAGTTCGTTGTTCACGGAAGGGATGGCAAGATCCCTTGTGCCCTGGCGCCGTGAGACCGTTCCGAAACTCAAATCGACAGTTTTGGATCCCCTTCGAGAACGTCGAGTTTGAGTTTCGGACTCTCCCCTTTCGCCCACAACTTCGCGCTCGACCGCACCCGGTAATTCAATGGCCCGCCATCCGCACGCTCGCTTCGTTCCAGCGGCCGCGGAATGCCAACGAATTCGGTCTCGAGGGAATCCGCCGCCGCGCGAACCACGGCGTAGCCATGTCCGCCCATATCGACGAATGAAACGTGGGGCGCTAGATCGGGATTCGACAGCTCGCGCGCTTTCGCGGCATCGCCGCTGCGGGCGTACTCCAGGCAGGATCGAACGCCGTGCTTCAGCAGCATGTTCACTCCGGGACCGTACAACGCACGGAGAGGATGGTCCTTCGGGAACTTGTGTTCATTTGCTTCGACCATCCCCGGAGCCGAAAGCGATCCGGTAACGAACGCCAGGCCAACCGGCTTGAACTCTTTCGGCGGGAGCGCTTTTGCTGCGAGACCTGCCCAGAAGCTGTGGCGATCCCCCGAAACAACCGCGAACCCGGTGATGCCGTGCCGCTCAATGAAATCGTAGATTTCGCCGCGCTCCGAGTACGCGTTACCGAAGTCGCTGCCGCCAAACCCGGCGAATCCGGCGCCGCGCCACTTCTTCGTGATTCCTTCCGGCAGATTTTGCGGATCCCCCCGCATCGCAATCGTCGCGATGGTATTTCCCCAAATCTTCCAGGTCGCTTTAGACGCGCGGAGTTGGTCGAGGAACCAGGTCTTCTGCGTCGCGCCCAAAATCGTCCTCGGCGGGGCCGCTTCCTTGAAATCGGCGATGGGCTGCCCCGCATCCAAGGCGTACAAATCCTCTTCCGGATAGAGCCCCGGAAACTCCGGGATGTCTAGCGGGTCGGACTGCGGCAATGCGCCGCGGTCCAACGACGCGTAGCTGCGCTGATCGGTGATGATCAGATCGACATGCTTGCCCCAGCGCAGCGTGCGATATCC
>JBDUEM010000409.1:0-4885 GCA_040002435.1 Bryobacteraceae bacterium
GCTAAGATCAGCCCGGGATGCCTTCCTTGCCTATCTCCCCAGTCTGTTCGTCGTGATCCTCTGTGCGGCTGGAGCGTATTTCCTTGTGCGAATTTCACATTTCCTTTTTCGGGAATTGGGAAAAGGGACGATTACCTGGCCCGGGTTTCACCTGGAATGGGCGCAGCCCACTCACAAGCTTCTCCGGTTTCTGATTCTGGCATTCACACTGGTCGTGGTTTTCCCGTATCTGCCGGGTTCCGGCTCTCCGGCATTTCAGGGAGTATCTATCTTTCTCGGTATTCTCTTTTCTTTGGGCTCCACTTCAGCGGTCGCCAACATCATCGGTGGGGTGATCCTGACTTACTCCCGTGCCTTTCAATTGGGCGACCGGATCAAGATTGCGGATACAACCGGCGACGTTGTCGAGAAGACTCTGCTCGCCACTCGTATTCGCACCATCAAGAACGAATTCATCACCATCCCGAATTCCATGGTGCTCAGTAGCCATATCGTCAACTTCAGTTCGCCGGAAGGCGGTTCCCCACTGATTCTGCATACCTCGATCACCATCGGGTACGATGCGCCCTGGCGACAGGTTCAAGACTTATTGACCGCCGCGGCTTCGAGGACGGCTCTGATCCTCAAGGATCCGGCTCCGTTTGTTCTGCAGACCAGCCTGGACGATTTTTACGTCACCTACCAGATCAACGCTTATACGGCAGACGCGTCGCGTATGGCGGTGATCTATGCCGAGCTTCATCAGAACATTCAGGATTGCTTCAACGAGAGTGGCGTGGAAATTATGTCGCCACACTATGGATCGCTTCGCGACGGAAACGCGACGACCGTTCCGGCCCAATATTTGCCCTCCGGCTACGCAGCGCCGCGCTTTCGCTTCGACCAGAACCGGGACAAACGCGATGCAGCGGTTTCGCGATAGAAGAAGCTACTCTTCTGCGGAGCCCCAGGTTGTGCGGTGACTCTGATTGATTTCTGCGTTTATGCCGTCATACCATTGGACCTTCCGGCTTCCTGAAAATGGATGTCAGGCAAAAAAACTGAATCCCCAGGAGGTCAGCTAGCTTATGAAGAAATCGCCAGTTCCCACGGGTAAATGGGCGTTAGCCGCAGCGGTAATATTCATTTTCGGATTCGCCGCTGCCCTGGCGGCAAGTTCTCCTCTCGGGCGCTCCCTGCTGGTCGCCAGCGAGGGTCTGTACATTGTGGAAGCGGACGGCAGTTCCTCCTGGTCGTACCATCCTGCTCCCGCCGGCCAACAGGTTAAAGGGATGGAAGACGATATCATTTACGACGGATTCGCCCTGCCTGATGATCACTATCTGTTTTCTACACATCGCTATATCCGGGAGATAAATCGCGCCAAGGAAACGGTCTGGGAATATCGCCTCCAGGCACCCGCGGAAGTGAAGAGTGGAGTGCCGCTTGCGAACGGCCGCATCGCAGTCCTCAACAGTCAGGAACAGGCGATCCTCGAACTGGAGCGCGGCAGCGGCAAGGTGCTGCGCCGTATTCCTGTGCCGGCAAAGGGTACCGATCACACCCGCTACATGTTATTGCGCAGTACGCCGCAGGGCACCTATCTCGTAGCCCTTCGTGAGGAGCAGCGCATTGTGGAGGTGAGCCCCTCGGGGGAGATCCTGCATTCGTTCGTGCTGCCCAGTATGCCGGTGATGGCGCAGCGTCTTTCTGACGGGTCAACGTTGGCCACGGGGCGGTTCGGACTGATGAAGCTGGATCCGTCCTGGAAGAATGTCTGGTCATTCAATGCGTCCGACGCCTCGCCTGACTTCTCGCTCCTCATTGGCTGGGGCGTTACGGAACTGCCGGACCACCGCTTGGTGGTCGGAAACTCAGACTGGCACCTGGCACGAAAAGACGATAATCGCGTTCAATTCTTCGCCATCGATTCGGCAAAAAATATTTCCTGGACTCTACCGGCTACGGCGTTCCAAAAATGGAAGAGAAGCGAATTGGAACCACGGACCGGTTTCATTGAGCATCGCTCCATCGTGATGCAGCCTTTGCCTCCCAACAAACCCTCAACCAACTGAAGTTTCTCAGTATGTGACTGGGCTTGACAGAAGCCCAAAGACGACAGATGATCTAATGGTATGACGCCATCTAAATCCAAACTCAATTCAGGCGCGGAAGCGATTGCTCGATTGATGGGCGCGTCTCCCCTACCTTTTATGATCGCCGGGAAGTCCATGACGGGTGGTTCGGCGGAAACCTTTGCGACCCGGGATCCTGGGTCGGGGGAACATCTGGCCGATGTTTGCATTGCTTCCAGCGGCGATGTGAATGTTGCCGTTGAGAGCGCGGCGCATGCTTTTCGGAAGTCCGCATGGGCTACCATGCCTCCGCAGGAACGCCTCGTTTATTTAAACCGCCTCGCGCAACTTGTTGAAGAGCATGCGGACGACCTGGCCCTTATCGAATCGCTCGATACCGGGAAGCCAAAGCCGCAGGCAGCCTGGGATATCGCTAATTTCTCGCAAACGATGAGATATTATGCCGGTCTGGCGGCGAAGTTTCAGTATCGCGAGCCGATCAATGTCGCCGGGAATGAGGCTTGGCGAGTTCGCCAGCCTGCTGGCGTTTGTGGATTTATCTTCCCTTGGAACTTTCCGTTTCTTTTGGTTGGCTGGGGAATTTCTCCCGCGCTGGCTGCCGGGAACACGGTCGTCATCAAGCCAGCGGAAGACACACCGCTTTCGACTCTCTATCTGATGAAGCTCGTGAAACTGGCGGGAATTCCGGACGGAGTAATCAACGTCGTCACAGGCTTTGGTGACGTAACCGGAGCAGCCCTCGCAAGCCATCCGGGTTTGGCCCGCATGTCGTTCACCGGCTCGCCGGAAGTGGGCACTCTGGTGGCACAGGCTTGCGCCGCTAACCTGGTTCCCGTGAAGCTGGAACTCGGAGGCAAGGGCGCGGCCGTCATTTTTGACGACGCGGACGTGTCGGCAACAGCGCAGGCGCTGGTGGGTGCAATCACTCTGAATGCCGGCCAAGTCTGCTGCACCGCATCCCGCTGGCTGGTTCACAAGAATTTATACGATCGGTTTGTGGACGAGGCGGTCGGTCTTCTGCGCAACGTCCGCATCGGATATGGGCAAGACGACAGCACGCAAATGGGGCCCGTGGTGAGCGAGAAACAGCGCAGCCGGGTCCTCAATTACGTCCGGACGGGAGCGCAGACCGGTGCCGAGTTGTTGCTGGAAGGGGGCCCGGCGGAGATACCTGGATATTCCGGCGGCTACTATGTGAAACCGGCGCTGCTGGCAGGCAATTCCGGGAATGTTGCCTGCAAGGAAGAGATCTTTGGGCCGGTGCCCTATGTGAATGCGCTTCGAGGAGGAAGAGGAAGCCATCGACAGAGTCAATGAATCCCGCTACGGCCTGGCGAACAGCGTCTGGACTCAGGATGCCGCACGCGCGGACCGGATAGCCCGTTCATTGATCGCCGGGAACTCCTGGATCAACGCGCATAACGTCTTTGTTCACGGCGTGCCGTACGGCGGTGTGAATCTGAGCGGAATGGGAGGGGGTGTGCTGGGTCCCGATACTCTCATTCACTATCTGCGCGAGCAATCGGTCGTCAGACCCAGGGCAGAGCAGTAATGGCGACTACCTCCCCCTCAGAGCTGACGATTAGGGAACAGATTACACCCGGGAACGTTGCCCCAGCTGCGAGTGAAACTCCCGGCGTCGCCATCCGCGTCTTTGTTTCCCGGCGTTGCGGAGCAACCGGGATCAGCACTGGCACTGCGACGTTTGAGCGTGCCGCTGAACTGCTGTATCACGAACACGATTGCAGCGAAGCGGTCACAATTCTATCCGGTGAGGCGAATGTGGTTGGGGACGGGCGCTCCTACGAACTGCGCGAGCTGGATTGCATTCACATCCCAGCCGGCGTTCCCCATTCGGTCCGTAATCAATCTTCGATCTTGCCCATGCTGGCTCATTGGGCGTTCGCGACTCCTGAGCCATCCCGCAGGTTCGTGGAAGTTCGGCCTGTGCGGGCAGTGCGCGGGTTGGGGAAACCGGAGGCCGCGGATCCGGAACACATCTCCCGATTTCACGAAGCGGAAATCTACGAACTCTCGCCTGGAGCCCTTTTTCGGGATCTGTTCAAAGGCAGCCTCGGCGCCGTGGGAATCTGCGGTGGGTATGGGCGCTTCCAACCGGGATCCTCGCTTCCCTGCCACTTCCATGAATATGATGAATCGATCACGATTGTGGAAGGGACGGCGCTGTGTCTGGTGCAAGGAAGCGGCTGCCAGGTCAGCGGCTACGGTACGGCGTTCGTGCCAGTCGGAAAGCCGCATCGGTTCATGAATGAATCGAATGCCGATATGGCGATGATTTGGGTCTACGCGGGAAGCGAACCCGAGCGAACGCTCGTGGAGCCGGAGTATTGCGCAGGCACTCTTACCTGGCCGGGCCCCGCGGCCTTCCGCAAGAACTAAAGCTGGTTTATTGCCGCGCCGGGCATGCTCATGGCCTCGCCCATTGGCAGAGCTTCGTGACGTACTTCCACAAGATGGCTCGCCATGTCCTGCAAATGAGCAGACATGGCAGCGCGTGCGCTCAGCGCATCCCGCTGGTTCAAGGCCGCAAAAATACGATGGTGCTGCTGAAGTGCCTGGCCCTGGACACCGGGAACGGCTAAGGCGCCGCCAATCCACCGCTGCATCAAATTCCGAATCAGCAGGAGGGCGTTCAATAGAATGGCGTTGTGACCTGCTTCGCCGATGGCCAGATGAAAGCCAATATCCGAGTTCAGAAAATCTTTCGAATCGAGACCCGATTGCTCCATACGATCCAGGTAAGATTTCACTACTTCCAGTTCTTCGGCGGTCGCGCGCTCAGCGGCTAA
>JBDUEM010000410.1:0-4881 GCA_040002435.1 Bryobacteraceae bacterium
TCCGCAGTCGCTGCAAGTAGATTCCTTCCCGGCGCAAGGTCCGCCACACCGCATGTACGCTGGCTCTGAGTTCGGCGGCGACCGCCGGTCCATCCCAGTGCGCCAACCCTGGCGGCGGAACCTGTTCCAGCAATGCCAAAACACGCTGTCGGAAATCGGCCCCATATGTCGGCGGCTTGCCCGGCCTCGGACGATCCCCCAAGCCCTTTAAGCCATGTTGCGCAAACCGGCGACGCCACTTGCTTACCGTTAACACCGAGACGTTCAGTTGTTTCGCTACTTGCTGGATCTCCAACCCTTCCAAACAAGCCAGGATGATGCGAGCACGCTCGACGGCCCTTGCTTCCAATATGCGGCTCCTACTGATCGCCACCAATTCCGCCTTGACCTCAGATGAACAGGAAAGTGGAGATGCGTGTCTCGGCATTCTCCAAACATTTTAATACGATTCTGTATTATTGCAAGTAGGCACTAGAAGCATCCTCGCGTGGGTGAACTTGCAATAGCCCACTCCTTAATTACGGCCTGGATCAATTGATCAATTCCGCTGTTTAGGGCTTACAACCCCTAACTGTACCTGAAATTGGCACTGTGTTCCCGTTACAGCCAAGTGTTGAGGAGATAACACTGCTTTACATCGTTGTTGCAGCAACACAAACGCAGCCTGGGCTAATTCTGACCCTAAATGAGCTCAGGAGGTACGAAACGCCCTAGAGGATGGCTCCTGGCTCGCCGGCCGCGATTCTGATCAAATTAAGGTACCGGCCTCCAGTGCCGGGTTCCAGGGCCGTTTGACGCGCAGCGTAGCGAAGCGCCTTCACTTCGGAACTGTTTCCACAGCTGGGGGACGCTCAACTACAAGAAAACTATTATCTTTACTATTAATAGGGATACCGTTTCACCGTCTTGACGGATACCGTTTCACCGTGGAAAAGTTCTAGTTTCCGACGAGTTTTCCACTGTCTTTCTGAGGGACCGCCAATCGGTTCGCATGGATCGTAAAGCCTCCCTTAGCGTTGCCGATTGCCAGGCCGGGATAGACCGTGAGGATTTGCGGAATGCCGCTTGTGCTTTCGGCTTGAAATTTTTGGCGGTTACTCCGGCCCGCGCTCGGCTGTTTTCTCTCCACCGCGCTTGATCGCAGGGTGGTTTGCGTGCGCATTCGAGATGTGACTTTCACTCAGATTCTCTTGTCTCTGAAGGTGAGAGCAGATCACTGAGAGTATATCAGACATTCGGTATAATACACGCAACGTGATAGGCTCTAGGACGGTTTTAGAGGAGACAACATGAGAATCCTTTGGTTGATTATATTCACCGCGTTTACCTTGGAATATGGACTCGCTCAGACGAAAGCGGAATCCTCTACAACAGGCAAATGCTCTTACTATGCTCGCAGCCACAACGGTCACGTCACCGCAAACGGCGAAAAGTTTGACAGTAATGCCTTGACGGCTGCTCATCGCACTTTGCCCATGGGGACAAAAGTGAAAGTAACGAATCTTGCCAACAATAAGAGTGTGGTCGTAAAGGTAAACGACCGCGGTCCTTTTGTAAAAGGACGAGAAATCAGCGTCACCAGACATGCGGCTCAAGAGCTTGGATTCATCAAACAGGGTGTTGCTAACGTTCGTATTGAACAGGTCCAATAAGGGCTCAGACCCTTGGATATGCCTGGCAAGCTGACAAAGGCGGAGTTATCGAGGGAAGTAGCCCGCGTCTGTGAATCGTCCTTAAAAGAAAGCCGCCGGCTATTGGAGATCGTGCTCGATGCAATGGTCGGTGCGCTCAATCGGGGCGATTGCGTGCAAGTCCGTGGTTTTGGCAGGTTCTCAACGACACACCGGAGGGCGCGGATCACGAGAAATCCTAAGACAGGGGCGAGGGTCGAAGTGCCCGCGAAACGCGTATTGCATTTTCGGCCAGCGAAGTCACTGCAGAGAATGATTAATGCGTAATCCACCGTTGCGTTTCAAAGGTCTGAGGGATACACTTGACCACGGAACTGACCTTCTAATTCGGCCAGCTGATAATTCGGGGGTTAGGGTCGCGATGTAGGCTTCCTTAGCCTGGCCGCCGTCGCAAGAATTTCGTATTTTTTGTAGAGATTCTATTCTAGGGGCTTTGTCCGGTGGAAGTACGCAACGACCGTACAATCCGTACCTTAATCATCAATCATCGATTGGTATGACTTAGGAGGATTTTCCATCATGGCCGACTTAGAACAACTGAAACAGAAGTATGCGAGCGTCCTGGATCTGATCAAGCGGCGTAATGTGCGGCTGGATCACCTTCATGTAGATGGCGCCAAGCTCGTAATGCAAGGTGCCGCGCCCAACCAAGATGTAAAGAACGAAGTTTGGAACGCTGTAAAAGCCGTCGATCCCGGATTTGGAGACTTGTCCTGCGACATCTCCATTGATCCGAGCTTGACGGCTCCTGCTGCTGCGGCGGAGAAGTACACTGTGCAGTCCGGCGATACGCTGTCGAAGATCGCGAAACACTTTTATGGCGATGCGAACCAATATATGCGTATCTTCGAAGCTAACCAGGATCAATTAGATGATCCCAATAAGATTCAGATTGGGCAGAAGCTGAGCATCCCCGCTGCTTGAAAGGAGACTCATCATGAATTGGATGGACAGTGTAAGTGGTTTACTACAACAGTACGCCGGAAAAAACGTCAATGTTGCCGACGCTGAAAGTCACTTCGATCAAGTGACGAATGCCGTTCCTTCGTCATCCTTGGGAAGCGCTCTCGGGGATATGTTCCGCTCCAACGACACTCCTCCTTTCGCGCAGCTTGCCGGACAGTTATTTGGAAATTCCAACGGAGCTCAGAAAAGCAGTGTCCTTAACGCCCTGCTCTCCGCCGCTGGACCCAACCTTCCTTCCATACTCGCAAGTGCAGGCCTTGGAGGGCTAGCTTCTAAATTCGCTTCTGGCGAAACCGTCACTCCCGAAGCCGCCGAGCAGATCTCACCGGAGGTAATACAGCAAGTCGCTCAGCACGTCGAGCAGCATGACCCCTCGATCGTCGATAGACTTAGCTCCATTTACGCCGAACACCCGACGTTGATAAAAACTTTGGGGAGCGCCGTACTCGCTGTGACCCTTGCCAAGATCGCGAATCGAACACAAAGTTGAGATTGAGAGGAGGGCTATGCATCTTTTGTGGACACTATTAATTGGTCTCATCGTCGGGGCGGTGGCTAAATTATTGACTCCCGGCAGAGATCCCGGCGGTTTCTTCATTACCATCTGCATCGGTATTGTGGGTTCGTTGATTGCTACGTTCCTCGGCCGTGCCCTCGGCTGGTATTCGGCTGATGCCTCTGCCGGGTTTATCGCCTCGCTATTTGGCGCCATATTGTTGCTTGTGCTTTATCACGCCGTTGTCAAGCAGCGAGCGGTTTAGTAACCTCTCTCCGGCGGCATGGAAGTGAGCGACACCAAAGCCACTGCGGCAACTTGAAGAGGAAACCCGGCGGCTGAAAGGATGGTAGTCGACTGGAGCCGCGCGCTCACAAGTTCCACCCGTTTTTTTCGGATCACCGCGGCTGAACGGCTCGGTTTTGTGAGTGTCGGAACGGCACTGGTGAAGCTAGAACTGCTCCGCGAAGCATCACCCCCGTAGCCCAAGGCGGCGCAGAAGACCTAGAAGCTTATGCGCCGGTTCGGCTCTTCGTAATGTAAAATCCTTTCACTGGAGCTCTTTATGCAAAAACTAATTAGATGGCCTTTCATTCTTGGGGCGGCTTTGCTGCTTCTTACGATCTCAGGTTTTACTAATGCTCAGAGTGCACCTGCAGCCAAAAAACATGCGCAGGAGAAGAAGGCGAAGAAAACGGCCCCCACCGCGCCCGTAGACTTAAACACCGCCACCCAGGCGGAATTGGAATCTGTACCGGGAATCGGATCAGCCACCGCAAAGAAAATTATCGGCAGCCGTCCTTACGCATCAGTTTCTGACCTGTCAAAAGCGGGACTGTCTGCAAGCCAGCTAAAGGGTATAACACCTATGGTAAAGGTCAGCGTAACGACACCACTGGCAGCACCCGCTAGTAAGTCTGCTGCACCGGTCATTCCATCCGCCAAACCGGCGTCAACTACTGCGAGACCCTCTCCTTCTACCAGTACGACACAAACAGCCGGCGGCGGTGCCGGGATGGTGTGGGTCAATAAGGATACAAAAGTCTTTCATCGAGAGGGCGACCGGTGGTACGGCAAGACCAAACAAGGCGCATATATGTCGGAATCCGATGCGCTTAAGGCTGGCTATCGTGAGTCAAAAGAAAGGCAGAAGAAATAGCTCATAACCAACACGCGGAAGCCGCGGCCCCGACCTTGGGAAGCTCTCGGTGAAGGCCGCCTCGGCCTCGTTCAGCCGCTGCGACGCGGTAAAGATTCCTAGTAGGGGTTGTAAGCCCTAACCCGGCGTAGCCGGAACCAAACAGGTCCAGGTATGATGCCGGGATGGGCGTTCAACTACTGACGGAGCGACACACCATGGGGCCCTGTCCGGCTTGTCTAAGTTCTACAGATCGCTGAGGATAGAAGACCGCTTTACACTTGCTGTCTTAGAGACGCGCGTCGGACACGTGTCTATGTGGCTTAAAGACGTGTAAATATATCTCACAATAGACGAAACGTTGCATCCGAGTCTGAATCCCATCAATTAGATGTACAACCAACAATGCCAAGAGCTATTCATAAGTGGCGGTATTTGTAGCGAACGAAGTAGGCTGCTGGACGCGTTGGCCGCAGTTGCGAGATCTTACGGCGCAAACGCATTAGCTATGAGTTTAAAGCTCGATCAGTTGCGCCTAGCAGCCCGTGGTTTTAATCCCGATTCTGAAGTTCGCAGCCGATAGGGGTAGA
>JBDUEM010000411.1:0-4870 GCA_040002435.1 Bryobacteraceae bacterium
TTCTGCATCTTCGGCGACGCCTCCGGTTTCCGGCATGACTTCACGCGCCTGAAGGAACACAGCCACAAAGACACCGGCGGCGTAGGCTGGATCTCGAGTTCGTGGGATCACTGGCCGGTCGGTTGGCTCAACAGCCAGGGGCACCCGGTGGACGCCGATACCCTCAAGCGGTATCCCAATCACTTCTCACCAATGGGAATGGACTTCTTTGCGCTGCCAAATGAAGAGTCCGAACGCGGCGTCTTCTATTCGCTGATCGGGGTGGGCGGCGCGGACCTGGAACGTATTCGTGCCGTGGGCAGGGAGTGGCTCTCCATGGGGCCGTCACGTATCCAGCAGCCAGGCGCCGCGGCAGCGCTGCACGCTACGTTTCCCGAATAGCTATACTGGCGCGGAGACACTCCTGGGCAAAGCGACGTAGAACCGCGAACCAACACCCGGTTCGGATTCCACCCAGATCCTTCCCTCGCGCCGCTTGACGATCCTTTCACAGATGGCCAACCCAAGACCCGTCCCGCCGGACTCGTTCCCTCCCAGGCGCGCGAAGACCGCGAAGATCCTGTCCTGGTGCTCCGCCGCGATACCGATGCCGTTGTCGGCGAAGCACAGCAGCCACTCCTTCGGCGTCTCTCTCGCGTCGATGCGGATCCGCGGCGCCTCATTCAGCTTCCGGTACTTGATCGCATTCGACAAAAGGTTCTGGAACAGTTGGACCAATTGTAGTTTTTCCGCCGGGATGGTAGGTAGCGGACCCGCTTCGATCAGTGCTCCGCTCTCCTCAATCGAGGCACGGCAGCTTTGCAGCACTACAGCGAGCACTTCGTTGCAGTCGACTAACGTGACGGCCGGCTCCCCGTGCAGCACCTGCGAATAGGCAAGCAGGTCTTGAATGAGGTTCGCCATCCGTTCCGTCCCGCTCTCTATTTGCTCGAGGAATTGGTCTGCCTGCGAATCCAGCTTGCCCTTGTACTGCCGGCTCAGCAGCTGGCCGAAAATTCTTACCATACGCAATGGCTCTTGCAGATCGTGGGAAGCGGCAAACGCAAACTGCTGCAGTTCGGAATTCGAGCGGGCCAGCGCCTCGGCTTGCTTCTCCGCCACCTCTTCAGCGCGTCGCCGGTCCGTGGTGTCCATCGTCGCGCCCAGCATCCGCACTGGCCGGCCCTGCTCGTCGTAAATCACGCGGGCCGATGTGGTCAGCCAGCGGACTTCACCCGTGTGATGAATCACGCGAAATTCCAGATCGTACGGTTCCCCTCGCTCCAGTGAGTTCCGGATTGCACTCTCAACCATCTGCAAATCGTCCGGGTGAATCAACTTTGAAAAATCCTGGACCTTCCCGCCAAAGGTTCCCGGCGCCACGCCGTGCATTTCATACACCCGGTCGGACCACTCCACATGGTCGTTCCTCACGTCCCAGTCCCACGCCCCAATCTTGCCGGCGTCGATTGCCAGTCTCAGACGCTCCTCGTTATCGCGCACTTCCCTGTGCAGTTGCGCATTGTCAATAGCTGTCGCGGCGCGCCGGGCCAGGTCTTCCGCCAGTTGCAGATCGGCTGCCGTGTAAGTTCGTTGAGACTCCGCCGTGGCGAAAGTGAGCGCACCAAACACTCGTCCCGGCGCTACCAGCGGCACCACGATAAACGACTTCAATCCAAGTTCGAGGATCAACCGCGCATGCTCGGCGTCGCGAGCCCGCGCCGTGATCAACCCTTCCGTAATCTCGGACATGAGCAGCGAATTCCCCGTGGAAATCGCGATCCGGCCGGCGTCGGCCTCTCCCGGCGGATATTTCTCGATCAACTCGCGCATAAAGGCGATCTTCGCCGGATTGAAATGCTTTACGGCTAGCCGCTTGATTTCGCCATTCTTCAACAGCAGATCGACACCGCACCAGTCGGCGAAATCCGGCACGGCCAACTCAGCCACAGTCTCCAGCGTCGTCTCGTAATCAAGCGAAGCGGCCAGCGCTTCGCCCGCCTTGGCCAGAAACGCAGCGCGGCTCTCGGCCGCCTCCGCAGCCGCCCGCATTTCAATCTGCGATGCACACAACTCCGCCGTACTCAACGCCGCTCCGGCCAGATGCCCCAGGGCGCCCGCCAGCGTCTTCTCGGCTGCACTGAATTGATGTGGAGACCGATAGTAGAACACCAGCGTCCCCGTTCGTTCCCCGTGAATCAGGAGGGGAATGGTCAGCATCGACCGCAATCCCTCGGCCCGGTACATCTCGTGGCGACGCGCCACCAGGGGATGGGACTGGAGGTCCTCAATAGAAAAAATGTCTTCCGGTAACGGTCCGATCGCACTTTCAGAAAAGGCGACTTTCTCGTACTGGTCTGACAGGCCCAGAGACGCGACTCGAACCCAGCGGCTTTCCGCCTGCATCCGCCATACGGCGTAAGCATCGGCGGTGACGAAGCTGGCGGCCAGTTCAAAGATGGTTCGCAGGGCCTTTCCGGGGTCGGAGCGGGAAAGCAGCGCGGACGACGCCTGGACCAAATGAACGAGTTGAGTCTCAACGTCCAGGTCCGAAGTAGATGAGCCTTTCATGCGCAGCCTAGATGGGAATTGTCCCACACTCGTGTACGGCGGACGCCCACGTCCGCGCCGGACCACCTGGTACGGCCCGTTACACGACCGCCAGCTCGGGCTCCATCGCTTTCACCTTATCCGGCAGGGGTTGGAACTTCACTGAGACCAGTTTTGACACGCCCTGCTCCTGCATAGTGACTCCATACAGTGCCTGTGCCGACTCCATGGTTCGCTTCGCGTGGGTGATCACGATGAACTGCGTCTGGTGCGACATGTCTTTGATCAGGCGCGTCAGTCGCTCGATGTTCGCTTCATCGAGAGGCGCGTCAACCTCATCCAGAATGCAGAAGGGACTCGGGGAATACCGGAAGATGGCCATCAGCAGCGCCATCGCGGTAAGCGCCCGCTCGCCGCCCGATAGCAGCAGGACGCTCTGCAGCTTCTTGCCTGGAGGGGAAGCCACGATGTCGATACCCGACTCGGAGAGATTAGCTTCGTCGTTCAAGCGCATCTCACCCACGCCGCCGCCGAACAGCGTCTTGAACATCTCACGGAAGTGCCCGTTGATGATTTCGAATGCTTCGGCAAACCGCTTTCGTGATTCCGCATCGATCTCGTGAATAGCCTTCTCGGTATCGCGGATAGAGTCGAGCAGATCCTGCCGCTGCGCATTGAGGAAATCGTACCTCTGCTGTGCCTCCTCAAATTCCTGCATCGCCTGTGTATTCACCGGCCCAAGCGCCTCAATCCTGGCGCGCACTTCCTGGTACCTCTGTTCCGCTTCCGCCAGGCCGTCTTCGTCCAGCACCGTCTCTTCCGATTGCGCCAGTTCGTCCAGGCTGGCATTCAATTCTTTGCGGCAAGTCTCATCAAGATACTTCAATTCCGACTGCCGCTTCACCAGCTCCAGTTCCACCAGCGAACGCTTTTCACCGGCGGCCTGCACTTCCAAACGGAACTGCCGCAACAGATCCTCGGCCGTTTGCAACGACGCACGAAGTCCGGCTTCTGCCTGGGCTTTCTCCGCTACCGCGGCCTCGCTCTGTGCAATTTGTTCAGCCAGGGCGGCAGCGCGGGCGTCGAGTTCAATATTGTCAGACAGCAGCCGCGCCTTCTCTATACCAAGCCGCTCTGTCTCACGGTCGAGTTCCTGCCGCCGGTGCGCCACGTCGCGTACCTGATTTTCCACGCGCATCCGGGCGGCTTGTTCCGAACGCCGCCGCTCTTCAAACCCGGCCAGATCGACACGGAGCGCCGCGTGTTCTTCCCCAATCCGCACGGACTGCTGGCGGAATTCATCCAGCGCCGCCCTGGCATCGGCCAGAGCCTGCTCCTGCTCCGCACGGCTGCTCTCTTTTGCGGCCACCGCCTGTTCGGTCTCGCCGCGCCTGGCGAGCGAGCGCTCATTTTCCTGCGTCAGCCGCTGCAGTTCCAGCCGTGCAACCGAGAGCCGCGAGTTGGCCCGCGAAAACTCCTCGCCCATCTTGCGCATTTCATGGTCGATGGCGAGCGCATCTTTTTCCTGCGTCTGCTGCATGCCGCGCAGCCGTTCCATGTCTTCGGTCAGCCGCGCGATATCGTCTTCCAGATCCCGCAGCAGCGATTGTGTGCGGTCGAACTCACCCTGGCTGGTTTGCAACTGCGAGGTGATCTCGCGCAGTTCGCGTTTCAGCGCCAGCGGACCGCTGCCCGTCTTCTTGCCGCCGCTGACGGCGTGTCCGTGATAACAGATGCCATCGGGAAGCAGAAAGTAAATGTCCGGATATTGCAGCGCCAGTCGCTGCGCCGCCGCGCGATCCTCGGCCAGAAAACAGCGTGCCAGCCGGGGCAGCAATTCTGCCGGGGCGTTCGTAAGCCCGTTGGTGAGGCGCAGCACACTGCTCAGGCGGCCGGTGATACCGGTTTCAGGGCCAAGCACCGGTTCCAGCAGCGGAGCCTTTGCGATGGATTCCTCACCCTGCTGCGGGTGAACCAAAAACGTTGCGCGCCCGTCCATGTCGCCGCGCATCAGATCAATGCCCTGTTCCGCCTGGCTCCAATCCGACACAACAACGTATTCCAGTTCGTCGTGCAGAAATTCTTCCGTGGCTTTTTCGTAGGCGGTATCCACTTCCACAAAGTCGGCAAGCACGCCGGCAGGCTTCAAATCCTGCGCCTGGCCGCGCTCCACCGCCGTGAACAGGCGCTTCACGGATTCCGTGGTGTAGGCGCGATGCGAAATAATTTCTTCCAGCGAATCCTTTCGCGCCTTCAGGCGGGATGTCGCATTGCGCAGTTCGTCCAGCTTGCGCCGGTTCTCCGATGCTTTGGTCTTGCGGGTGGCCAGATCTTCGTCCAC
>JBDUEM010000412.1:0-4809 GCA_040002435.1 Bryobacteraceae bacterium
GCAGCTCCAATACGTCTTCGCGGATCCAGGATCCGGCGCGGATGGGCCGCAGCGCCAGACCGATCACCTGACCGTAGCGGATGACGGGTTCGCCCGCTTCGAAATCGCGGAGAGCCACTTTGTGGGATTGGGGAATGCGTTCCGTGAGAGTCGGGCCATCCGGGCAAGCGGTTCCCGCGGGCAGACCTTCGGGGCTGACTACGATCGCGACGTTGTCCCGGGCATGGACCTTTATGTAGAGCGGCTGCAAGGTTCAGTGTATCTTGAGAGGGCACGTGGAAAAAACATGGCTACACTTGGCTTGATTGAATACGCGGACGCCGGTCCGGAAGTGCGTGCCGTCTATGACGACATCATGGCGACGCGCAATACGGACTACATCAACAATTTCTGGAAAGCGCTGGCGCACGATCCGGCAACCCTGCGCCGGACCTGGGAAAGCATCAGGCAAATTATGGCTCCAGGAGCGCTGGATCCTTTGACGAAGGAACTGCTGTACCTTGCGGTCAGCGCGACCAATCAGTGCGGGTACTGCATCGCATCACACACGGCCGCTGCCCGGAAAGCGGGAATGTCGGACGCGATGTTTATGGAAATGATGGCCGTCGTGGGAATGGCCAACGAGACCAATCGCCTGGCAAGCGGTTATCAGGTGGAAATCGACGGCCGGTATCTATAGCTGCGGCTTCGGCGGCCGGACGACGGTCCAGGGAAACACGCCCCTGGCGCGCAAGTGACGCCGGAACACCTTATCGCCGCAGGTCGCGTATAGGGTCTGCATATCCGTCCCGCCAAAGACAACGTTCGAGAGCGGCGAAATCTGCGGCTTCGAGATAATGGCCATGACTCGGCCCGCCTGGTCGCAGATTTGAATGCCCATTTTGCTCGCCACGTACAGAAAGCCATTGGTGTCCACCGTCATGCCGTCCGCGCCGCTTGCCGAAGAATCGTCCATGGTCTCCAGCCGGTGGAACGGAACGCCGTTCGCCAGCGATCCGTCCGGCAATACCTGGAACGACCAAACCCATTTGCCCTGTGAATCGGCCACCATTAACAAAGACTGATCGGGCGAAAGCCGCACACCATTCGGGAACCCGATCCCTTCATGCACTACGCGCTTCTCACCTTTGGCATTGATGAACCAAACCTTCTTGGTGGGCGGTTCGGTGAAGTAAATTTCGTTCTTCGCGTTCACCACCAGGTCATTTGAATTTACGCCTTCGGCAATTACCGACTCAGCGCCGTCGGTGGTCCAGGCGACGATCCGTTTGCGCCCGTTCTGGCAGGCATACAGGCGGCCGTCGGGACCGAACATCAGGCCATTCGTACCGCCCGAATCCTCCTTGAACACGGTCACTTTGCCGTCCAGGCCAATCCTGTGGACACGGTTGTTGGGAATGTCGGTGAAATACACATTCCCCTGTTTGTCCATGGCGGGGCCTTCCGTGAATTTGTAGCCCTCGCCCACGAGTTCCCACTCCTTGCCGGGGTCAAGGAAACTGGTGACGTTTCTGGAGACCGTGGCTGTGGACTTTGCTATGGGCTTCGGGTATTCCCGCCACAGCCAGCGCAGTGCGTCCGGCAGAATGGCTGAACCGTGCTTTCCGTTGTGACCCTCGGTGCCCACCACGAAGGTGGAATCATAGCCCGAGTACTTCAGCGCCGCCGCCATATCCTGATTGGCGATGTACCAGCTTCCGGAATAGATGTCCTGGTCGTTCTTGCCGTCCTGCAGGAATACGCGAAGGGGCTTCGGCTCGGTCTTACGGACTAGCGAGGAGAGAATTTCTCCGCCACGCAGGTTGGTATAGCTGCCGACGAAACTGATGACGCGGTGGAACTGATCCGGACGCACCCAGGCGGCATTGAATGCGGCAATGCCGCCCGAACTCGATCCCAACAAGCCCCGATCGTCAGGGTTGGTCGAGATTTTGTACTCTTTGCCTACTTCGGGAATGATCTCTTCAATCAGAAACTTCGCGTAGCGGTCGCCCAGCGCGTCGTACTCGAAACTGCGGTTGTAGCGCGCCTGCTGGCCGCTGGACAGCTCCGGCATCACACCGGGATTGATAAAGATGCCGATGGTGATCGGCATGTCACCTTTGTGAATGAGGTTATCCATGACGACGGGCGCGCGCCATGTGCTTTTTTCGCCCACGAATCCGCCGCCGTCCTGGAATACCATCAGGCAGGCTGGCTTGTCGCCCTTGTATTGAGCCGGAACGTAGACCCAGTAATCGCGCACGGTGCCGGGGAAAATCCTGCTGGTCCATTGGTGCTGCATCAGTGTGCCCTTGGGAACGCCGGCTTGCGGTTGGGAGTCCGGGCCAAGCACGTATTCGTCGGCCAAGGCGCCGAGGCCCGATGCCAGCAGAACTGCGGAGAGAATAGCGGTGATACGTAACATGTCTTCAGACATGCTACACAAAAAGCCTCAGGTCTTGGGGAATTTGAAATGGATCACGAAGTCGCGATAGATGGGATTGCCTCGGCCGGAGTCCTTCAGATGATCGAACTTCCACTGCATCGCGGCATTTGTCGCAATCTTCGCCAGTGCAGCTTCGGTGGCACTACCGTATTTCCGTGTACTGGCCGCCGTCACTTTTCCAGATGGCGCAATTTTCACGTAAACAGCCACGTCCATCCCGTTAGCTTTCAGGTGACTGGTGAGGGAAGGAGGGGCGAATGCCCTGACGCGCCAAACGGAAACCGGAGCAATCGTCCTGGACCGGCTCCCTTCCGCGGCCACGGGACGGCTCGCCTTCCCGGCCGGCGGACGATCAGGCACGTCGGCGGAACGCCTCGTTTCCTCGGGCGCGGGCTGCACTGGCGCCGCAGGCTTGACGACAGCAGCCTGCTCCGGCATTCCAATCCGGATGATCTCCGTCTTCTCCGGCTGGCCGGTGCCAGCCTGGGGGATGCGCAGGCGCAAGGTGACATCGAGTTGCCGCGGTGTGTAGAAGAGCGTCCTGGCCTGGTCTTCCCGTTTCAGTGTGATGCTTCTCCGTTCGCCTCCATCTTCGATTTCGAGGACGGCCGTTTGCGCGCCCTGGAAGAGCGGCGCCCTGAAATTCCAACTTACGGCGAGGCCGGAGCCTGATTTCTCGACACTCCACGCGCCGGCAATGCTGGGGTCGGAGGAAGAAGAAAGGGGCCAGCGAGAACGTACATAGGAACCCCCCACCAACGCGACGGCGAAGAGAAAAAGAAGAACGAAGAACTTACGATATCCGGAACTGAACATACGCCTCAACTCCAACAGTAAGGTCCCGAGGTCCCCATCACAGGGCCTTTTGTCTTTATAGCACGGGAGATCGGCATTCGTAGCGCACTGGGGGGCACGCCGGTCGACATCCAGCGCATGTTCCTGCGCCAACGGCAGCCTGCTGGAGAAACTGCGATCGGTGTAGAGATCTAACGACCAGCAGAGGTTGTCGTAGCATCGAAGCAGGATGAAGGTTTACGCCGCTGCCCTGCTTGCCGCCACCACGTTCCATCGCGATGTATTGCCCATCCTGCAGAACCGGTGCCAGGAATGCCACAGGACTGGCCAGATTGCGCCGATGCCGTTTGCCACTTACCAGCAGACACGCCCCTGGGCGAAGGCGATTCTGGAAGCAGTTTTATCGCGAAAGATGCCGCCCTGGTTTGCGGACCCCGCATACGGCCATTTTGCTAACGATTCCGCGCTCTCCAAAGCGGAGATCGAGACGCTTGCCAGTTGGGTGCACGGCGGCGCCCCGGAAGGGAACGCCGCGGAGGCGCCGGTCAGCCGGACCTGGAACTCGGACTGGAATATCGGGAAACCTGACCGTATCCTGGCGATGCCCAAACCGGTTGCGGTTCCTGCTTCGGGAACCATCGAGTATCAATACGTCATCCTGCCCGGAGACCTCTCGAAAGATACCTGGGTGCAGAAGGTGGAGGTGCGGCCCGGCAATCCGGCTCTGGTGCACCACGCTGTCGTGTACGTGCGGGAAGGGGGTTCCGCGTGGCTCAAAGGTCAGCCCCGCGGCGTACCGTTTGCCCTGCCGGCATCGGCGGAAGGAATTCCGAATCCAGCATCGTTCACCACCAGCGACGTGCTGCTGGTCTACAGTCCAGGCAACAGTTACGCGGAGTGGCCGGCGGGTATGGCGAAACGAATCAAGGCCGGATCCGACATTGTGATCCAGTTTCACTACACTGCGAACGGGAAAGCGCAACTGGACCGCACGCGGGTCGGGCTAACGCTTTCCACGGAGGCCCCAAAGCAGGTGGTGCTGACGCTGCAGATGGGAAACGACAAATTTGTAATTCCGCCGGGCGACCCGAAATATCGTGTGCAGGTATCGGGAACCTTGCCGAATGAAGCACTGCTGCTCAGCCTGTTTCCACACATGCACCTTCGCGGCAAGGCGTTCGAATATTCGCTGCCCACCGGAAACGGCCATGTGGAAGCGCTGCTAAAGATCGACCATTACGATTTCCGGTGGCAGCTTAACTACAGGCTGCGCACACCCCGCCTGCTGCCGGCGGGAACCCGCATGCAATGCACCGCCTGGTTCGACAATTCGCCTAACAACCCTCTGAACCCGGATCCTTCGGCGGAAGTCCGCTTCGGCGAACAAAGCTGGCAGGAGATGATGATCGGTTTCTTTGACGTGGCGGTGGACGCGCGCTTCGATAAAAATTCGTTCTTCGCGAGCCGGCGCTAGGTCAGGCGGCGGTTCGCGGCAATGGCGGGAATGCGTCGAAGTCGAATCGACCAACGGCCCATAAGACCGTTCGCTGGTTTTGAAGACCAGGCCCACCACCGGATGAGATGCA
>JBDUEM010000413.1:0-4775 GCA_040002435.1 Bryobacteraceae bacterium
CCGGTATTCTGCATGAACGTGGCAGGCCCATGAACGTTGGATTTTGCAACCATCGAGTGCACGAACGCAATATCGTCCACACACGAAGCAAGATGGGGCACAAGCCCGCTCACCCATTTGCCGCAGTTTCCGTGCTGCTTCCATTCCCAGGGGCTCTTCATCACCGCGCCGGGACTACTCTGAAACAGCTCCACCTTGCCGCCGGGATCGAACTTCTCCCCATTCTTGGCCAGCAGCAATGGCTTGTAGTCAAATGTGTCGCACTGGCTGGCCGCGCCAGACATGAACAATTGCACAACACGTTTCGCCTTCGCCGGATGATGCACGCCCACCGGGGTTTCGGCCAGGAGCTGGGCCAGCGCCAGACTGCCGAAGCCGCCGCCAAGTTGGGCAAGAAATTGTCTGCGGTTGGTCATTGTGTCTAGTCGATGAAAAGAAACTCGTTGCTGTTCAAGATCAACCGGCACGCATTGGGCATGCCGAATTCGGCGGCGTACTTTACCAGCTTCGCCCGTTCGCCAGCCGCCGCTTCTCGTCCCAGCGCAAGCCGGTAAGCCCAGGAGATCTGCCCGTCCGCGTCACTGGACAATTCGCGGATACGCTCGCTCAAATGCTCGGCCTGCTTCAGCATGAACGGATTATTCATTAACGCCAGAGCCTGAATGGCCGTAATCGTAACGTTGCGCTTCGCGGTTACAAGGGACGAGTCCGGACAATCGAGGCGCTCCATAAACGGATCCGGAACACTCCGCACGATGAAGCGATACACGCTGCGCCGCCGGCTTGCCGCGCTGTCCACATCGAACCGCGTGTAATCGTAGACCGGGGAGTGGTCATCCTTGAAGAAAAATTGCTCCACCGAGGGACCACCCATTTTGAGGTCGAGCTTGCCGCTTACCGCCAGTGCCGCATCGCGCACCGACTCTGCGTCCAGCCGTGTGCGATTCATCCGCCACAGATAGCGGTTCTCCGCATCCAGCTTTGCGTTCGCCGTATTCTGATTCGAGGATTGCCGGTATACCGAGCTCATCACGATGAGCTTGTGCAGCTTCTTCATCGATCCGCCATTTTCCAGAAACCACGTCGCCAGCCAATCCAGCAATTCAGGATGCGTGGGCAGCGATCCCATGCGTCCGAAATCGTTCGGCGAATCCACGATTCCTGTACCGAAGTGATAATGCCAGACCCGGTTCACGATGGATCGCCAGGCCAGCATATTCTTGGAATCGGTCAACCATGCCGCAAGCGCAGCGCGCCTCGCTCCCTCAGGTTCCACACCGAAACGCGGCACAAGTCCTGGGACCGCCGTAATCGCACCTGCCCCCACCGCCGCGCCCGGAGATTCCACGCTGCCTCGCAGCAACACCTGAATCGGCCGGACAGCAGGAATGGGAGAAGCCGCATAAACCAACTGCGGCTTCGGAAGACGCTCCATCTCTGCGTTGATCGCTGCGACCTGCGCTGCGAGCTCATCGGTGCGCGTGCGCACCGAGGCGTCAAGCAGTTCGCGTATCCGCGCCTTGCGCGCGGCAACACCATCATCGATCTGCTGCTGAATCTCCTTGGTTCGCGGCGTCAGCAATCGAAGGGCGCTGATACTGGCGTCCAGCTTTTCCAAATCTGCACCGGTCACCTGGGCCGCAATCTCCAGCAGTGGGTCAAGGTCCCGCTGCACAGCCAGGCGCTTCTTCAACAATGTCTGCCGCGCTCGGTTCGTCGCCGGATCGGCGTCAAATGGCCGGTCCGCGCGGTCAACGCCGGCGAACACAGCCTGCAGACTGTAGTAGTCCGCCTGCAATATCGGATCAAATTTGTGATTGTGGCAGCGCGCGCAGTGTGCCGTCATACTCGCGAAGGCCGACATGGTGGACATCACCATATCGTCGCGATCCAGCACGCGGGTAATTTTCTTATCCACCGTGCCTTCGCGTAACTCCACATGTCCGACGAAATCCCACGGCCCGGCGGCGATGAATCCAGTCGCTACAATACCCTGCGGATCGTCGGGATACAACACATCGCCCGCGAGTTGTTCCTTGACGAAGCGCGCATACGGCTTGTCTTCATTGAACGACCGGATGACGTAATCGCGATAGGGCCAGGCATTCCGCCGGGGCTTGTCCTTGTCGTATCCATGAGATTCGCCATAGTGCACCACGTCCAGCCAGTGGCGGCCCCATCTCTCTCCATACCGCGGAGAGGCCAGCAGCCGATCCACCACCTTTTCGTAGGCGTCTGGAGATTTGTCTTGGACGTAGTCCTGAATCTCGTCCCAGGTCGGGGGAAGCCCGTGTAAATCATAAGTCAGGCGGCGAATCAGCGTCCGGCGGTCCGCATCGGCCGAAGGCGTCAGTCCTTTCTCCCGCAGCTTCGCAAGCACGAAGGCATCCACCGCTGTCCGCGCCCACGTCCCGCCGGGCTTAGGAACTTCGGGTTTTAACAGTGGCTGTAATGACCACCACTTCTCGGTGCCGCTTGTCTCCACGGGCCACATCGCCCCCGCCTCGATCCAACCACGGAGCGTGGCTACCTCGCTGGGAGACAGAGGCGCGGATTGTAATGGCATGCGCGGAGAAGGGCCAGACACCATCTGGATCAGCAGGCTTTCGTCCGGCTTTCCGGGTACGATGGAGGTTCCACGTTTGCCGCCCCGCGCCGCATCAGCCGCGGAGGACAGCGACAGCCCGCTCATTTTCGCAGTGGAATTGTGACAAGCCAGACACTTTACCGTCAGAATTGGCTTTACATCACGGCGATAATCGACAGTTTCCCCAGATAAAGAAAAAACGAAACAAACAAGCCAGAGTGGCGTCAATCTATAGATTATTCGAACCATATTGCGAAGGCGCACGATATTGCTTGCAGCAATTGTACATCGGCGACATCCACGGGCCACGAATGATACGTACACCAAAGAGTGAGGGAAAGATGAACCTAGCAGCCAACGGCAGTAAAGAACAGTCACGGCGTAGCTTTTTTGGAAGCTCAGCCAAGCTAGTAGGAGCGGGCGCGGTAGCCGCAACACTCGGGGCCCAAACCACAACCAAGCCGCCTTCGGACATCGACCTGTTGAACTATGCGCTAACACTCGAGAATATCGAGGCAGCCTTTTATGTTCAGGGTCTGACGAAGTTGACCGCCGCGGATTTTGGCGCAAGCTCGATGGCGCAGAATCTCGGGACGGGCGTTACAGGAAAGATCTTCGACTACTTGAAATTGATTCGCGACGACGAAACGGCCCACGTCAGTACAATTACAACGGTCATCAAGTCCCTGGGAGGCACTCCCGTAGCTGCCTGCCCAAGTTACAACTTCACTTACGTCACGGCGGATGACTTCCTGAAACTCGCAGTCACCCTGGAAGACACCGGAGTAGCGGCCTACGATGGTGCAATAGCGGCTATCTCCAATGCGGATCTCCGTACCGCCGCCGCCACAATCGCGACCGTGGAAGCCCGTCATGCCAGCTACTTGCGGCTCCTGACCGGCATGGTTCCCTTCCCCAACCCGTTCGATCCCACCAAGACACAGGCGGAAATCGTGGCGCTGGTAACTCCGTTCCTGAGCAAGGATTGCCTGGCAACCGTACCGCCGGTTGTGGTTCCACCCACAGTAGTAACCAAAGCCGTAGCCAATCCAAAGAGCGCGACTGTCATCAGTTCCACAACCTTGGACGGTAGCGCTTCTATAGCGGCAGATGGAAAGCCGTTGACCTATCTCTGGTCAGTGGCAACGGGCGGCAAGACAGCGGCGATTATCAACGCCAACACGGTCAATCCGCAGGTCCAGTTCGGGGAAGGTTTCGGATATTACAACTTCACGCTCACGGTAACCGACAGCACGGGTAAGACGGCAACCGACCAGACCAGCATCTTCTACGCCGGCCGCTAGAGCCGTCGCAGTACATAATCCGCGGCGGTGACACCCCGGTATTGAGCTTCTTCAAAGATGGAGAAGCTGCTCAAATCGGAATTAGCAAAAACCAGATTGCCCGCCGGCTTCGCAAGACGCCGGCGGGCTTCGGAAAACACTGCTCCCACCTTCGGCCGGGCCATGGCATGGCCCATCCGCATAATGTCGACCCGCGAAACGCATTCACGGATGTCCGGATGCGCGCGTGCCAAATCGTTTAGAATCGCTTCCTTCCACTCATTCCAATTCCGTGCCAGCAGCAGCCTGCGATTGTCTGCCGGCCGTCCGCTGGCTAGCGCCCAGTAATAGGTCCACACCGATCGGTCCATGCGGGAACGCAGACTCATATGAGTCGCATTCACATAGCCCAGCGCGGGCGAATCGTAAATCACGTTGTCCCATGCCACTTCTACGCCTGACTCCCGGGGCATACGGTCCAATGTGAGGTTCGCCGTTAACCACGGCGAATATTCAAACGGAACTTCGGGCGGGTTCTCCAGAAGATAACGAGCCACAAATGTGGGCGCCGCAAAGATCACCTTGTCGGTGGTGTACTCCACATCGCCCGCCACCACCCGATATTTTCGGCCGTCGGTGCGAATCTCGCGGACGAGGGCTTCTGTCCGCACATAGCGGCCCAACTTCGCCAGCAGCTTCTTCAGGATCCAACCGTTCCCTTCGGGCCACGTCAGCGGCCCTTTCTCGTCATGCTGGCGCGAAGCGAAGTAATGAACCCCTGCCCAGGCTGATGTATCCTGCGCGTGAGCGCCATAATCGTCACGGCACGAATAATCCACGTACCAGTTCAAGTAAGGGGAATCAAGGCGCTGCTGGCTCATCCAGTCTTTCATGGAGAGCGAATC
>JBDUEM010000414.1:0-4757 GCA_040002435.1 Bryobacteraceae bacterium
AGCAGCAGTCCGTTTCGATCCGCCCACTCGAGCATTGACGTCGATACCGGATGATCCAGCATCTGGAATACCATGCCGGCTTCCTTCATAGACTGCAGCTCGGCTTCCGCGGGTTCCCCAGCCGGATGAGCGCCGCCGAGCCTCAGCGGCTCGCCGTTCAGCAGAAAATGCGATCCTTGAATTTCCACGGTGCGAATACCGAATGGAGATTCTATCTCCGTCTCGTAGGCACCTTCCACGGCCTCCGCATTCTTGGCAACCACAGTCCGAATCCGGTACAGATTGGGATGGTCCGGATCCCATAGCTTGACGTCTTCGGGGCGCAGCGGGATGAGGGCCTCCATCGGCTGAGTAAGATTCGGCGGTACGGCGGCGTTCACCGAGCCGCTGGCAACAGCTTTTCCGTTGATCGATATCTCGAAGCTCGCCTGCACACCCGCCGTGTTGTCGAGGGTGTTGCGGACCATTACCGATACGGCAATGCGCTGCGGCGACGCCGAGATAGTTTGGCTGACCGGATAGACGCGTCCGGTGGTTAGAAGATATAGGCTGCGCAGACTGCCCGTCTTATCCAGGCGCACGGCAAGCTGGTTTGTGGCGCCGGTCTTCAGAGCGGGCGTCAGGTCGAGTTCAAACGGAGTGACGCCGGAGTGGCGTTCGCCGAGCAGCTCACCGTTCAACAGGATTGCCACCTGCGACATAGAACCGTCCAGAACAACGCGTACGTGTTTGTCGGCTGCATCGGCTGGAGCCTGGAAGCTGCACTCGTATGAGGGTCCGCCACCGCGCAGACATTCGCTCAGCAGCGTTTTCGCCGGAGGAGCGGCGAAGCTAGTTACGGCGGGAAACCACAGCAGCCAGCTTAGCTTCGTCAATCTCGATTCCCAGCCCGGGTGTTTGTGGAACCTCATAGCCTGCATCGCGGACGATGAGCGGCTCCCGCAGGAACCGGTTCGCCATATCGAGAACGCTCGGATTGTATTCGAGCAAACTACAGTTTGGCACGGCTGCTGCGAAATGCACGGCCGCCGCAACCTGCGGTCCCATGGCGATGCTGACGTGTGGAATGACTTTCATTCGGCACTCGCTGGCCACGCCGGCGATGCGAAGGGCTTCCGTGATGCCGCATCGGCCCAGATCGGGTTGAACGATCTGCATCGCACAGGCGAGAAAGAACGGCTTCAACTCAAAGACGGTCCGGTAGCTCTCTCCGATGGCGATCGGCGTTTCTATCGCGCTCGCCAGCGTAGCATGCGCCAATGGATCTTCGGGGGGAAGAGGCGCTTCCAGCCAGTGAACGCGTAGCGGGTCGAGTTCGGAGGCCACCTCGGCTGCGTTAGTGAGATCCAAACGCCACAGGGCATCCACGGCCACACGGTTGCCCGCGCCGCGTAATTCTCCGACCGCCTGAAGCAAAGTGGACCAGTCGGCCTCGTGGAACAGCTTGAAGAGCGTGAAGCCCTGGTCCCGGTAAAGCCGCGCCGCTTCCACCTTTTTCGCACCGGCCAGGCCGCTGATGTATGCAGGAACATGGAGGGTGGCTTCTTGCCCTGCGATGAGTCCGCACACCGGCGTTTCTGCCATTTTTCCCGCGATGTCCCATAGCGCGATATCCACCCCGCTGATGGCATCCAGCATGAAGCCGCCCGTCTGGCCGCGAACCCGCATGGTGGAATACATTTTCCTCCACATTTGTTCGATCCCTGCGATTGAGCCGTCAAAATCCTGTCCTACCAGCACAGGCGCCAGTAACATGCGGACGATGGTACAAGCCACCTCCGGTGCCAGCGGAGCTTGCGCTTCGCCCCAGCCCACGAGGCCTGATTCCATGGTCACCTTGACGAGTGCCGTTTCAAAATTCGTCGAGTAGAGGGCGGGATAAACCTGCGACCATCGATAGTCCCCTTGGCCCGCCGCCAGAACCGTTGGAGATCCCGCCAGCCCGGCCGCTGCCCCGATGTCCCGTGGCACTCTGATGGCGAATGCCTCCACGGACCGTATCTTCATTGCGGAAGCCGGCAGCGCAGGAACTCAAGTTCGCGTAAGCTCTGTTCATCCAGTGACGCTGTTGGATGCCGGACTCGCGTACTGCTGATTACGCCCGCCGCTGCCAGATTGTGCTTCATGGCCGAAACACCCATGCCGGGCTGTAGTTCAAAGCGCATCAAGGGCAGCATCCGCGTGAAAAGCTCCCATGCACATTCCTTATCGCCCGATTCGAACGCGGTCCAAAGCCGGACGTAAAGCGCGGTCATATCGCTGCCGGGCATGGCGCCGCGCGCGCCGCGTTCCATCTCTTCCAAAAAGAACTGCCCATTCAAGCCGCCGAATAGAACCAGGGAGCCGGAGGCCGCGCTCAGCAAGGCCGTGATTTTCGGAGCCGTGGGCGGGGCCTCCACCTTCACATACTTCACGTGCTCGATTTCCTTTCCCATGCGCGCCAGCAAAGACGCCGGCATGGCGACCTGCGTCAACAAAGGCGCGTCCTGCACCATGATGGGAATGCCGACTGCCTTGCTGATCGCCTCGTAGTAGAACATCAGCCCGTCGCCATCGGTCTTCAGAAAATAAGGCGGGAGCACCATCAGGGCTGCCGCGCCAACCTCCTGCGCCTCCTGGCTCAAGCGGACTGCGGCGTCGGTCCCGGTGTGGCCGCTGCTAACCACCAGAGGCACGCGACCGTCCACCTGCCTGGCGATCGCTTTCAGCAGCGCCAGGCGCTCGTCACCGGTGAGAGCATAACCCTCGCTGGCGTTACCGAACAAGCCGAGTCCGTGCGCGCCCGCCGCCAAAAGGAAGTCCACCAGACTGGCCTGGCTCTCGAAATCGACCCTGCCGTCATCGTGAAAAGTCGTGGCCAGAATCGGACAAACACCTTGCAAAGGGTTCATAGGTCCGTCAGCAGAAATGTCTCCGATTCCGCCCAGATTTCGTCCAGCACGTCAGTCAACGCGTGTCCGGAGTCCAGCAGCCTCAATTTGACGCGGGAAGGATGAGCGGCCGCGAACTCCTTCGAGTAGGCGGCAGGCACTACGTCGTCCCGCAGACCGTGGAAAACCAGCGCGGGTTGCGTGATGTTGGGGGCCGGCTCGTAGTTTCCTCCATCCCGCACCAACTGATACCCAATGTCGCGCATCCGTTCTTCGGAATAGTGAAAAACAGCCATCTTGCCGTCACGTTCCCAGGCCGCGGCCCTTGCCGGTTCCAACGTTTCCATCCAACGGCGGGGAAAGTAAAATGCCGGCGCCAGCATCACCAGCTTTGCCACTTCCGGATGGCGCGCGGCGTAGAGGGCCGCCAGGTACCCACCCATGCTGGAACCAATCAGAATGGCCGGCATGGCGCCTGCGATCCGCTCTATGAGGTTTAGCTGGCCGGTGACGGTGAGGCCCTCGAAGTCACCCTCGTCCAGCGCGGGGATCTCCAGTTTCAGACCACGCTCCTCAAATCGTTCTTTGAAAAACTGCGCTTTGCGCGAGACCGGGCCGGATGCGAAGCCATGCAGGTAAATATATTTCATGGCAGCCTGTGATATTCCGTATAGCGGAAAAGATCCTGCACCAGCACGGTGCGATCGCGAAACTGGCGGTGGACCACAATGACGGGAAGCAGTGTGCCAAATTCGCTTCGGCCGTAGTCTACAAGCGTCAAGTCCCGCAGCTTGCTCTTTCCCTCTTCGAACTCCGAATCAAGCACGATTCGCGCGGGAGTGCCGTCGGCAGGCAGAACCCAAACCTCGCCCCTCAACTTCTGGCGGATGGGTTTTCCGCCAGAGAAGATCGTCAGGCCGCCGGCGCCGTCAATCTGTTCATAGCGGTAAACGGCCACCGGTGTTCCATTCAGCTTTTCCATCTCTTGAAAGATGAATTCGAAGTTTTGCATCTTCGGCGTGGAAAACATCTGAATTACAGGTCCGAATCCTGCCGCAACGCCCTGCAAGCCGTGCTTTTCAAAGTCGAGCAGCAGTTTCCGCCGCTGTTCGTCGCCGGCTGCCGTCAGGTTCGCGGCAAGATCTCTTAGTGCGTTACCGCGCTTCTTTGCACGCTTGCCGTCCACCAGTTCCACCTGCCGGATTTCGCGAATTTCGCCAGGCCGCAGGGAGAGAAATCCGTATTCGGATACAATTTCCCGCTGCGTCCGCGCCGGCTGCGATTGCGTCAAAGTCTCTTTGCCCTCAATCCGGGACGCGGTTTCCACGAAGCGGTCCGCTTCCTGCCGGATCCGCTCGACGGTGATGCGCCGAGCCTCCGCCGTTTGCCCTGCGGCGGCCGGAAGAAGCCAAAGTACCGCCGCGACAAGTAAGACCCGGTGCATCATTTTGAGTGTAGCGTCACTGAGATGCGCGTTTTCAAGTTGCGTCACATGCAGATGATCGCTAGAATCAATGAGTTTGGAAGGAGATTTGGAGGATTCATGTCCGTTGAGCAGAAGGTGAAGCAAATTATTGTGGAGCAATTGGGTGTCGATGAGGCGCAAGTGGATAGCACGGCGTCCTTTGTTGACGATCTGGGCGCAGATTCTCTCGACATCGTAGAATTAGTTATGGCCTTTGAGGAAGCCTTCGATCTGGACATTCCGGACGAAGACGCTGAAAAAATCACCACGGTTAAAGACGCAGTTTCCTACATCGAAGCCAAAAGCGCGAAGAAGTAAGTTTCCGCAGGGAGTTCCATATTGTCTCGAAGAGTGGTCGTAACTGGGGTAGGACTTCTCTGCTCGGTCGGTTCGGGGACTGAGGAGTGCTGGCAGGCGATCCG
>JBDUEM010000415.1:0-4752 GCA_040002435.1 Bryobacteraceae bacterium
GCAGATCGATTAGTACCTGTTTGTTCCCGATGCGCGCGATTACCGGCGGATCTGCGGCGCGGAGCTTCTGTTCCAGCGCACTTGCGTCTTCCGTGTTGATCGCGATCAATACGGTCGGCAGCGATTGTGTGGGAGTGGCCCCACCGCCGGTCACCGACTCTCCGTCGATCACCTCCGTCTGAGAGCGTGTGATGCGGCGCTGGAGCTGTTCCGCTCGCAACCGTATGTCAGCCGACGTCAGCGACAGCATTTGCAGCGAGGGTATCTCATTCCAGCGCTCGAACAACAGGCTGCGGAGCGAAGTTTCCAGCGCCTGGCAGATCAGTTTATCCGGACGGAAAGCGCGGTACATGGGATTGCGTCGCAATCTGCTGATCAGCTCCCCGCTGCCTGCCAGTATCCCGGATTGCGGACCACCGAGGAGCTTGTCTGTGCTGAACGACACCAGATCCACGCCGGCGTGCAGACTCTCCGATACTAACGGCTCTTGCAGGCCGAAGGGTTTCAAGTCGGCAATACAGCCGCTGCCGAGGTCTTCATAGAGTGGGATGGAGTTCTCACGGGACAGCGCTGCCAAGTCCGCGAGGGCCGGTTTGTGGGTGAAGCCCTCCACGTGAAAGTTGCTGGGATGGACGCGGAGGATCAGCCGTGTTCGCTCATTGATGGCGTTGCGGTAGTCGTTGAGGTTGGTCTTGTTGGTGGTTCCTACCTCGCGAAGAATTGCGCCGGAGCGTTCCATGATGTCCGGGATGCGGAAGCCGTCGCCGATCTCGATGAGCTCTCCGCGGGAGACGACTACTTCCTGGCCGGCGGCCAGTTCGTGCAGCGCCAGATACACGGCGGACGCATTGTTGTTGACGACGATGGCGGAGCACCCGAGCAGGCGCTGGAGCAAGGCAGTGAGATGGACATCCCGTTTGCCGCGCTTCCCGGTGGCGAGGTCGTACTCGAGATTGGAATAGCCGGAGATCGGCTGAAACGGAGGCAGCGGGGCGCGGCCGAGGTTGGTGTGCAACACGACACCGGTGGCGTTGATCACTCGTCGCAGGGATGGCTTGGCTAGTTCGGCCAGGCCATCGAGTACGGCCTGCTCCAATCCGGAGGTGCGGAGGTTTTGACGGGCGCTGGTGAGTGCACGCCGGATTTCGTCCACGACCAGGGATCGGGGATAGATGGCGATTTGCGGCCCGAGGCGGGTTAGCAGTTCATCTACTGACGGCAATTCGCGGAGGATCCGGTTGGTGTCCACTGGCTTCTATTATGTGGATGACTTTGGCGGCGTGTTCATACTGTTGTGCGCATGATGGCGCAGTTCGCCCATTTTGATCCCGGTGACCGCCAGCGCGATGAATCCGGCAACCAACAAGGGGAGCGTGATTACACTCCACATCACCAGTGAAAACCGTTTGGCCACACCGCCCGTCACACCGAACAACTCAAGCCCGACAACGGTGAGTGCCTGAAATGTTCCGACATTTCCTGGCGCCTGCGGTACTACGGATCCCAGCCTGAGGATGACCATCATGGTGGCGGCCTGTCCAATAGACAGGTCAAACCCCGGATAACCCTTGGCGAGCGCGTAGATGGGAACAATCTGCATCAGCAGGTAGGGCAGGCTGGTGAAGCAGGAAAAGTACAGATATTTCGAATGTCCGATGATGTGGAGGTCTTCAATCAGCACGTTGAGCTTCGCCAGGAAGCGGTTTTTCGAAAATATGTGCATGGACTGCTGCTTGTAGAACATCGCTACCGCCAGCAGCGCTCCGCAGATGAGGACGAAGGCGGCCAGGACGATCCCGCCGTCCTTGATATACCCGGGGAGTTCCGGTCTAAACCGGATGGTGATGGCGAGGCAGACGACAAGCCACAGGCCATCGAAGATACGTTCGATGAGCGCGGAAGACAGAGTTACCGAGAGGGGCAGTTCCGTCCAGCGGGAGAGTAGAACGCAGCGGATGACTTCCCCGGTGCGGAACGGAAGTATTTCGTTGGCGAACAGACCTACATAAATGGCGCGAACCGATTTCAGAAACGGCACTTTCGCCAGCGGGGTGAGCAAGAGGCTCCAGCGCCACCCGTGCCAGAAGTAGACCAGAATGTCGCTGATGACGGCCACGGTCACCCAGAACCAGTTAATGGTTCTGAGCTCTGCCCGTAGATTATTCAGTTCGGCGCCACGCAAGACCCAATACAAACAGCCGATAGAAAAGATGTTTGTGACGATCAGGAGGATTGTTGAGGAGTGCCTACGCAGGGCACTGGAGTCCTTTTCGTCTTTGGAAGCGTTCAATATACCATCATAAGCGATGCGGCGGGCGCGGCTCTTTCTGCTACACTCCGAAACTGAGAGAACCCACTGAGTATAACGATGAAAACACTGCGCCGTGTTGGGATTTTGGGAGCTGGAACAATGGGTTCCAAGATCGCTGCACATTTTGCCAACGCGGGCGTGCCCGCGTTGCTTTTGGATATTGTGGTGCCGGATGCCAAGGACCGGAACGCTGCCGCGAAGAAAGGTATTGAGACCGCGGCGAAGCAGAAACCGGCCGGGTTTTACACCGAAGAAGCGATGACCCTGGTGGAGCCGGGAAATTTTGAGGACAACCTTTCAGAACTGGCCAGCTGCGACTGGATCCTGGAGGCGGTAACCGAGAATCTGGAAGTGAAGCGCGCCTTGTGGAAGAAGGTGGAAGCTGTGCGGAATGCGGACGCCATCGTTTCCACGAACACCTCCGGCATCCCGCTGGCGATGATCTCGGAAGGCTTTTCGGCCACGTTCTGCAGCCACTTTCTTGGTACCCACTTCTTCAATCCGCCACGGTATTTGCATCTGGCCGAGGTAATTCCGGGAGCTTCAACGGATGCAGCAGTGATCCAATTTGTGTCCGATTTCTGCGACCGCCGGCTGGGGAAGGGTGTGGTGTTGTGTAAGGACACGCCAAATTTCATCGCCAACCGGATTGGCAGTTTTTTCGGCGCCAGCGTCTACAAGACGATGCTCGAGGGCGACTACACCATTGAAGAAGTGGACCTGCTGACAGGCCCGCTGGTGGGCATTCCGAAGAGCGCCAGCTTCCGCCTGCTGGACATTGTCGGGCTGGACGTTTGGGCGTTCGTAGCCGCTAATCTGTACGAAGCGGTGCCGCACGATCCCTGGCGCGAGCGCTTTCTACCCCCGCCGTTTCTTACCGAGATGTTGAATCGCCGGTGGATCGGCGACAAAACCGGCCAGGGATTCTACAAGCGTGTGGGGAAGGATCGTGAGATCCATGCCATCGATTGGAAAACGTTTGAATACCATCCCGCGGCGCGGCCGAAGTTTCCTTCCGTGGATGCACTGAAGCTGATTGAGGAACTGCCGCTGCGCCTGCGGGCACTGGTCGCCTCGAGCGACCGGGCGGGAACATTTCTCTGGAAGATCTTCGCCGATTTGTTTCAATATGCCGCCGAGATGATTCCGGAAATCTCGGATCGCGTCGTGGAAATCGACCGCGCCATGCGCTGGGGCTATGCCAATCAACTGGGGCCGTTCGAACTCTGGGATGCGCTGGGATTTGGGGAGACCTGCCAGCGGATGAAGGCGGAGGGCCGCACGCTCGCTCCCTCTGTGGAAGCGATGCTGCAATCCGGTGCGGCCTCTTTTTATCGGGCCGCCGATGTGGACGGGAGTCCGCAGACGCAGTATTTCGATTTAAGGGCGGGGCAGTATGAATGGCTGGAACCACGTCCGGGCGTTACCGTGCTGCGCGATCTGAAACGGGCGCGCGGCGTAGTGGAGAAGAATGCCGGCGCGTCTCTGATTGACATAGGCGACGGCGTGTTGTGCCTGGAATTTCACAGCAAGATGAATTCGCTGGGGCAGGACGCCATTTCCATGCTGCATTCCGGAATCGATCATACTACCCGGAACTTTGAGGCAATGATTGTGGCGAACCAGGGGGAGAACTTCAGCGTCGGCGCAAATTTGATGCTTGTGTTGCTGGCAGCGCAGGAAGGGGAGTGGGACGAACTGAACGAGGCGATCCACCGGTTCCAGCAGGCAAGCATGGCACTGAAGTACGCGCCGCGTCCAGTGGTAGCGGCTCCGTTCGGAATGGCCTTCGGGGGAGGATGCGAGTTCGTACTGCATTCTACGCGCGCACAGGCATCCGCGGAACTGTACATGGGGTTGGTGGAGGTGGGCGTGGGGTTGATCCCTGCCGGCGGCGGCTGCAAGGAAATGCTGATTCGCCTGAAGGATCCCCGGCGTATTCTGGAATTGATCGGATATGCGAAAGTTTCCTCCAGTGCCGGCGATGCGCGCAAGCTCGGTCTGCTGCGCGGGGCGGACCGGATTTCGATGAACGGAGAGAGACTCATCGACGATGCGAAGGAACTGGCGCTATCACTGGTGAAGGATTATTCTCCAGGATTGCCGCGGAATGACATCAAGGTGTCCGGCGAGAATGGCTTCGCGTTGATGAAGCTGGGGGCGTGGTCGATGCGCCAGGGGCATTTCATCTCCGACCATGATGTTGTGATTGTCGAGAAGCTGGCGCATGTGCTGAGCGGCGGCAAGCTGACCGGAGAGCCGCTGGTTTCCGAGCAATACCTGCTGGACCTGGAGCGCGAGGCGTTCCTTAGTCTGTGCGGCTATCAGAAGACGCAGGAGCGCATTCAGCACATGCTCAAGACGGGCAAGGCTCTGAGGAATTAGTTCATGGAACAGGCTGTGGTGGTGGATTGCTTGCGGACGGCGGTGGGGAAGTCCGG
>JBDUEM010000416.1:0-4738 GCA_040002435.1 Bryobacteraceae bacterium
GCGGCATTGTCCTCGATATAGGTGCGGTCGTCGAGAGTGATGAATCCGTTCTGCCCCACGTGCCAAAAACACGCCGCGGTAACCGCTATCAGCAATACGGCTATGGCCAGCGAACGTTCACGAGCGGCCACGCGAGGCCCCCCAACGCAATAGCGCAACTCCGAATGAAAAGCCGTTATAGAAGTGATAGAGCAGGTGTAAAGGAAGGGCCCCGGCGGCAAAGAGAAATCCCCGGCGGTCGAACAGGAACCGGTAGAACCCGAAGTTTAGAGCGATTGTCGAGAATAGCAAAACACTTCCCAAAAGGAAGTGGCCGGTGACCAGAGCTGCAATCATGGCATACACCAGAATAACGCTCGCTCTCTGGTGAAATCGTAGATTCAGATCGTTCGGCATGCTGCGGTTCCGGAGGATGAGCTCAGCCCAGGGAATGCCACGATCGAACACATCCGTGCGGATCATGTGCCAGAACGTCCAGCGCTTCAAATGTTTCACCTGGATATCCGGACGCAGCAAAGTCCGGTGGCCGGCCGCGGCGAGCCTGGAGCCGAATTCGATGTCCTCGATGGAGGGCCTCGCGTAACGTTCATCAAAACCGCCAGACGCAAGAAAGACTTCCCGGCGGATCGCGCCGCAGCCTCCCCAGAAAGTGAACGCTTCACGGGAACCGGTGCGGTGCACAAAACAGTGCATCAGATTACGGTATTGGGAGAGAAATTCCCTGGAGTCCGGCGTGTCGTCGTAGGCGCCAATCACTGCGTCCAGCGACGTGTCCTCCAGGGCGTTTCGCACCAGGGAGACGCTATCGGGGTGAACGCAGACATCGGAATCGATAAAAAAGAGAATGCTTCCCTTGGCCGATTGTGCACCCAGGTTGCGGGCCCGGGCCGGCCCACCGTTGACCGGTGTACGCAATACCCTGGCGCCCAGTTCCACCACACCGGCGAGGGACTCATCAGTAGAGCAATCGTCCACGACAATCACTTCCAACGGCGGCACGGTTGATATCTGCAAGCTGCGCAGAGAGCGCTCCAGAAAGGGTCCAGCGTTATACGTGGCGATGACTACGGATACTGATGGCAGCATCAACCTGCAAAGCTAGAGAGTGACGACTTCGTCAATGATGCGCCCACCAATGTCGGTGAGCTTCTTATAGCGTCCGGCGCTCAAATAGGTCAGGCGGTTCTGGTCGAGTCCCAGCAGGCGCAGGAAGGTCGCATGCACGTCGCGTAGTGGGATGGGCTGATCGGCATTTTTCAGGCCGAAATCGTCAGTCTCGCCGAATGTCGTACCCGCGCGCACGTCGCCGCCGGCCATCCACACACACAGGCCGTACTGATTGTGATCCCGGCCCGGTTTGTCGGTGACCAGGTTATTGTCGAACGGTGTGCGGCCCATTTCGGAGGCCCAAACCACGAGTGTGTCCTGCAACAAACCACGGGCTTTCAGGTCCTTCAAGAGTCCCGCCACAGGTTGATCCACTTCCTTGCAATGCTTAGGAACACGACCCTTGATATCGCCATGATCGTCCCACCTGTCGCCGCCGGCGCCGTGCAGCGCCATGACGAAGCGCACGCCGCGCTCCACCATGCGGCGTGCCAGCAGACACTGCCGTCCGTAAGGTTCGGAAATCGGGTCGTCCAAGCCATACATTTTCTTTGTCGCTTCGGTTTCACCAGCGAGGCTCACCAGTTCGGGAGCTTCCGTCTGCATCCGGAAGGCCAGTTCGTACGAGGCGATGCGCGCCTCAAGTTCGCTGTTGTTCGACCGCTCGGCCGCGTGCTTTTCGTTCAGCCAGCGCAGCAGATCCAGCTCCTTACGCTGATTGGCGGCAGTCATATCCACGCGCGGCTTGAGATCGACAATCGGCGTCGAGCCGGACCGGAACAGCGTGCCTTGATAGGCTGCGGGCAAGAAGCCGTTGCCCCAAACCGACGCGCCGCCGATGGGCGCGCCACGGGGATCGCCGAGGACGATGAAACCCGGGAGGTTTTGATTCTCGCTACCGAGACCATACGTCGCCCAAGCACCCACTGACGCGCTGCCCGGGAACATGTTGCCGGTGAGCGTGTGATAAACCGCGGGCCCGTGATTGTTGTTGTCCACCTTAATGCCCTGGATGAACGCCATGTCGTCGACGCACTGCGACATGCCGGGCAGCAGGCTCGTCATCCAACGGCCGGATTGGCCCTGCCTGGCGAACGGGAAGGGGGACGGAATCACACGGTTGGGCGCGGCCGAAAATGTCGCAATTTCGCCGACCGTATTTTCCGGCTTGGGGATTTGCTTGCCCGCGTATTTCTCCAGGGCCGGCTTATAGTCGAAGAGGTCCATCTGGCTCACGCCGCCTTCCATGAACAGGAAGATACAGCGCTTCGCCTTCGCCACCAGGTGCTGGGGTTTGGGCAGCATGGGACTTTCGGCCAGCGAGGGCGCGGCCATGGCGGAGAAGGCAAGTCCGCCTAATCCGAGGTAAGACGTTGTGAGAAATTCGCGGCGATTAATCGACATACAGATACTCATTCGAATTGAGAAGCACACGGCAGATGCTGACCAGCGAATAGCCCGTATCGGCAAACTTGGTCAGCTCGTCATTAGTAGGCGGGCGGTTCAAAACAGTTTCAAAAGCTTGCGTGATGCGTGAGCGTGCATTCGTCCCCGCGGTGTTGGCAATTCGCTCCGCCAGATGCGACGCCTCTTCATTCACCAGGTCGCCATTCATCATGGACAAGGCCTGCAGAGCTGTCGTCGTCACACTGCGCCGTTCACACGACTCACTGAAAACCGGGGCATCGAACGCCAGCATCATCGGCTGGGGAAGGGAACGCCGTTGAAAAGTGTAGATGGAAAGCCGGCGGTTGTCCTCTTCCTTTTCGTTAGGCTCCCACATGTCGCCGCCTTCTTTTCCATAGCGCGCGGCGATGGCGAGGTCGGCCGGTAGAGGCGGAAATACGCTGGGTCCTCCCATTTTCAGGTTCAGACGGCCGCTGATCCAGAGGATGCCATCGCGAACCTGTTCCGCTTCCAGGCGGCGGCGCTCGGAGCGCCAGAGCAAATGGTTTTCCGGATCCGCGGTATTGTCCTTCACCTGGGGATTTTCCGTCGATTGGCGGTAAGTGCTCGAGGTCAGGATCAGGCGGTGGATCGCCTTTACACTCCAGTTCTCATCAATGAATTTCAGAGCGAGCCAGTCGAGCAGTTCCGGGTGAGTCGGCCGGGAGCCGTTCTTCCCGAAGTCGCTGGTGGTTTCCACGATGCCGCGCCCGAAGTGATACTGCCAGATGCGGTTCACCATCACTCTCGCGGTGAGAGGGTTTTCCGGGCTGGCGATCCATTTCGCCAGCGTCATTCGAAGACCGCGCGTCGGGAACTGGCGATAACGATCGGTTTCGAGCTTCGCCGCTTCGGAGTTGCCCGCGATGGCGCTGGGGAATCCGGGCTCCACTACTTCTCCGGGCTGACGGTAATCGCCGCTCTTCAGCACGTGGGTGAGCGGCAGCCCAGGGCCGCTGGGAGGTCCGGGGACATTCACAATGGACAGTGTCTGCGTCTTGAGCCGGGCCATTCTCCGCTTTAGCAGGGCCTGCCGCGATTCCAGTTCGCGGTGCAACTCTCGATCCTCGGCACGGAAATACTTCTGCGTTGACTTGGCCAATGCAAGGCGCAGATCCTCGTTGGTCAACGTTTTATAACGGGCATCACCGTCTACCTTAGCGGCGCGGAGCCGTTCCAGCAGGACTTTCTCGTAGTTTTCGAGAGCGGTGCGTTCCTGCACGTCCTGCGTGCGATCGGAGTCTTCAAGCAAAGCCGCATGCTTCGCCTGTTCCTGTGCGGTAAAAAGCTTCTGATCTTTACGCCGCAGTTCCAGTCGCAAATCTTCAGCGATCAGTTCGCGGTTCTTTGCCTCCTCCGTCTTTTTTTGAATGAACTGGGCCAACAGCTTCTTTTCCAGTTCGTCGAGAGCGATCTTGTCGGGACCTGTCTTCAACTGGTCCTCATACTGTTTGATCTGGGCTTCAGCCCGTTCCCCAAACGCCTTGTCCTTATAAGGAACGTTCACGTCGTCTACTTTGATTGCCTGGAAAAAGGCCTGCAGACGATAGAAATCTTTTGTGGGAATAGGATCGTATTTATGATCGTGGCAGCGCGCGCAGCCTATGGTCAATCCAAGAAACACCGAACTCGTGGCCGTCGTAATTTCGTTCAGATAGTTCTGGCGCACTTCGTCGGCGACCAGGTTCGAGCGGTCCCAAGGCGCCAGCCGCAGGTAGGCGACGGGGATCTGTCCCTGGATGTCGGGCGCATAGTTGTTGCGTGTCTGGCTGTGCTCGTCTCCCCCTGCGATCTGCTGAATCACGAAGCGATCGTACGGCATATCCTCATTAAAAGCGTCGATGACCCAATCCCGGTATCGCCAGGCGTTTCCGATGGCGCCGTCCCCTTCCAGACCACTCGTCTCGCCGTAACGAACGAGATCGAGCCAGTGGCGGCCCCAGCGAGCGCCGTAGCGCGGGTCGGCGAGCAGTTTGTCAACCAGCGCTTCGTAAGCATTTGCGGTTGAGTCTTTCAGAAACGCGCTCATCTCTTCCGGAGAAGGCGGCATGCCAACCAGATCGAAATAGACACGGCGCGCCAGCACGCGCCGTTCCGCTTCCGGCGCCGGCGATAGCGACTTCTCTTCCAGCTTCTTTGCAACGAACGAATCAATGGGATTGCGCACCCATGAGGTGCGCGTCAC
>JBDUEM010000417.1:0-4720 GCA_040002435.1 Bryobacteraceae bacterium
CGGGTCTTTCAGGCCCTTCAAGTAATCGGCGGCGTTCTTGTCGTCCGGTTTGAGGTTCTTCGCGGCGATGTACTTCTGTTTTAAACGTTCTTCGACTTTTTTGAGAGCTTCGTTGGCGGTCTCGGCTTCGTCTTCGTACTGGCGCATCAGGCGCTTCATCAGCGCGGGGTTTTCCACTTCGGAAAATGGTGCGGGGCGATCGTCGACGCGGGTGGCAGCAAAGAAGGACTGGAAGCGGTAGAAATCGCGCTGCGGGATGGGATCGTATTTGTGATCGTGGCAGCGGGCGCAGCCAACGGTCAGACCAAGGAAGACCTGCGGGATGGTGGTGGTGATTTCATTCAGAACGTCCTGGCGGAGTTGTGTCTTGAAATTCGCGTCCGCCTCCCAGGTTCCCATTCGCAGGAAGCCAAGAGCCGTGAGGCGATCGGCACCGCCGCCGCGTTCCAGTTCGTCGCCGGCCAATTGTTCCTTGATGAACTGATCGTATGGCTTGTCCTTGTTGAAGGCGCGGATGACGTAATCGCGGTAGCGCCAAGCGGTGGGGCGTTCACCGTCGATGGCGAAACCGTCGGATTCGGCGAAGCGTGCGAGATCGAGCCAGTGGCGGGCCCAGCGTTCGCCGTAGCGCGAGTCGGCCAGAAGCTTATCAATCACCTTCTCGTAGGCGTCGGGAGCGGTACTGGCGACGAAATCCTGAACCTCTTCCGGTGTCGGCGGCAGGCCGATCAGGTCGAAGTAGGCACGGCGGATCAGCACACGACGGTCCGCCGGAGGAGCCGGCGTCAAGCTTTTCGATTCGAGCTTTGAGAGGACGAACGCGTCTATTGGATTTTTGATCCAGGCCTTGTTAACTGCCTCCGGGATGGCAGGAGGCTGGGGCTTGTGGAGCAGCCATTCCATGTGCGGGTCCGCCGCCTTGGTGGTCTCTGTGAGCGGGGCCATCTCATTGATGGCCGATGTCAGTTTGGCAAGGGCTTCGGGCCGCAGCTCGCCGCCGAGAGGCATCCGCGGATTCTTTTCGCCTTTGATGTACTGAACCAGCAGGCTTTGCGAAGCGTTGCCCGGCATGAGGGCACGGCCGTGTTTGCCACCGGTCAGGAGCTGATCGAGCGAGGCGATGCTGAGGCCACCGGAGGCCTTCGCAGTGGAGTGGCAAGTATTGCAATGCTCGTTCAACAGCGGCTGGATGCGGTCGCGGAAGACAGTATCGTTGGGGGCGGCGATGAGGCATGTGGCCCAGAGGAAGGCGAGGTGGCGAGGCATGGCTACACCCGGAATTCTATCAAACCACAGGACCGGCGGGCGGCCATGCGCGCCCACCGGTTGATTCAGTTGCTGCTTATTTGAAGCGATGGACGATGGGGCAGTTGATGATGGTGCCCTGCGATCCGAAGGGTGCGCCGTCAATTCCCGTAATGAAGCCCTGCTGGGCAAACGAGAGGATCTGGAACTCCTCGGTCAGCCTTGAGCGGTAGCCCATGTCGATGGCTTTTTGGGTCCACTGGTAGGCGTTGAGATCCCACAACGGACTGTAATCCGTGGCGACAGTGGGAATCCCGCCAAGTACATTTAACGGCCTGCGGCCATCCACGATGGCGCTTTCGATGCCCTGGCGTTGCGGGTTTTGGCAGCCGCGCGGCCCGTTGATGGCGACGAAGATGCGCTCCACGGCACTGAAGGCGCTATCGTCGTTGCCCACTTCGATCTCGGTGAGGCCCGGCGCGAGGGTGGCCTCTTCCAGCGCGGCCACCAGGGACGAAGAAGCGTCGGTGCTGAGGTAAAGCACAGGCCGGGCGAAGCTGAACCCCGGAATGAGGCGCATGGTGACGGTGGATGCGCCGGGGTTGGACTTGTTGTAGTTGATGGCGATCACCGTGTCGAGCACTGCCTTATGGTTGATGGAGCCGTCCATATTGAAAAAGCCAGCAGGATCGCCGGCGGCAACGATGGGCGCGTTGTAGATGTGTTCCCCGGCGTTCATGATGCGGACGAGCGGAGAGTAGCTGAAATCGCCGATGGAGCCCGGCTCAGCGATCGCGGGCGGAAAGGGCATGCCCGGAGGGCCCGGGACGACACGCCGTTCGGGTGTGAAATCGACATAACCCGCGTCGAAGGTGAGGGTGGAATCCTTGTTGAGGGCTGCGGTGCGCACGGCCCGGGAACTGACATTGGCGTAACTTAGCTTTGAGGAGTGGTTCAGGCCCAGCGCCTTCGCGTTCGCCGCATCGGTGGTATCGGTCAGGATATACCAGACCGTGCGGTTTCCGTCACGAACGGTGCCGCGATACAGCGGAAGCACGATGGTGCCCGCGCGGTCGTCCAATTTTCCGGAGGTGAGCAGTTGCAGCCGTCCGACCAGTTCCTTTTGGACGGAAGAGGGCTCGGGGCCAAAATATGTTTCCGGAACGTCCGCGCCTACCGAGGGTGAGACCGGGTTGATGGCGCACCCTGGGCCGTCCGTGGGTGCTTGCGCCTGGAGCGCGGTGCCGGCGGCGGCTGTCAGGAATAAAACGGAACAGCTCAGGATATAGCTAGCAGTGACTTTCATTATCATCTCCTGCATTGGAATTCGCGGGAGGGCGATAAAAGTTACGGTGGGATTTGTTTGCGTTTGGCGTAACTTTAGAAGGTGCGTTGCGAAGTAATCAACAGGAGGGCGTCGCGGAACTGGACGAATTGATGCGCGGCTATCAGCGGGCCGATCCATTGGCCACGTCATCGCTCATCGAAGCGGTAACGCCCTTGCTGTATCGATACTTCTGTTATCGTCCGGCGAGCCGTGATTGGGCGGCGGATCTGGTTCAGGAAGTTTGGCTGCGCATTCACAAATCGCGTCATACATACAGGCCGGGAGATGCGGTGCTGCCATGGATATACGCGATTGCGAGGCATGCCGAGGTGGATGTGTACCGCAAGCGGCGGCGTATCGAAATGGTGGAATATCAAATGGATGCCGTGCCGGAGGCGGCGTCGGCGGATAGCGGGATGGAGCGAATACCGTCGTTTGAAGCGATGATGGCGGAGTTGCCGGATAGCCAGCGCGAGGTGGTGACGATGCTGAAGGTCAGTGGCATGAGCATGGAGGAAGTTGCGCGCGCCACGGCGAACAGCGTTGGGTCCGTCAAGCAGAAAGCTCACAGGGCCTATGAGAAACTGCGGCGTCTGTTGGAGACGCCGGCCGGCGTCCGCGAAGGACAGCCTCGATGACATGCCGCGAGGTAGATCAGTTGCGAATGCGAGGCGAGCTGCCACCCAGTGCGCGGATTCATTTGAACGAATGTGCCGCGTGCCGCTCCCTTCACGACGGCCTCACAATACAGCCGGCTCCGCCTGAGGATTTGCAGCGGAAAATCACGGAGTCCATTCTTGCCGGCTTGCGGCCGGTAAAGCCCCTGGCTGGCCGTCGCGTATTGATGGTTGAACTTTTGTTGTGCACCGGGCTGGCGGCGGTTATTGGCGCCTGGTATTGGGGAACCGCGGGGTGGGAAGAGCTTTCACGCGGGCAAGCGGCGGTTATGTTCGCGCTGCTGGGTACGGGCGTTCTGCTGGTATGTGACCAGATCACGCGAATGATGGTTCCGGGGACGAAGATGGCCGTGCAGCCCTGGATGGCGTTGGGGCTGCCGTTCACCACGTTATTGATGGCGGTGCTTTATCTGTTCCCGTATGAATCGGACCCGGAGTTTTTCGCGACGGGCCTGCACTGCTGGCTGGCTGGGGTGACCTGCGCCGGTGCCACCGCTCCGCTTGTACTGTACTCCATCCGGCGAAGCGCGGGTGTGACCCGGATTTGGCAGGGGGCGGCCACGGGATTGCTTTGCGGGTTTGCGGGCGCCGCCATGCTGGAAATTGCCTGCCCGTTGCTGGAGCGTTCGCATATTATCGCCTGGCACCTGGGTGCGGTTCTGACAGCGGCACTGACCGGTGTAATCGCGTCGGAATGCCTGAATGCGGTAGAGAAGAGGAGAGTCTGGAAATGAAAATCATCACGATGTTTGCAGCAGGCGGATTGATGGCGGCGGGTCTGGCTGTGTGTGCGAGCGATGGCGCCAAGCGGGCTGCGGTGCTGGTGGAACTGTTCACTTCGGAAGGCTGTTCCAGCTGTCCGCCGGCGGATGTGCTGCTGGAGAGTCTGGATCGCGCACAACCTGTTGAGGGCGCCGAGATCGTGGTGCTGAGCGAGCATGTAGATTACTGGAATCAGATTGGATGGACGGATCCGTTTTCGTCCTCGCGGTATTCGCAGCGGCAACAGGCATACGCGAGACGGTTCCGGCTGGATGGTGGATACACTCCGCAGATGGTGGTGGACGGGACTACGGAATTTGTCGGAAGCGACGGCAGGCGGGCTATAGCGGACATTGGAAAAGCTGCCCGGACCGCCAAGGCTGCGGTGCGGATTCTGCCGACGGAAGACCGGTCGCGTGTGCGCATCGAAGTGGAAGGAGCGGCGAATGCTGAGGTTTTCCTCGCGGTGGCGTTAAACGAGGCGGTGTCCCAGGTGATGCGCGGCGAGAACAAGGGCCGTAAGCTGACGCATGTGGCCGTTGTGCAAAGTCTGACGCAGATTGGAAAAGTGGCTGCCAACGGAAGCTTCTCGCGGGAAATTGAATTGCCGGCGGATAAGAAAGCGGACCCCAAAGGTTACCGCTATGCCGCCTTTGTGCAAGAGCGGGGACAGGGACGCATACTCGGTACAGCGCTTCTGAAGCCCTAG
>JBDUEM010000418.1:0-4708 GCA_040002435.1 Bryobacteraceae bacterium
CCGGCATCCAGTTCGCCGAATTGCGGCATCAGCCGGCGCGGATTGACGGCGCCCGGACCTGGGATCGGAGCCGTATTGAGGGAGCTGTAGCCGATCTGGTGCTTGTTGGCGTTGCCGACATAACCAATGTCAACGGAGAGGTCGTTCATGACCTGCCGCTGAATTGTGAAGTTCCACTGTTGAGAGTACGGTGTCCGGTTTTCCGGATTCTGCGACCAGCCACCGATGCTGACGGTACCGGCTGGAGGTGCGTCGGTGATCAGCAGGTCCGGAACCGTGCCCGTATTGGCCGTGAACAGTTCCTGCGGAGTGTACGGCCAGAACTTGCGGAGATCCTGTAACTCCTGAACGAATGTGGAGTTGAAGAAGATGCCGTATGCGGTCCGGATCACGGTCTTCGAGTTCAACTGATAGGCAATCCCGAGCCGCGGCGCGAAGTCCCGGTAATTGGAACGCTTCAGCGAGCGGCCGTAACCTAGCTGGTTTGGCGGATCGTTGGCCTTGCCCGTGGCGGGGTTCACGGATGGGTTGACGTTGGCCCACATCAGAGTACCGGAGTACGTCCCTGTTTTCGGATCCCGGGTCACCAGCAGGTTGCCCAGGCGGTCCGTCGAGTCATATGGCGGATTCGCAAATTCCCAACGCAGACCGGCATTGATGGTCAACCTGTTGTTGATGCGCCAGTCATCCTGAATATAAGCTTGGGACGCGTTGACGTGAGCATCAGTCAAGGTATTGCCGGAACTGCGCCGGATCTCCGTCGGTGTGCCCAGCAGCATGGTGGCGAAGCTATGGCCGGAGTTATTATCCGAGAACAGCGAAGTGAGGCGGCGATCGAAATCCCCGTTGCCGTTCATCGGGTTGGAGGTGTTGGTGTTGAAGATCCGCTTGGTGAAATTGAAGCCGGTCTTGATGCTGTGCCGTCCAGCGGTCTTCGAGAGATTGGCGATAAACTGATTGATCTTATCGCCTGTGATGTCGCCACTGCCGCCAACGGAAAACTCACCAACCGCGTTGAGCGTGGGAATCGGATCGCCCAGAACCTCGCGCTGATACATCTTGATCCCTGTCTTGTCGAAGAATTCGCCGCGGGTAATCTTGTTGTTCAGCGTGAAGCCTGGATTGTCGGGTTTGTTGTAGCCGTATTTCACGTCTAATACCGTGGTGGCGCCGAAAATGTGTGTCCAGCCGGCGGCGACGTTCTCTACATCGAAACGGTTCTGCGCGTACAGGTAAGGGTTAGCATTGGGAACAACCTCTCCCACGCGTTGGCGCAGGTAGCGCACGTTCACGATGTCCTTGGCGGAGAAGTTATGGTCACCGCGCAGAACCAGCGTGTCGCGGTCGTTCGAGCGTCCGGCCGTGTTGACGTAGTTGTTTTGTAGCAAGCCATTCCCGATATTGGGCAGCGGCGCCATCGTGTCGACGAAGAATTTGATGGCCGGGCTGATAAGGGACGTGGGAATTTTGTTCCCCGGGAATGGGTCGCGAATAATATTGCCCTGGGGATCCAGCCTGCCCGTGAACGGATTATAAATGGTACGGCTTTGCTGAGAGAAATCCCCATTACGCTGAGCCGCGACAGGGAACGTCGTGATGGCCGTACCGCCGCGCCGAAGGCGGAAACCTTCCCAGCTCGCAAACCAGAAAGTCTTGTCGCGCCCGTTATAGATCTTGGGAATCACCACCGGGCCGCCCAGCGAGACACCATACTGATTCTGGCGGAACGGCACCTTCCCCGTACCCTGCCGGTTGGCGAAGAAGTCGTTGGCATCGAACTTGTCATTGCGCAGAAATTCGTAGACCGAGCCGTGCAGATCGCGGGTCCCGGACTTGATCGCGATATTGACGTTCGCGCCCGAGGACCGGCCGAATTCAGCAGATGTATTGTTCAGGACGCGGAACTCCTGGATGGAATCCATCGGCGGCGAAGCGCCGGGGGAGTTCATCATCTGGAAGTTGTTGTCGACGCCGTCGACGGTGTAGTTGTTGTCCTGCCGCCGCTGGCCGTTCACCGAAATCAACTGCGTTCCGGAGAATGTGCCCTTGCTCTGCGAGCCGCCCTGATCGCTCGTTCCCGGCATCAGAAGGATGAGGCGAGTGTAGTTCCTGCCGTTGACCGGCAGCCGCGAGAGTTCCGATCCGGTGACAGTGCCGCCCACCGAGGCTTCTTGCGTCTGGAGAATGGCCGCGTTCGCCGTCACTTCCACGGTATCGGTAATCTGACCAACTTCAAGCGGGAAATCCACCTTTACAACGGAAGCAATTTCGAGAATGACGTCCGGCACTATTTTGGTCTTAAATCCTGCCATGGAAGCAGAGACTTCATAGGTGCCGGGGTTAAGGGGAAACACGCGAAAGCTCCCCGTACCGTCGGTCTCCACGGTCCGGGTAATGCCGGTGCCCTTGTCCTTCACTGTGACAGTAGCGCCAGCGATCGCGCTGGATTGTGGATCAAGAACAGAACCCAGAAGCGTGGCATTCGTGGTTTGCGCCGAAAGGTGGCCCGGGAACAAGCTGAACCCGAGCACACTGCTAAACAACAAATAAACAAGACTTTTGAACAAGACTACCCTCCTGACAACGTGGTTGAGGTGGACTTACCGCTGACACCCGTTCTTGGGAGAGTACTTTAGTCCCTCTGATATGTCAAGCCAGATGCGCGCGCCCGGCGCGCCCAATGTAGATCCCGGGCGCGCCGAATAGACTTCGGTGGGTCCTTGGATACTTACAGCGAAACGGTCACTCGCATGAACGTAGCAGGGATAAAAGTGCCGGCGTCCTTACTCTTGTTCTGTGCGTTCGCCAAATCCACAAGCTGTGCGTGGAGTTCTTCCGCCTTCCCGTTTTTTTGGGCTGCTTCGACGGCATTCATGGTTGGTCCATAGAATCTTTCGAAGAGATCTATAAACTGTGACGGGCCCTTGAGCGGTGAAGCAAAGTAGTACATATCCCTGACCATCGAGATGTTTTCCTTCGGCACCCCTGCCTGGCCAAACCGCTCGACGATGTGGCCCTCGACTCCCCACGTCATCGGGCTAATGAAGCCCTCCGGCGGCGGCGGGGTAAACGCGGAACTGATCTTCAGCAGTTGCGATACGAACGTCGGATCGTTGGGTATCCAGTTGCCCATTACGATGCGGCCTCCAGGTTTTGTCACACGGACCATCTCTTTGGCGACATCGAAGGGTTTAGGCGCAAACATCGCGCCAAACACGGAGATGGTCATATCAAACGACTGATCGGGGACGCCCTCCAGATTACATGCGTCACCCTCTTGAAATTTCAGACTGCTGAGACCGGCATCGCCAGCTCGTTTGTTACCGGCTTCTACGAGATTTCTGGCAATGTCGATTCCAGTCACCTCTGCCCCTGCCCGGGCGAGCGGAATCGCCGTCGTACCGTCTCCGCAACCGAGGTCCAAAACTTGCAGCGGCGGCGTGATTGCCATGGATTCCACCACCGCCTCGCCAGACTCCCGCATGAAAGCTGCAATTTCGGTGAAGTCTCCCTTTTCCCATAACGCTTTGTTCGGATTCATCAAGTAGCTCCTTTGTGTCTTCAGAGCTACAATTGTGCAATACCTCTGTTGGCGTGACCATGACCGAGCGTCGCCATTTCTTGCCCGGGCGGCTTGGCTGGGCTGATTCCTTTGCCCGGAGGCCGGGGAACATTGCAGATAGTCCAAGGACCGAATGGATGCGTTCTCCCAAATCCTGAGCGGAGTCAACCTCAACGGCGCCGTATTCTTTAATGCCGAGTTCTCGGCTCCGTGGGGAGTGTCCACCCCCGCGACGAACTTGATGGCGGCCAGGATCGCTCCAGGGGCGGAGCATCTTGTTCTCTACCATCTGGTCATCGAGGGCGGGGCGGTAGTGGAGTTAACCGATGGACAGTGCACCGAGCTCGGGCCCGGCGATGTCGTCATTTTTCCGCATGGCGATCCGCACTGCATGAGCAGCAGTAAAGGGGCAAGCCGGCCGTTCCCGAACTATGGCATCAATGCTAAGATCAACTCGCGAGACCTGACTCCGCTACAAGCCGGCGGCGGCGGCGAAATCTCGCGGCTGGTGTGCGGGTACATGACTTGCGACCCCAGCCTCAGCCGCCCGATACTGAGCGGACTCCCACCGGTTTTCAAGGTCAACATCCGTACCGATCGATCTGGACTCTGGCTGGAGAATTCCATTCTGTACCTGGTGGAAGAAGCGGCATCGGGACGCATCGGCAGCGAAGCCATGCTGGCCAAACTGTCGGAAGCACTATTCGTTGACACCTTACGCCGCTATGTGGCCGCCCTGCCGGAACAGCAGACAGGATGGCTCACAGGGGCGCGTGATCCAATCGTGGGGAAGAGCCTGGGATTGCTGCATAGCCGCGTTGCCCATCCCTGGACCATCGCGGACCTGGCGGACCAGGTAGGTATTTCCCGCTCGGCTTTGGTGGAACGATTTACAAAATATCTGTCTGAGCCGCCCATGACGTATCTGACCCGGTGGAGGCTGCAACTGGCTGCGCGATCGCTCGAAAGAACCTCGCGAGGCGTCGCGGAAATCGCTGCCGGCGTAGGATACGAATCGGAAGCGGCTTTCAATCGCGCATTCAAACGGGAGTTCGGGCAGCCGCCCGGCAGATACCGGAGTGAGCGCAAGCGTCCGGAACTCCAGCGAACAACTTGACCGAGGCACTCCTTTCCTGCGTCACCGGG
>JBDUEM010000419.1:0-4693 GCA_040002435.1 Bryobacteraceae bacterium
TATTTCGCGGACATTACAGTAGAATATTCCCCCGGATAGGTCTTTAAGACGACGGTGGAACTCTCGGGACCAAGAGTCAGTAGCCAAGCTTGGCGATTGCCATATTCCGCCATCAATTTGCGATTTTCCGCATCGCCGCGGAGATGGACGAATACCACCGGCTCATGCTCCAGATCTGCTCCGTTGTAAACCCATTCGTCGTGGAAATTCCATCCCTCCAGGTATTCCACGAACACAAGATGGGGCCCACTCTTGCCTCTCAGCTGTTGCACGAGTCGGGAGCGTTGTGTCGCCCCGGAGTCCTGGAGCGCGCCCGTGTAATCGTGCACCACGAACAACAGACCCACGCACAGAACCAGCCCCAGCAGGGGAGCTCCAAGGCGTATGGCGGAGAGCCGATACCAAACCGCGCGCCCGCAGGCCACGATCAGGAGGAGAAGGACGGGAGTAAACGGCGCAGTGTAGTGCGGTAAAAACGCGATTTCAAGAAGGATGGATGCAGCGCCTGTGGCCAACATCAAGACGAGCCAGCGTTTGTTCCGCATCCGGGCCCAGGGAATCGCTATCAGAAGAAGGCCCAGAGCCGTGAACTGCATCCACACCCCGGAAAAGAAAACCATGACCAGGTCGCCTGCACGCTTCGCAAGCCAGGGGTGGAGGCGTTGTTGGTAGAGATCGATTTCCCATTCGTGCGTCTTGCGCAAACCAGCATTGCTGTATTGCTTTGCTGGAGCCAGCGGCAGGAACCAGAATTTCGGAGCCACATCGTCCTGGCTTGCATACACAAGCGCCGGCAATTGCGTCGCATGTCCGGTGGCTTGCAGGTTGTACCAGAGCTAAAGAGGAAGAGCCGCCGCCAACAGTGCGGCATTCGGCGCAATAACGTTCGTCAGGAACTGACGCCTGCGGTTGCCTGGCAGTTTGGTGAACAAAAACACCAGAGCGATTCCAGCGATCAGGCAGAGTATCAGACCTTCATAGGGCCGCGTACAGTAAAGTAGGATCGCCCCCAGGCCGAAGCCTGCCCGGGCGGCGGCAAACCGGCCCCGCAACGCATAGCCCAAAGCGCCCACGACGAGAGCGCCGCCGCAAGCGGCCAGGTTCCCTCCCCAATAGCTGGTAAACCAATAGTGCCGCACGAAGAAAAGAACCCAAGCCACCGCTCCGGCTAGCAATGCCCATTGCGGTGGTAGCCAAGCGTCCGCCATCCAACAAAAAAGAAGGATCATCAACGCACCGCTGGCAACCACGCCCCAATAGGGATCACCAGCGAGCCGCTCGCCCAATGCAAGGAACACCCCTTGAGCAGGAGGGTACTTGGAGGAATAAGTGGGATGCAGCAGAACGTGAGGCGACTCGAAGAATTCAGAGTGTTGCGGAGAGGGATTTGCCATTCGGCCATGTGCAAACGTATCCCCGGCCAGTAGGTAGCTGAACTCATCCATGTACACCGGGGCCGGAACCGGCACGAATGGCAGGAGCGCGATGCGGCCGACAATCATCGCTGCTGCCAGAACCAACCAGCACTGCCATCGACGCCTGGCCAATGAACAAAGCCGCAGTGGAAGGCTAAAATCCCGATGGAAACGGTGCGTCCGGGATTTCTTGCCAGGCGAAGCAGACACTATCACTTGATCCATCGGATAGCGTGTCTGTTCCCTTTAGGACCCCTACCTTGAAATCTCTTCTTGCGGCCGGCACCCCCTCGGCATTTTCCGCCGCACCGCTGACGAAACCTTAACAGTGACAGAAATCTTCCAACTTTCGTCTAAACCAACTCAACAATTTACAGCCAAATCCAAAACCGCCGGCACGGCCCCTCCGTTACTCTGCTCCCAAAGGCAATATGATGACCCCCAAAGAAAGACGCGCCATTGCGCAACAGAACGGAGCCCAAGCGGCCGGGGCGAAGTCCCCACAAGGCATCGAGACCTCATCCCGTAACGCGACGCGCCACGGACTCCTGTCGAAAGTGCTGGTTCTCTCGACCGAATCCCAAGCCGAATTCGACAAATTACTCCAAATGTACCTGGACAAATTCCAACCCCGGGACGGAGTGGAAACCAACCTCGTCTACGAAATGGTAGCCGCGAAATGGCGTCAGCAGCGGGTCTGGATGATCGAAACCACCGCGCTCGAACTGGAGATGGACGACCAGCAGATCGATCTCGACGAACATGAAGCCAAGGGCGGCGAAAAAATCAACATCACAGCAGTGGAGCAGGTCACCATGGCCTACACCAAAATCGCCAGCAACGAAAAGACGCTGGAACTGCTGCTCCGCTACGAAACCAGCTACAGCCGTATGCACGACCGCGCCATCAAAGAACTCTTCCGGCTGCGCGAAAAATTGAATTTGCGAAACGACCCTAAATCCGATTTGCCGGCCCAAACAGCGCCCGGGAAATCAAGCGACCAGACCCTTCACAACCTGCCCGTGAACGTCGGTCAGCCGGAAGTCCCGCCCAGCATACCGGAAAGTGAACTTCTCGTGGTCGAAACCCAACAAATGCAGGAGCGTAGCGTGCAGGTCATGGACATGGACGCGGTCCACCTCAGACCGGAAACCAAAGTCATCGGTCGCCCCATACACCGTCCCGCCCTTCGCCCCGCCGCCCGCAAGCCAGACGGAGAAGCCGTATGAATTATGGTCCCTGCCCGCAGTGCCTGCATTCGATCCGAACGCGGGCAATTCCACCACCGGCGTGCGCCCAAATTCGCCGCCCCAGACGATCAGCGTATCGTCCAGCATGCCGCGCTGCTTCAGGTCGGTGAGTAAGGCCGCGATCGGTTGATCGGACTCCTCGCCCAGCACCTTCACCCTCTTCGCCACATCGTCGTGGGTGTCCCAGGGCTGCCCTGCCCCATGCCAGACCTGCACCACTCGTACACCCTTCTCAAGCAGCCGCCGTGCCATCAGCATCTGCCGTCCGTGCAGCGTGTCGCCGTACAGATCCCGAATCTTCTGCGGTTCCTTCGAAAGGTCGAAGACATCCTCGGCCTCCAACTGCATCCGGAAGGCTAGTTCAAACGATTGCACCCGCGCCTCCAGTGCTTCGTCTTCGGCCCGCGTCTTCTGATACTCGCGGTTCATCACGGCCAGCAGTTCCAGTTGCTTCCGCTGGTCTTCCCGGCTCGTCAGGTGGTTCTGGACATTCTCTACCAGCTTGTCCAGCTCCGTCTCCCGCGTGTTGATGTGCGTTCCCTGGTACGCCCCCGGAAGGAACGCAGACTTCCAGTTCTGCGCGCCGCGGATCGGCAATCCGCCAGGACACAGCGAAATGAATCCCGGCAGGTTCTGATTCTCGGAACCAAGTCCGTACACTACCCACGACCCGAAGCTCGGCCGGCTCTGCTGCTGCGTGCCGCAGTTCATCATCATCAGCGACGGCTCGTGGTTGGGAACTTCCGTGTACATCGACCGCACGATGCACATCTCATCGGCGTGCTGGCCTGTCTTGGCGAACACATCACTGATCTCGGTGCCGCTCTTCCCGTATTTGTGGAAGGCAAACGGCGACGCCAGCGCGGTTCCCGTTTTCCGCTCCGTACGCAGATGAACCGGCAGCGGCTGGCCGGCATATTTCTGCAGCGCCGGCTTCGGATCGAAAGTGTCCAGGTGGGACGGCCCGCCGTTGGCAAAGATATGGATCACGCGCTTGGCCTTGCCCGGGAAGTGAGGCTTGCGCGGCGCAAGGGGACCTGCCGGTTCGCCGGCAAGCCCCGCTTGTTCAAACACGCTGGCCAATCCCAACACGCCCATCCCTGCTCCCAGGCGGCGAAATAAATCACGGCGGTTCAGAATATGCATGGCTTAGTCCAAAAACGCGAATTCGTTGGTCAACAACAACACTTGCGCGAGTTGTTCGCGCGGCGTCAGTTTGCGCGGGCGCGGTCCGGCGAAGTCCTTGCGCGCATCCCATTTTCCTTCTCCGACGCTGATCACGGGGCTCCATTGAAAATCATCGGCTTCGTAGTCGCCATCGGAATCCACAACGAAGTCGATCACTTCGCCGCGCTCCACCAGGATCTTCTTCAAGTCAGTGGCAACGCTCGGATTGGAAGCGTAGGTGATTCCGTCGGCCGGAGGAGGAGTAGGGTCGACGCGCCATTTGCCGAGCAGGCCCTTCTTGTTCGATACAACCCAACCGCGGATACCGTTACTCAAGTGGAACCGCAGCGCGAAGGGGCCGACGGAAAGCACCAGCTTGCCCTCCACGTTCATCTCGCCGCTAACGGGCGCCACCCAGCGCCGGACCACAGCACTCTTCACGTCATCGCCGGGGGCGCCCCCAGCAGCGGAGAGACGTGCCACGCCGGTCAACGGATCCACACCTGCCGAAGCATTCTGCCAGGTTTGACCTGTATAGAATCGGAAGGTCTTGAAGTCGGTCACTTTGCCGCCATCCGGGTCGAGGCGAGCCGTCCCGTAGCGCCACACGCTTTCACCGGGTTCTCCTTCCAGCTCCATCCGCACGTTCCAAAGCGTCGTGGCGCGCGCAACTTCGTTAGCTGTCGGTTCGCGGCCCAGTACGCGGCGAAACAGATCCGGCACATCCTTTGCCTGTGCAGCCACCGACTCCGCCATCTCGCCCACAAACGGACTGTTCAACAAAAACAGTCCTTGCTGCGGCACGGTAGTCTGATAGCGCTGCGGCGAGTGCTGTTCCGGGTCGGCCACATCGAAGTTCTT
>JBDUEM010000420.1:0-4638 GCA_040002435.1 Bryobacteraceae bacterium
TACCCAAGGCGGTGTTCGCAACAATAAAGTATGGCTCCCCAAGAATCCTGTTTTCCAACTTTCTCTCCGCAGCACTTCAGAGCTAAGTCTTTGATTCTATGAAATCTCTATTTTCCTTACCCACCAGATTGGCTCCCCAAGACGGACACAATTCCGAACCTTCAGTGCGGACGATGTTGCTCACGATAAAGATGTCACAAAAGAACACAGATTTGGAGATCCTGCGGAGATGCCAGTGAGTACCGCGCCGCGCCATCGAACGCGACTGACATGGGCGGGGGCTGCAGTCCCCTTACGGGTGAGCTAACGTCTGACGCTCTCTGTCTTTGATGGGCTGGCCAGTCGTGGCGTCTAGGAGAACCTTTCTAATGTGAGGCGCGCTAAAGTCAAATAAAGGTAAAAGAGGGCCAGCCCGCTCGTCGAATGACTGATCACCAATGCGTCCGAGATCCCAGTTGTCCTCAATAAAACGCAAAATAGAACTTTGATCCGTCACTCCATGATCAACGAAGTTGACTTTGGCCCATGGCGAAATAACTAGCAGGGGCAGCCGCGGACCGTACCCACAGCGGCCCTGGTACGTCCCCGGAGCGGGCGTTCCACAACTGCTGTCCCCCATAAGCGCGTCTAAGCGGATATTCGACTGGCTGACAATCGGAGGCATAACATGGTCATACCAGCCTCCCGAATCGTCATACGTGATGATCACCGCAGTGCTCTCCCATTCCGGGAGCGCTTGCAGGCGGTTAATGGTTTCGACAAGAAACACTTGCTCGTCGAGTGGGGCCGAGGCCTGTGCATGGCCGCTTTGATATGCTGCCGCCTCCAGGAAACTAACGGACGGCAGGTTCCCTGCGCTGGCCGCCTCCCAGAAGTGATTCAAATCGTACTGGTGATTGGCTTCGTCGGTGTGACCGATCATTGATATGGAGGTCGGTGGCAGATGATGCGGGTTTGCGGTTGAGGCGTATTTCTGGAAGGGTTCGTGATTTGGTGTGTAATCTAACGTGGAGATACCAGTAATAGCTGTGTGAAAAGTTCCACATATCGCAGAGCCATCGACGTTTCTAGACGTGGGAGTAAATCCACCGCTAAAATAGCCCCACCTGATGCCTTTGGCGTTCATGAGGTCGCCGACGTTCAACCCGGTCAAGGCCACAAGGGTTCCGGTAGCTTGACCGCAATCGTCGAAGGCTGGACCACCAGGCCCGCTCATGGTCCCCTCTACAACCACTGAATCGATGTCGGAACCGGCTCTGGTCACTATCAAACCGTGCGTCTGTCCCGAAATCAGATTGACGTGACCGGGAGCTGACTGCCCAAAAGTTGTCCCAAAGAAGTTATCACTCATTGCGAAGTGCTGCGCATAGTTCCATACCGCAGTCACGGTATTGCCGTCGTAGTACCCCATAACGACATCCGTGCCAAGGCCGAAATCGCAAGGTGGGTTTGTGTTACTGATCTGTCCTGTAAACTGCGGAAACTTATCCATCAGTCCAGCGTGAAAGGCCTTCTGCTCGGCCGTATAGGCTGGGGTGGGACCGCAGGTCCTTTGCCGGGAGCGATCGATGCGGAATGGTTTAAAAGAGTTAGGATTGTGGGTCAACAAGCCCGCGTCGAGTCCGTTTATGGACGGTGTTCCGTGACGAGCCTTGAATACGGGCTCTCCCTGCAGGTTCGCCGCACGTGGATAAGTCGCAAAATAGTGATCGAAGCTGATGTTCTCTTGAATGATTACGACGAGGTGCTTGATTCGCGGAATCATCTGTCCTACGCCCCTGTCTTGAGCGGCTAGCTCAGTTCCAGATAACGCATATAGAAAGCACAAAAGCATCTTGATTGCCACCGGTCTGTATCCGCACACATGCTTCATCATGACCTCGTCCTTCACGTCATCGAACGACAAGTATACTCCTACCGTTGAGCATCGTAGACTGCTCCAATCCGCCGCGCTGCGAACACCGGGAAGTACCTTATGATCAGGCGTTGGACATTATTTGAGGAGCAGTTTCGCCCAGGTCTTGGCGGCGAATCGCGTTCGCTTCCAAATCTTCGGTATCAGGATGGTACGCCATTTAAAGTCGGTTCACTGTCCGCCGGAAACATGAGCCTTGCACTCGCTCCCGTTAGACAATCGAACTTCTTCCGAGTTTCATGCAGTTTAAACCCGACATTGGGGTTGACGCACTCGTGGGAGAAGCAGGGCGGCGAACGTGGCGTGCAGGCGCAGGTTGACGGAGTTCATTTGAATCACGTCTCGTCGACGTCGACCCGGATCACTTCGCTCGGCTCCAGGCCGCCAAAGTGTTTCTCGCAATCTGAACTGCCTGGAAGACCCCCGTCCAAATCCTCGGATGTTCCCAAGCCGTACGTGCCTATGTGGTCGGACTTTAAAGCGTCGTTGCAAAATCGCGGCCGGCCGGATCTAGTGAGGTGATCACCGGCTTAGACGCAAACACGAAGCGCGGTGCGCGACATGTCGACGGAAGCCGCGTTTCGCCACGCGGGCGCGAAGCTGTTTCCGGCGGAATTCAAATGACGCAATTTGCGCCTCTATAAGAGTAGCGCGATCACTCACCCGCGCGCCGCGGTGATCAGCTCACGGGTGTCGGACGTTGTGATCGCAAGAGAGAAGGGCGGGCATCGGGTTACGCGGCCGTCGACCAGAGCGCTGTGGCCGCGCTGCGGAAGGCGGGCGCGGCGCGAAGGGCGGCGACAACTCAAACCTTCGAGTGCGAACGATGCGATTCGCTGCCTGCAACTCGGCCGCGCGGTAGTGGCGTGTGATTTTTTGTTCTGCGGTCAAAGTCCGAGTATCCGCCGGGGCATCACTTAGGCACGTCGTTTTGTGGGGGACGACTTTTCGTTCCGGAAACCTCTCTATAATCGCGTTGGAATACCAGAACACCAATCGCAGACTCCTGACGTGGCGGATGCAACTCCGCATGCTGTGCAGTACGCCGTTCTGCGCGAAATCCTTCTCCATCGATTAATCAGGGTAGTGATCATGTCTAACATATTTTTGCTTCTTCAGAGGCCGGGAGACCAACAAACCACAGCTTGAAATTCGATGGATAAACGCGCTGCTTCAATCCGTTCGTATACCCAATCCTCGGACGAATCAAGCTTTCTTGCGATCGCTTCGATGGAAGCTCCACAGGCATGTGCATAATACATTTCGATTGAGAGTATAGCCATATCAACCTTCCTAGCGAGATATGTCTTCATCGTCGCAAATGTCAGAGCCGGAGAGGTCAAATTTGGGGAGATCTTATGGGCGGATACAGCGACTCTTAGAGGGGCAAGGAAGACTCAAGTGGGCACTACGGCCCCTCCCCCGCGTACAACGGAAAAAGACTAACGCTCGTAAGACCTCCGCACTTGACAACAGTCACCGGCAAAGCCATCGGAGGCGAGGTGATCAACGGAGAGGTCTTGCAGGGTCATGGCGTGGATCAGGATGGAACCGAGTATGAAGTTTACTGGACGGACATTCAAGAGGGCCTTGGCGGTATGGAAGCAAAAGATTGGGATACGTACAGGGTGGTGGCGCGATAGTGTTACTTGCAGCCCAGGATCGAGCGAAATTGCCCCGATCTGCTTGGGCGTCGGCTGCTACTATAGTTGTGCCGCCCAAAGAGTTTCCTTCCATCTAACGAATGGTTTCTAGCCTCTTTCTCCGACAGAGGCTAGAAATGCAAAACGACTGTACTGAAAGATCAAGATTATTGGATGTTTACGATCTTGCCGCAGCTGAATTTGCGCGCACCGTAGCAACGATGAAAGCGGGTATAGGTATTGTGAGCCAATCCGACAGAGACGAGATGGCCGCCGCCACGGAACGAACGCGCTTAACTTGCGAGGAAGCACGGAATACCTTGGATTCGCACCTTTGGGAGCACGGCTGCGGATAGGCGAACAAAAGGCGAACATGATATCCTTCTCCAATGGGTATCGCGCAGTGCCGAGTGAGCTTCACGGACGTCGAAGGAATGACACATTCGGTCAACGTGACGGCGCTTTCGTTGCTCGAAGCCATCGGCCTGGCGGTCGCCGCCTTCAAAGAGTCCGGCATTCAGGCCCCCGGCCACATGACGATCTTCACCGTAACCGCCTGCCAGCCTGAAACCGAGCACAAAGTGCCGATGCGAAAGCTGGAAGATTGGCTGAGCGGCAGTGGCCGCAGTCCCAAGGAACAGTTGGTGAAACAACGGATCAAGGGTCTGCTGGGTTTATAGGAGACCGCTCAATTTTCCCTGAAACAAGTCTTTGGAAAGTGAGTCTCACGGGTCATAGAGGGGGCAGTCCGCTGAATCTGACAAGCGAACGGTATCTTCAATCCAATCTTTCCGGCTTCTCTTTTGGCTGCTCCTAACGACTTCCTTTCTGTCGAAATCAACGCAAGCTAGCCGGTCGCCGGATTGACGGGCACGGGTACGGTATTTGTCACGCCTGCTTCTTCTTCGCCGGTGGCAACGCCAATTCCTTGCCCGGTCCCTTCGGAAGTACCTCAATGACTTCCCGGTATGGCCCGTCGTCCCGGTTGGTCGATGAAAGATACGCCGCGTGCGTTTCGAGTGCCCCTAGTATATCGTTTCAATAAAACATATACGTATTAGCTGGTTGTCAAAGCCTCGA
>JBDUEM010000421.1:0-4637 GCA_040002435.1 Bryobacteraceae bacterium
GAATCCTTATTCACATCGCAACGGAAAGGCTATTCTCTTCACTGGAATCCGCAGCACGCAACTTGCCCGCGCCTCATAGGCCTTCTTAACCGCGCTGGGGTCGAGCATGCCAGTCAAGACGATTACGGGAATCGCGCGAAGGTTAGGGTCGGCTTTGAGGAAGGCAAGCATCTCTTCCCCGGAATATGGCGGGATATGCCAATCCATGATGATCAAGTTGAATTTCTCGGCTAGCTGATGTTTTCGAAGCAAGTGCAGTGCGTCGTCAAATGTGGCCACGTGCGTAAAGCAGATTTCGGGTATTTCAAGCAACGAATATTTCAAGAGGACCGAATCTCCGACGTTGTCGTCGATGTGAAGGATCTTGCATGGGTGATGGAGGACAGATGGCGACTGCATATTGTTACCTTGTGGCAACCATATCACTTTCGCCAGCACAGCAACTTACCACTCCAGCTCGTCTGCTCAACTACATGCTAGGGTAATTGTCGGTATAGCTGGTTGATTTCGTTTAGAGCGCTCTTCGCATAGAGAATCTCTTCCGGTACCCAGTTACACAAAATGCTCGCAATCTAGGAAAGGCGCTGGGCCGGACCATCCCGACACGAAGCTGGTACGGCGCGGTCCAATTTGGACGCACTTTGAAACGGCACACTGTCGGCCTTTCGCTGTAGGGATCTGGGGAATGTACAGCGCCAATATTTATACTATATATATATGTGAATACCGCCGCTCGGGCCAAACCACCGGAAAATGGACTGTTACGGGTAAACGAGTGAAAAGAGAGGAACTATTGCCAGGTCGCGAGGAACGACGCACCTCACTTTCGACTTCCCCGCAAGCAATCAGAAATCTACGCGCTAGGGACTGGAATTTGAGGCTATCGGGTGCCGCCTGTACAAAGAGCGAGCGAGCCGGATGACCCTCCCGAGCTAGGGACCGAGGGTGTCATCTTTCCAACCGTAAAAGCGATTCAGTTGAAGTGCGCTTCCTTGTCCTTCTGTGTGATCGACTCTTGCTGTGATTGAATCCGGCCCAGTCCCCTCGGATTTCCCTGTCACTCCTTTCCCGGAGTTCTGAGTCCCAAATAATCGCACGGCGCATCGGTGAGATTCTGCTCGACGCCTAAATACCGCTCGGTGGTCTGGATGGAAGCGTGACCTAAGGACAGCTGGATCTGCTCGAGGGGAGCATGGCCTTTGTGGGCGAGCTTGGCGAATGTGCGCCGGAGGTCATGGGGAGCGATGGAAGTGCCCAGTCTGGCGCGGTAGCTCTCGACTGCATCATAGATGGCCTGGGCACTGATTCCCTGCGCGGTGAGGCGGCCGCTTTTGTTGACCGGTCCCAGCAAGGGACCGCTGCGGAAACCGGCCACCTCCAGCCAGGCGTCGACGGCGGCTTTGGCCCAGGCGGGAATGGGAACGGTGCGGACGCGGCTTCCCTTCCCCTGCAAATCGACGACGCACCAGCGGCCGTCGCGCTGCTGAATCTCCTCGATGCGCAGTGCAGCCAGTTCCTCGCGGCGCAGGCCGGCGCCAATGAGCAGGGCGAGCAGAGCGCGATCGCGTTTCCCTTTGGGCGTCGACGGATCGGGCAGAGCGAGCAACTGTTGGGCCTGGTCGCGGGTGAGCCAGTTCCCTGCCCGCACTCCCAGGCGTTTGACTCCTTTCACTCGCGAAACTGCGGAAGCCACCTCGGCCGCCAGCAGTCCGTTCTCGGCGGCTTCCCCGGCGAGTTTGCGCAAGGCGCTGAGCCGGACGTTGATAGTAGAAGGGGCCAGGCCGCTGGCCTCGAGCCAGGCGCGGTAGGCCTGCACGGCGGCCCGGGAAAACCCGCCGGCTCCGGTCCGCACCGCCCACAAACGAAAGTCTTCCAGCGCTTTGGCGTACGCCCGTTTGGAATGCGGGGAGGTAACGCTATCGAGGACCCGGGCTTTCAGCTGGTCCCAAGGATCGGTGGCAGGCCGAATGAGCTCGCCCGGATTCATGCGATGGACCGTGGTAGCTGGACCGGGGTGCTGGGATTGCGGGTGCCACCGCCGAAGAAGACCCGTTGGTCCATTGTCACTTTCAGAATTGTTTGGCATAGGTCGTCAACATTATTTGGCATAGCTGGTCTTCTTGGTTGATGTGGACCTGGCGAGGAGCCGACAGACTGTCGCAGGGTGTATTTTGAACAGCCGCGCCGCGTCGGCAGCCGTCTTGTCGCCCTTGGAAACCATCTTCCGAAGCCGTTGTAGTTCAGGCCGATCCCAGCGACCACCGGATGCCTTTTCTCGGAAGACGCGCTTGCACCCGGCCGCCTTCAAGGCCAGCCCGGGACCATTCCGGGAAATTTGTACGTTAAGCATACAGGCTGGTGCACGATCCCTTTCCTTCCCCAGTTTTCAGGTATGGCGTCTTCAGAGATTTTGCGGGGGACAGTGGGAACTTCTCGAAAGCATACTTGCAGGGCGAAGTGCTCACTCCGGTTTCCGCTCTGTCTCGTCCGGCAGGAACACGGTTTCTATGCTCATATCAAACAGCTTCGCGATGTTAAATGCCAGACTAAGACTCGGATCGTACTTGCCGGTCTCAATCGCATTGATTGTTTGGCGAGAGACGTGAAGGCGTTCGGCCAGATCGGCCTGAGACCATTCGCGCTCTGCCCGCAACACGCGCAATCTGGTCTTCATCGGTAACGGTTCCTCGCCAAGACGTTTCCGACGCCCCAGCACATGGCCATAACTGGCCACACAAATGTCCAGTTCAGATGGGGGAATCCAGCGCCTTCGAGAAAGCCATACGCGAAGGTGGCCAAGGCGCTGGCCCCGAAGGCAAACGCTAAACTCTCAAGGTGCATGCGCTGCTCCATTTCATCCACGCCGCGGAAGAACCGGAGAAATGCGACGAGCGCCGCTGAGGCGGGCAATACCGGGGAGAGAGCCAGTGGATATCGCCATGCGGTCTCTCCGTACGATCCGAGCAGCTTAATAGAACCGACCAGCACAATTGCATAGCAAAGCAGTGCGGCCGAGAATTCGATGGCGTAACGCCGGTGAACTTGATTCATGGGAAACGGCCTCCTTACCCACACCGATAGTAAATGTTCTGCGTCAATATGTCAAGCAATCTTTACTTAATGTAAAGTTGTAACGCAGTTTCTTGGTCGGTTTCAGTCATTCCCTCTATGGCATCCATCCAGTGTTCCGTGCCGTTAGCGGGTTTGCTGGGATTCTTGCGTAGCAAAAAGGTATTGCATTATTGGTTTGATTGGCGATACATTTGTGCAATGCTGATCGGCTACGCCAGAGTCTCCACCGACGACCAGGACACAGCGGCTCAAGCTGCTGCGTTGAAAGCTGCCGGCTGCGAACGCATCTTTCGCGAGAAGGCCTCCGGGGGACGTTGGGACCGACCCGAACTAGGGGTTGTAAGCCCAAACCGGCGGAATTGATCCAGCACGGATAATCAATGCTTTACTGCAAATTCACGGAAGCCAGTATGGCTTCCAGGTCGATCGGGTGCTGCTTGTCGCGGAATGTGTAATGTCCCAGGAAGTGGATGTGCTGCCAGGCGACGGGCGAGATCCGCTTTAGCAGTTCCAGGGCCTTCTGGTTGCCGGCAGCTTGGTAGCGGCTCAGTATCCCCGAGAGCAGAATGGAGTTATAGGCAATCACGATATTCGCAACCAGGCGACCGCACTCGTTGCTAATCGCGACATCCAAATCGGTGTGTCCGATCAGTTCCTTTCTCCCGCTGACCTGCGCGAGCGCTGACCGCAGTTGGTGGTATGCCTCGATGCGATTCTGCGAACGATGCACGTTTCGCTGTAGCTGTGGATCGCGCAGATAGTGAAGCGTATAGATGCTGCGAATCAGCTTGTCGAACTCGAAGATAGCCTTCCTCGTTCGATGATGCCCGGATAGGGTGCATAGTTTTCGCACCAGGACACTCTGGCTCATCTCTTTGAGCCCGAGCGTGGCCACGATGCGATCGATATTGGCTTTCTCTGAAGCAATGAGATTGCGGTCAATCTGCCCAATCGGCGGGATCAGGAAGTTTGAATACTCCCCTGGATCGCAGGCGCAGTAGAGGTGTTTCAACTGCGCCTGCATATTGGTGAAGCGCGGCGCGAGGTTCATGCCGAACCAATGCAGGATGGCGAAGTTCGCCTTGTTGATGCTGTGCATGTCGCCGGTGATCGTGGCCGGCATGACGTCTGAGGTGTTGTTGTAGCAGATGTCGAATACCCAATAGCTCTCATGCTGGTTCGCACCCAACAGCTCGGTTTGCAACGCCACGTGGTTGGCCAGCAGCGAGAAGGCAACGACGCCGCGGTCTTTACCGAAGTACTTGCGCGAGTAGCGCGCCTTGACCGTTGGATCGGCCGCGCCGAATTTCTGTCCGTCGACGCTGCCGTAGAGAACCTCCAGGTCAAACGAGTAGTACGGAAAAATGGGCAGTTGGGCGATGAAATTGCTGATCTGGTCGTTCGACGCTTTCAGCGTGGCCAGACGCAGGTGTTGCTGATGGGTAGCTTCCAGGACGTGATACGGAATGTCACTGGTCTCGGCCATATTGAGATTGCCGTGGTTCATCGCCTGGGCGATGATCACCGCCATGAGGCTATCTTCATCGGCAATCTTCTTCGCGTAA
>JBDUEM010000422.1:0-4601 GCA_040002435.1 Bryobacteraceae bacterium
TTTCAAGGGGACGGCGAGCCGCAAAGCCCCGGAGGGAACGGGCACTGCAACATAAAGAAATTTGACGCCCACCGTGTTGCTAAGCCTGGTATCGGAGCCGATTTTCCCGGCGAGGGCCGCGGCAATTTCCGGTCGATTGCTATGATTCTCCATGTGCGCCGCGTCCGCTTCGGAATCCGCCAGGACGCGGCCATCATGTCCAACCGCTGTGGCGCGTCCATCCGCGGCACGGGCCAGTGCGCGGAAGCTGGCGACATCTATCTGGGAAAAATCGGCCGGCGCCAGAAACGACAACATGCGGCATTTATCGGCAAGCTCCCGCGTAAGAGTGCCGACGTAGGTTCGCTCGGCCACTTTGGACGCCTGGAAATCCACAGCGGTCAGCGCGACCACCAGGACGCACAGAACACCAAGGATCAGCTTGAGAAAAATACGAGCGGTCAAGCTACCATTTTAGCCAACCGTTCGTTTCAACGATATGAACGAAACGCCAGGAAGGAAAAAGCGAACCTCTCGCCGCTTTCTTCGTCTCTGAACAGGAAGGACCCATTTTCATGAACTTCACGGCGTGGCTCGAAACTCTTGGACAGGATCTCCGCTATGGCGCGCGGCAGCTCCGCATGAATCCTGGATTCACGGCAGTCGGAGTGTTGTCCCTGGCGTTGGGCATTGGCGCCAACACGGCCATCTTCCAGCTTGTGGACGCGGTACGTCTCCGCACTCTTCCCGTGAAGGATCCGCAGGAACTGGTCTCTGTCATCTTCCCGAAAGGTTCTCACCGCGCCGGATGGTTTTCCAGCCGGAATGCCACTTTCACCTGGGTCCAGTGGGAACTCATCCGCGACCAGCAGAAAGCGTTCTCCGGTGCGCTCGCCTGGGCAGGGACAAGGTTCAATTTGATGCCCGGCGGAGAGGCCAGGTATGCCGGCGGGATGTATGTCACCGCAGACTTTTTCGACGTGCTGGGGGTGCCGGCTGCCATAGGCCGGACCTTCACTAAAGAGGACGACACCGATGTCTGCCCCTCTCCAGGTGCGGTAGTCAGTTATGCATTCTGGCAGCGGGAGTTGGGCGGGGATCCCGCCGCAGTCGGCCGAACGGTGACTTTGGATGGACGCCCTTTCCCGGTCCTGGGCGTCACTCCCGCAGGGTTCTTTGGGGTGGAGGTTGGCCGCCAGTTTGAAGTAGCAATTCCCACCTGTGCGGACCGCCTGCTTTCCTCCGATGGAAAAGGTCGAAAACCCGTTGCACACGGTTATTGGCTATCCATATTGGCGCGCTTGAAACCCGGTTGGACCGCCGCGCGCGCCACGGCACACTTGCAGGCACTCGCCCCGGGAATCATGCAAGGATCGCTTCCGCCGACATACCGGCCGGATATGGCAAAGAACTATCTGGCAAATAAACTCGAGGCAGTGCCCGGCGCTTCCGGCGTCTCGGAATTGCGGGAGCAGTTTGCATCACCGCTCTTGATCCTGCTGGTCACCACCGGCCTGGTCTTGCTGATTGCCTGCGCGAACCTCGCGAATCTTCTCTTAGCCCGTGCGAGCGTTCGTGAAAAGGAAATGGCAATACGCCTCGCGATGGGCGCAAGCCGGGCAAGGCTGATCCGGCAATTGCTGGCCGAGAGCCTGTTGCTCGCCGTATCCGGTGCCGCGTTTGGAGCCGCCCTGGCGCAGATTCTCAGCCGCGCTTTGGTGGCATTTCTAAGCACGCCGTACAACACGGTCTTCGTCGGATTGGGTATCGACCTGCGAGTGCTCGGGTTCACCGCAGCCTTGGCCGTCGGAACTTGCCTGCTCTTCGGATTGCTGCCCGCGTGGCGTGCCACGCGCCTGGTCCCCGCCGCCGCGATGCGCGCGGGTGGGCGCGGGATGTCGGCCGGCCGGGAGAAGTTTGGAGTGCGGCGGGCCCTGGTGGTCTCTCAGGTGGCCTTGTCGTTGGTGCTCATGATTGGCGCCCTGTTATTCGTGCGCAGCCTCCGCAACCTCATGTCCGTAGATGCGGGTTTCCGGACCGAAGGTGTGATCTTGGTCGAATTGGACTTGCGGCGCCCGTCGTATGCAAAGGAGCGCTTGCCGGTGGTTTACCGCGACCTTTTGGAACGCCTTCGCTCTCGGCCCGGTGTTGTCTCCGCAGCCGAGGTGAACATCACGCCTGTCAGCGGTTCCGGATGGAACGGACAGGTGCGGCCGGACGGTTCTACCAGCGCGAGTACGAAGTCCAATTTCACGCGTGTCGGCCCGGACTATTTCCGCACGATGGGAATAGGGTTATTGGCCGGCCGGGATTTCAATGACCGGGATTCGCTGAAAGCCCCTAAAGTAGCTGTGGTGAACGAAGCTTTTGTGGCGAAGGTCTTCGGTGGCGTCAATCCCGTGGGCCGTTCCTTCCGCCAGGATGGAGACGCAGGCAAGGTGGATCCTTTGTATCAGGTCGTCGGCGTGGTCAGGAACACCAAGTACTACGAATTGCGCGAGGAATTCTTGCCCATCGCCTTCCTGTCGATGGCGCAGGAGGACGATCCTGGTCCCGGCATGACCTATGTGGTGCGAGCCTCCAGTTCGCTGCGCGACGTAATGAGCAGCGTGAAGGCGGAGGTGGCGCAGGTTCATCCCGGAATCGGCATTGAGTTCGCCGTGCTGAAGGCGCAGATCGAAAATTCGCTCATGCGGGAACGCCTCATGGCCACGCTTACAGGAGCCTTCGGAATTCTTGCCGGACTGCTGGCTACTCTCGGCTTGTATGGTGTGATCGCCTACATGGTAGCCAAACGGCGAAACGAGATCGGCATTCGGATGGCGTTGGGTGCTGACCGTGCGCGCGTCGTTCGCCTTGTGCTCCGCGAGGCCGGACTCCTCGTCGTGGGAGGACTGGTAGTGGGCGCAGCCCTGGCACTCTGGGCCGGAAAAGTAGCGAGCTCCATGCTGTTCGGCCTGAAGGCGGAGGACCCATTGACCATTGCCGCGGCAATCGGCCTCATGGTAGTCGTTTCCCTGATGGCGAGCTACGTTCCGGCGCGGCGGGCCTCGCGCCTGGATCCGATGCAGGCTTTGCGCGAAGAATAGTGTGTTTTGCGGGAGCCGGCCGCAATCTTATATGCTGGCACCAGGAATACACTACTCATGAACCGAAGATCCTTTCTGAAATCACTCGCAGTGGCGCCCGCAGCCGTTCTCGCCCGCCCGCCCCGCGCCGAAGCCTCGCTGCCAAAAGCCAAGATCACGCGAGTCCGAATCTATCAGCCGCCGAACCTGAATCAACTGTTCAATCAGAGCAACATGATTGTCACCGTGGAAACGGACGCTGGACTCACCGGCATCGGGGAAGGAGGCGCCAAAGACACGTTGGAGCAATGCGCCGGTTCCCTCATTGGCAAGAACCCGTTTCATATCGAAGCCATCTGGCAGGAGATGTATATCGGATGGTTTTACCCGCCGGGCCGGGAAAAGCAGCACGCGTTGGGCGCGCTCGACATGGCGCTCTGGGACATCAAAGGAAAAGCACTGGGGCTGCCGCTGCACGAGATGCTGGGTGGCGCGGTGCGCAATTACTGCGAATGCTACGCCACCGGTGGAGGCGGCCGCGCGGCCGGCCCGCAGGGTGGTGCGCAGAACGGACGCTCCGCTCCACCGCCGGCCCGCATGAGTTTGAAAGAACGCGCGCAGGCGACGATCGAAGCCGGATACCGGGCATTCCGCATGGGCGCCGGCGACGTTCCCGATGGCGGCGAGTTCAATACACATGAGCGTGTGCGGCAAGTGGCCAAAGATTGCAAGGCAGTGCGCGAAGGCGTGGGCGTCAACGGCGACTGGTGCATCGATTTCCATCAGCGTTTCGACTACAACGACGCGGTCCGGGCCTGCAAGTTGATTGAGGAATTCGAACCGTACTTCGTCGAAGACCCCGTCCGCGACCAGCACGCAAAACAGGATCTGCCCAGGCTTCGGCAGATGACCACCGTCCCTCTGACGCACGGCGAGGAATGGGGCCAGCGCTACGACTTCAACGACCTGGTGGAGCACCACGACATCGATTACATCCGGGCGACCCTTCCAAACGTCGGCGGCATCACCGAGATGATGAAGATCGCCGCGCTATGCGAGACTCATGCCGTGGGTATCATTCCACACTTCACCGGCCCCATCGCCACGGCAGCTCTGGTGGGATCCCTGTCCACGTTTCCCGGGCCGGTCATCATGGAGTACAACTACGGCGGCCGCCCGATCGATCACCTGCCGCAATGCCTGGACTTCAAGAACGGAAAGGCCCTGATGAACGATCGCCCAGGTCTCGGCGTAACAGCTGAAATGAGCCTCCTGAAGATGATCGGTGAAGTGACCCAGCCCGGCCGGCGTAATGCCTATCTCCGGCCAGACGGTTCGCTGACGCACTGGTAGATTTCCAGACGGCAAGGACGGCGGGTCCCGGACCCGCCGCAAGCCCCCAGGCTTGCGCAAATCACCGCTTAGGCAGACTCTTCACAGCGTCCCCAACCTTCACCGCCTCAGCGCCCTTATACATCCCAAAGGAAGAAGTGTCGTTTACCTTAGTAATCACGGCCTCGCCCAGCAGCGTGTCATCCCGCAGCAGTACCTTCC
>JBDUEM010000423.1:0-4593 GCA_040002435.1 Bryobacteraceae bacterium
CACACGCACGGCGGGCAGGTGAACATCGAGATCCTGCATCAGGGGCTCAATATCGCACGGTTTGTAACGCCTTATGTTGACGGTTTGTACCGCGAAGGGAATGCGTCGATTTTCGTCACGCGAGGAGTGGGAACCGTCGGTCTGCCGGCCCGCCTCGGAGTGCCTCCGGAAATCGCGCTCATACGACTGTGCGCTATCTGATTCTGAGCGATATTCATAGTAACTGGGAGGCGCTCAGCGCGGTCCTCGAGGATGCCCGTGGAAAGTACGATCAGATCCTGAATTGCGGTGACCTCGTCGGTTACGGCCCGGATCCCAACGCCGTCGTCGATTGGGCCAGAACCTCCACAGCGGCCGGAATCCGCGGGAATCATGACAAGTCGTGCGTCGGCCTGGAAGATCTGGAATGGTTCAACCCTGTGGCGAAGATGTCGGCTATCTGGACCAGCCAGACACTGTCGGACGTAAACCGGGAATATTTGCGGCACCTCCCGCCGGGTCCTCTCCCAGTGGCTGACTTTCAAATCCTGCATGGATCTCCCGCGGATGAGGACGAGTATCTGGTGACGCAGCAGGAAGTTCGCGACGTGGCTTCGCTGGTGCAGACCCAGGTCTCGTTTTTTGGCCACACCCACTTGCAGGGCGGCTTCCTGCTCCACCGGTTGGGCGTTAAGCTTCTGCCGCCGTATGCGTTCCAATTTGAACCCGATTACCGCTATCTCGTCAATCCCGGGTCTGTCGGGCAGCCGCGAGACCACGACCCCGAAGCGGCCTATGCGATTTACACGCCGGCGCGAAAACTCGTTGAATTCGGCCGTGTGGCCTATGACGTCGAAACCACGCAGCGCAAGATTGTGGCAGCGGGCCTTCCGGACATGCTGGCTTATCGCCTCACCGTAGGAAAGTAAAAGCTGGGCGCAAACGGGAATCACTCGAAAAGGCTGATTTGATCCTTAGCCGCTTTCGCCGCGCGGCGAAGCGGACTTCCCACTACCCCCAGAACCTGTATCTCAGCGAGCGCAACCTTAGGAACGAAAATTCGCTGGTTGTTGTATGAGTAGTCGGGCGGAACAATCGTAAAGCCCTGCGGTTCCAACTGCAGCAGATTGTTCGCCAGGACCCCTTCGAGAGTCTCGCCGTCTCTGAATCGAACGCGCACCCACAGGCCGTCCATTTTCGGCCGTGTCTGAAAGGTGTTTCTCACCGGCAGTTTTCCGGCCGGGTCGAATTCTTTCACAAAATGGACCCGTTTGATGTCTTTGTAAGGAACGATGGAGACTGTGCCGGATAGACTTAGCAGCTCTACCCCTGCGGCACTCAGATATGTAAGGGGGTTCACGAAACCAGAGAGCAAGTCGCGATCAAACCGCCAGATTTGTACCCTTTTGTTCGTTGAACTGGCCAAAAATGGTCCTTATCCCCTCTAAACCTACCACTCGAGTCACAATTTGTTCCAAACAATTTCGCGAATATTGTATCATTGGCTCGATGCACAGGGGCGCAAGACGATCGGAGGTACACGAGGGGAAGGTGTATCATCAGCTCGAAATTTGGGCCGCCTCCTACCTGGATTTTTGCCGCATTGAGAAAGGCCTGGCGGCAAATTCGCTTGCCTCCTACCGGCTTGACTTGAAGAGCTACGTTGCTTTTTGCCCGCCCGACGCGGCGGGCGACGTGGAACTTGTGCGCGCCTATGTGGATTCCCTCTACAAGGCAAAACTCACCAGCAGATCCATCGCGCGGCACCTCACCACCCTGCGCAATTTCTATCAATTCCTGCTGCGGGAAGGCAAAGTAGCGGCCGATCCGGTCGGCGCCATACCCTTGCCGCGCCAATGGAAGAATCTGCCGAAGTATCTGAATCTGGAACAGGTAAACCGCCTGGTACAGGCGCCGGATACCAGCAAGCCGACCGGGCTGCGCGACCGCGCGATGCTCGAATTCTTATATGCTACCGGCCTTCGGGTGACCGAACTGTGTACCGTCGAACTGGCGGGCCTCACCCTCGACCTCGGGGTGGTTCGTGTTACCGGCAAGGGCAACAAGGAACGGATGGTACCGGTCGGCAAGGCCGCCCTGCGCGCCGTGGGCGAATATCTGGAGACCGGCCGCTCTGCACTGCTGCGCGGGCGGGGAAGCAAGTATCTGTTTGTCACTGCCCGCGGCTCGGCCATGACCCGGCAGTCTTTCTGGAAACAGCTGGCCATCTATGGCCGGAAGGCGGGCATCTGGCAGCGCTTAACGCCGCATGTCATCCGGCACAGTTTTGCGACGCATCTGCTGGAGGGCGGAGCGGATCTGCGCAGCGTGCAGACCATGCTCGGCCATTCCGATATCGCGACGACCCAGATCTACACACATGTCCTAAAATCCAGGCTTCGCAGCACGGTTGACGATCATCACCCAAGGGCTTAGGGAAGAGAGCGATGCGATGAGCGACTACATGTTCATGTTGGAAAACCACCTGACTGCCGACCAGAGTCACATTCTGACCGAGGTGGAAGCGGCGGCGGCGCAGTCAGGTATCAGCCTCTTTCTCACGGGCGGAGCGATTCGCGACATGCTGGGTGGTTTCGCCATCCGCGACCTCGATTTTACCGTCGAAGGGAACGCGCTGAAGCTGGCGAAAATGATTGCCCAGAAAGGCGCGGCGGAAATTGTCAGCACCGATGAAAACCGGAAATCGGCCGAGCTTCGGTTTCCTTCCGGCGTCACTGTCGAAATAGGAATGGCGCGCCAGGAGCGTTACGCCAAGCCGGGCGGTAAAGCCCACGTCACGCCGGCTACCATCCACGAGGATCTCCGTGGCCGCGACTTCACCATCAACGCGCTCGCTCTATCTTTGAACAAAGCTTCGCGGGGATTGCTGCTCGACCCCACGAACGGCCTTTCTGAACTGGAACGAAAAGAATTGCGTGCAGCGACCAACTACACGCTGTACGATAACCCGATCCGGATTTTCCGGCTCATTCGGTTCAAGGTTCGCCTTGGATTTCAGATTGCCGAAAGAACCCAGGCGCAGTACGAGAACGCTCGCCTGTCTGAGGTGGAAAAGCACATCGTGCAGGCAGCGCTCCTGGATGAACTCCAGAAGGTAGCGAGCGAACCCAATGCGGCGGACGTCGTCCAGGCCCTGGAGCAGGAAAAGCTGCTCCCCCTGGTTTCACCCGCCCTCACCGGATCCAAGGTAGACCACGCCGGTTTCGCCAAGCTGCAAAAAGCGAAGCAGCTTCTGCCCTTCGGACTCGATCTGCCCATCGACCATTCCGCGTTATTCTTCCATTTCCTTGGCGAGAAGCTGAGTCCGAAAGAGCGCGCCGCTTTAGTCTCCAGCCTTGGAATGAGCAAGTCCGCTGTTGAGGCGTGGCAGAAATTGGAGGGCAAAGCGAAGAAGCTCGAGAAGGAACTGCAGTCCGCGAAATTGGCGAAACCCTCGGCACTCTATCAGCTTTTGTCAAAAGTGCCTGGCGAGCAGATGCTTTTCCTACTGGCGAAGTCGTCCCAGCGGATTGTCAACGATCGCATCAGGAACTACCTGCAGAAGTACCTTCCCGCGGCGCAGGAAGTGACAGACGCTGAGGTAGAAGAGGCCGGGGGTGCTCCGGGCACGCCTAAATTCCAGAAACTCAAAGATCAGATGATTTCGAGGAAACTGGACGCCCGCCCCAAGAAAATCGCGGAACCCGCGCCTGAGGCTCCGGTCGCACCGGGAAACGGCCGGCGCTGATCACGCCCTTCCCAATATCGGCTAGCCCGCCCGGCGGCTTGTGAAACACCCCGGCGGCAAGCCATACTACATTCCAGGAATTTCCAAATGCGCATCCTTGCCGTTTCTCTCGTCCTTGCGATTCAGCTTCGCGCGCAGCCTGCTGCGAAACAAGCGGAGGTCGACCGGATCTTTTCCGCTTTCAATACTCACACTCCGGGCTGCGCGGTTGGGGTGGCGCAGAACGGGAAAGTCGTTTTTAGATCCGGCTACGGAATGGCTGACCTCGAACGCAGCGTAGCGATCACGCCCAACACCATCTTCGAGAGCGGATCCGTCGCCAAGCAATTCACTTCCATGTCCCTCATGCTGCTCGCGCAGCAGGGCAAGATCTCGCTGGATGACCCGCTCCGCAAGTACCTGCCGGAATTGCCGGATTATCGCCCGGCTCCCACCATCCGGCAGGTCATCAGCCATGTCAGCGGCCTGCGGGAGTGGCGTCCCCTAGCCACGTTCGGTGGAATGCCAGAGGGCGCCTACGTCTATACCAATCAGGATCTGCTGCGAATGGCTGTCCGGCAGCGTGCCCTCAATTTCGACCCCGGTACGCACTATAGCTACACCAACACCGGCTACAATATTTCCACAATCCTGATCGAACGGGCGCTGGGGAACGGCAAGACTTTTCCGGAGTACACACTGGAGGTCATCTTCGGCCCGCTCGGCATGACGCACACGCGCTGGCGTGATAATTTTCGTACCGTGGTTCCGAATCGCGCACTGGCCTACGGTCAGTCGGGAGAGAGCGCCTTCGAACAGCAAACGCCGATCGAGAACATCATCGGGGCGGGCGGACTTCTCACCACGGGAGGGGATCTGCTCCTGTG
>JBDUEM010000424.1:0-4519 GCA_040002435.1 Bryobacteraceae bacterium
ATGTCCAGGTGGGAAAGCACCCCAGCCCTTGGGGTGACTGGAATTCCACGCTGCAGCTTTGAGACGAGAGCGCCACTAAGCGCTCTCTGGCGCATGTTCTGCGAAAGGCTAACCAATGAGCCAGCGCGCAAAATGGTGCCATATTTCGCTGGGACCGAGGATGGCTGCTCGCACATTAGCCCAAAGAAAAATGAGAACGCCGACCCACAAGGAAATGGGCTGAAAACGTCCAATCCGGATCCTGTCGTAGGCAGCCGGTGATAGGAATAGAACCGCCAGCATTGGAACAATTATTCCCGGTGTCGATTTGAAATTATGGCCGATGAAGTGCGCTAGCGGAGCCGGCATCATCGAGCCAATGGTGCCTAAAAGCATCAGCCTTTTGTGAATCATTGGTTTTCGACGAAGCCATAGTCCGGCCGGTACCAGCACTGCGAAGGTGACAAGGTCGCCCAAGGGAAAGACCAGTTCATACAAGAGGTCCCCGCCTTTTAGATTCAGATCACCGCTGAGATCGAAGCCACGGCGCGCCATGGCCATCGCGGACGCATATCCCAGCGGAACCATGATTACCGCCAGAACAACCGCGATTACTCCGAGTCGGCGATGCACGGCGATTCGTTGTGTAGCGATGAGCGTGGTCTGGACAAGGAACAACAGCAACCAACCAAAAAAGACTGCTCCATGCATGACCACAAGTAATGTAGGAGGAGCCTGTCGGCCAGCTGGGTTGACTAAGCCAGGTCCAAACCCCGCAACGACTATTGCCAAAGCAGCGAGGCTCATTCCCACATAAAGCCGGTGATCGGCCGGAGTCCGCGTTTTAGCCGCTGCAGAACTGGTCATCTCAGCTTCAGAAGGAACCACCGCGAGCAAAAGTTCTCGCAATCTCCCGATTGAGAAGATTCCCCATATACTGAATCGCTCCTAGAGACCCTGCCGAAAGTAATAGAGCTGCGGCCGTTGTCAGAGTCGTTGTCAGAATCAAGAACACGAACCGTCGACGCTTCATCACACCTCGCTAATCACTGACAGCATCCCTTGGCAAGGTTGGAGCTGAGAAGTACGAGGGGGTTTGTTTCAGGCGCCGTACACGTACGTACGCCGCAGAATCAGGTGGTTACGGTTTGGTAGCTGCCCAGTGGGTCACGATGGAAAGTGAGTGTCCAGGTGCATCGTATACAGCTTGGTTTACCAGGAAGCGTTGCCCGTCCTTATTTACGGCGTACCCATGGGCCGGAATTTCCGGAGGGCCGGCGTATGGAGGAATAGTAGTGCGGAACAAAGGGTGAGGGATTCCCGCCCTGAAAGCCGCCCCGGCTTTAATATCGGCCGCCATCAGTGTTCCACCCTGGGTAAGGAAGAAAAGCTCGCGGCCGTCTCTTCTCCATAACGGTTGCCAGGCTCCTCCATTCGAGATCTGCCACTTCTGGTCGCCCTCTGGAAAATTCCGGACATAAACTTCGGGCCGCCCGCTTTCCGTGGACGTGTATGCGATCCAACGAGGGCCTTTGCCGGTAGAGTCGGGGGAAAAGACCGCTTCCGCTTCGTTGTACTGGCTTTCCAAAAGCAAAACCGGCCGGGCCTGCTTCGATTCCGCGTCTCTTAGATCGAAGACCACGGTTTTGAGTCTGGCGAAATCGGGCCATGGCGTATAGAAAGCGACGAATTGGCCGTTGGCAGACCAATCAGTTGGAAATTTAGGACCAGGCGTATCGAGGAACACGATGGGTTTAGAATTGTTGGGCGGCTGGCGGAGAAGCTGCATGCGCTGCTCATTGCCGTTTGCAAATAGAATTTCCTTCCCGTCCGGCGACCAAACGGGCATAAAAGAGGCGGGGGGAAGATTAGTGGCGCGGGAAAGCATCCCACGTCCCAACTCCATTACCCAAATAGAACCGTTCGAGCTAAAATCCTCCTCCTCGCTAAACGCTAGCCGCTGATCATCCGGAGAAAGCCGCAGCGCGAAGTAATCATTGCGCGGACCGATTGTTTGGATCAATTTGCCTGTCCGGTCAAACCAAGCAAGCTGCAGGTTGTTTCGACTCGTGGGCTGGTAGGCCAATACGTTGTTTGCGGAAATCGAAAAATCAGCACGCCCTTTGCTGTATAGAACTTCAGGCGCCACCACTGTGCGGCCGCCACTAAGGGTCAGGCTCTCGGGATCGAAGGGCTGCGCCATGAGGGCTCCGCGGAAGTAAAACAGAAGCAAGCCCGGTTTACCCGCCACCGGCGGCGAAAAGGCAGCATTGCCGCTCCCCTCCAATAGCGACTTGGAGTCCATTGAGTCAATGGACCCTATACGGAGGTTAGTTCCATCCGGCTTACCCGAACCAGCCACGTACAGGAAATGCCGGCCATCAGGCAGGAACTCTGGAAATCTATGTATGATTTCCCCGTGGCTGTGATCGAGCGCCGTTACCGGCTGCGGAGTTCCGCCCGTCGCTCGTACCTGAAAAAGCACCCCTTCGGGCCGTGGTGTGAAAACGATGATTCCGTTTCGACTCCAGCTTCCGCCGCCCAACGGAATGGTGGCAGCGCAGATTTCCTGCGGTGGTCCCCCCGACAACTCCACGCGCTGGAGCTTGTTGGGGCCGAAGAAGGCTAGCGAGCGGCTGTCCGGCGACCAGAAGGCTTCTGTGGCTCGCTCCGTACCGGGGATCATTCTCGCCTCCGGCGAATCCAGCGAACGCACCCAAAGCATTCTTCTATTCTGTTGAAGGGCAGTGAAGGCGACCATTTTTCCGTCAGGAGAAATACGCGAACCCTGGATCGTGGAATCCGTTGGCGGGATCAGCGAAAGGCGCAGCACCTCGACGGGCTCCGCTGCATTGTGAAAGAACAAAAATGCGAGAGCGGCCAGCGCGAGTCCAGCCAATATTCCTGCCGAAAAAAGTATGATGGGATTCCGTGCGGCTATAAGCCACGCCGCTTGAGTTGTGTTTGCAAACTCGGGGACGTAGCCGCCTTTAGGGAGTGTGATGAGAATCGCATCCTGCACTCCTTCTGAGTCATAGTACATTTTCAACCGGTTGCGGAGCCGGCCTGCTTCCACACGAACAATGGGGTCCGACTTGGGATCGAAGGACGAGGTCCTGCCGAGTGCCTCTATGGCAATGACGAATTCCTTGATCTCATCCTTCTTCCCTTCCAAATAAGCAGTGACGATGAAGCTGAGAAAGGCTCGGGCGCGATCTGCCTGGGCAAAGGCTTTGCTGGTCAGTATACGACCGAGTTGAGCGCGAATTTGATCCGGAACCACCATGAACGAATCTCATTATCGAATAGTTTACGAATCCGTTCGAGCCTCTCCGCGATGGCTCGATCCACATCTGCGTCATGGTCTTGCCTGCCAGGTGGGCCAATTCTTTGGCACCCGAAAGTCCATGGTGCATGGCCGTGGCGGCGATGATCAGGTTCGGTTGGGAGAACGTGTGGCTGGTCTTCCTGCCTTCTTCAACCAAGACACTCCACTTGAGCATAATTTCCTCGGTAATCGGAAGAACCCCTGGTCAAAACATAGGACGGCCCCTGTGCGTGAGCCATTCGTTCATTCGGCGCGACGGTTGGGCTCACTGACAAGTTCTATGGTCCGGGAGCAACGGAACGGTGAACCGGCTTAAGCTGTTCAGTTTTCTGAACAGCGGCGACAATGAACGGTCCGGCCAAAGGATATACTTGTCCAGACGCCGTCCAGGAGACCGTTTGGATGCAAACTACAGCCTTCACTGTTTCAGGAGGATCATCCAGGGTCTCACACCGGATCGCGGTACTCCTTCTTGCTTGCGCGGCCGCCTCGAGCATTTTCATATGGCTGCAGTTTGCACCGAGGTACTTTTTTCAAACCGGCATTTTGAATAAGCACCAGCGGCATGTGGCCTGGCTCTTCCTCCATATCCTGACAGCCTCTTCGGCTCTGTTCACTGGCCCCTTTTTGCTATGGTCGGGTTTTCGCAAGGCTCCGATGGCGATTCACAGAAAAATCGGCGTCGTCTATCTGATTGGCGGAGGCCTCGGCACGTCGGCGGGGATGCTGTTGTCAACAGTGGCAAAGCACCGGGCGCCAGCGTTCTACCTGGGTACTTTTTTCCTTGGTCTCGTTTGGTTGACGGCGGCATTCATGGGTTATCGCGCGATTCGGAATAGACAAGTCGAAGCCCATCAGGAGTGGATGATCCGCAGCTACGTCCTTACGTGGTCGTTTGTGGCGTGCCGTATCCCGGATCTGTCCATCGTTCAGTCACTCGGGCCCGGAGGGGACAGCACCATTCTTTGGGCTACCTGGAGCGTACCCCTGTTCTTCACGGAAGTCGTGCTGCAATGGCGCCGGTCCGGTGCACGCCCTGCGCGCTCGTCCGTCTTCGGGGGTAATAGCTGATGACTCACGCGCCACCGGAAACCATACTGTTGCTGTAACAGCCCGTTGACCTACGCAACAGCTCCGTCTGGCTAGATCTGCATCAGTTCATCGAGAGAGCCGGCTTGATATCGGTCTCCGCGAAATCATCTCCCTTAAAGA
>JBDUEM010000425.1:0-4438 GCA_040002435.1 Bryobacteraceae bacterium
CCACGGCCAGTTTTGAATTGAAGTCGATGAGCATCAGCACAATGTTAACGTAAGCTCTATGGACCTGACGCGCCGCGAACTGATCGCCATCCTCTCGGCTGTTCCCGCCCTCGCGCAGGGTGTTGCGACGCGTAGCGTGAAGCCGCAGCCGCGCGGAAAGCTGTCGGGATTGCCCTTCGATTCAAAGCTTACCGACATCGCGGCGGAGGCCGGGTTGACGGCGCCTGTAGTTTACGGCGGAGTCGAGCGGAAGACGTATATTCTGGAGACAGTAGGGTGCGGCGCTGCCTTTTTCGACTACGACAATGACGGCTGGCTCGACATTCTGCTGCTCTCAGGCACGCGCCTGGACGGAGATCCGCCGGAGGCGACAAACCGGCTGTATAAGAACAATCGCGATAGCACATTTACCGATGTGACCGAGAAGGCGGGGCTGCGGCGGACGGGCTGGGCCTATGCGGTCACCGTCGGCGATTATAACAACGATGGACACGAGGATCTGTTCATCACCTATTGGGGACAGAACGTGCTCTATCGCAACAACGGCGATGGCACCTTCACCGACGTGACCAAGGCCGCCGGCCTTCTCGACAAGCGGACGCGATGGGGAGCGGGATGCACGTTCCTGGACTACAATCGCGACGGGCACCTCGATCTATTCGTCTCGAACTATCTGGAGTTCGACTTCAATAAGATTCCCAAGCCAGGGCAGAATACAAACTGTACTTGGAAGGGAGTCCCCGTCAATTGCGGACCGCGAGGGTTGGTCCCTGGCACCCATTCCCTCTATCGCAACAACGGCGATGGCACCTTTACCGATGTGAGCGAAGCATCGGGCATTTCCAAGGCGAAGGGCTCCTATGGCATGACTGCCGTCGCCGCCGACTTTGACAACGATGGCTGGCCGGACATCTACGTGGCGTGCGATTCGACGCCCAGTTTCCTGCTCCGCAACAAGCACGACGGCACCTTCTCCGAGGAAGGCCTGGAGCGCGGCGTCGCCCTGAACGAAGACGGCATGGAGCAGGCGGGAATGGGGGTGGGGGTCGGGGATTACAACCTGGACGGCAGTCTCGATATTTTCAAGACCCATTTCACGGACGACACCAGCGTGCTGTACAAGAACGACGGCAAGGGTGTCTTCGACGATGTGACCATCCGCAGCGGCATCGGCGTCGAGACCCGCTATATCAGTTGGGGCGCCGGCATCGTCGATCTGGACAACGACGGCAATCCCGACCTGTTCCTGGTGACCGGCAACGTCTACCCGGAGATTGAGCGGTTCGTACCGGCCTATCCGCACAAGACTCCGCGGGCTGTCTTCCGGAATCTGGGAGGCGGCAAGTTTGAAGAGTTGATTGAGCAGGCCGGCCCCGGAGTGGCCGCCGTGCATTCCAGCCGCGGTTGCGCGTTTGGTGATTTCGACAATGACGGTGACGTGGATATCCTCATCGTGAACATGAACGAACCGCCGTCACTGCTGCGGAACGATGTGACGGGAAAGAATCACTGGCTGAAGGTAAAATTGATCGGAGTGCAGTCGAACCGCAGCGCCATTGGCGCTAGGGTGACCGCGAAGTACGGCGGAAAGGTCCAAGCGCAGGAGGTTCTGGCGCAGTCGAGTTTCTACTCCGCCAGCGATCCCCGGCTGCATTTCGGTCTCGGTTCGGCCACCACGGCCGACCTCGAAATCCGCTGGCCGAATGGAGCGAAAGAGGTGCTGAACAAGGTGCCGGTGGACCGTATTCTGAAGATTCAGGAAGGGAAGGGCATTCTGAAATAATGGCGCAAATCCTTGATGGAAAATGGGTCCGGGACGAGATCCTGAAAGAATGGAAGCCGCGCGTCGAAGCGCTGGCGGCGCACCGTCGTCAGCCGGGGCTTGCGGTCATTCTCGTAGGAAACGACCCTGCCTCCGAAATCTATGTGCGCAACAAAGAGCGCGCCAGCGCGGAGATGGGCATCTACAGCGAGAAATACACTCCGCCTGCCGACATCTCGACGGCCGATCTGATTGCACTCGTCGAATCCCTGAATGCCCGCCCGGAGATCGACGGCATTCTCATTCAGACGCCCTTGCCGCCCCATATCGATACGCGGCAGGTCCTGGTTTCGGTGCGTCCCGATAAAGACGTGGATGGCTTCCATCCCTGTAACGTCGGGAATCTGGTGGCGAACGCCCCTGGTCCGCGCGCCTGCACACCCGCCGGGGTGATCGAGTTACTCAAACGCTATGAGATCCCGATTTCCGGGCAGCACGCGGTGGTCATCGGCCGCAGCGACATCGTGGGAAAACCCATGGCGCTCTTGCTGCTCCACGAGAATGCAACCGTTACCATATGCCATTCACGAACGGCAAATCTGGTGACGGAATGCCGCCGCGCCGATATTCTGGTCGCCGCCATCGGCAAGCCTGCCATGGTGACGGGCGCCTACATCAAGCCGGGTGCCACCGTGATCGACGTCGGGATGAATCGCATCACCGACCCGGCGGCGATCTTCGGCGAGCATCCTTCGCGCAGCCTGATCGGCGACGTCCATCCGGTCGAGGTAATGGAAGCCGCCGGCGCCTATACTCCCGTGCCGGGCGGAGTCGGCCCTTTAACCATTGCGATGCTGATGGTCAATACGATTCGCGCAGCGGAACTGCATCTGGGATGCTCCGAGTAGGTCTGACGGGAGGCCTCGCCAGCGGGAAGAGCTTTGTTGGCAGAATCCTGGCCGAATTGGGCTGCACGGTCATTCAAGCAGATGCACTCGGTCATGAGGCGTTGCTCGCGGGCGGCTGCGCCTACGATGCCGTGGTGGCCGAATTCGGCCGCGATATCCTGGATTCTTCTGACCAGATCGATCGCCGGAAGCTGGCCGCACTGGTGTTTGATTTCCCCGAACGCCTAAAGAGGTTGAACGAATTGGTGCATCCTTGCGTTTATCAGATGGAGGATGATCTCGCCGCGGCTGCTTTTCAGAAAGATCCCGCTGGAATTGTGGTCGTGGAAGCGGCAATATTAATAGAGACGGGTAGTTACAAGAGATACAACCGGCTGATTGTCGCCGTCTGTACCGAAAAACAGCAAGTGGAACGCGCGATGAAGCGCGATGGGTTTACGCTGGAAGAAGTGAAGGCCCGGCTGAGCCGGCAAATGCCATTGGCGGATAAACAAAAGTTCGCCGACTACGTCATCGATACATCTTCTACGAAGGAGAATACGATTCAGCAGACCCGGCAAGTCTTCGAATCTCTGCGGAGCGTTCCTGTATGAAATATCGTGCTTTGTTGTTGACTGCGGTAATTGTGAGTGCTTTTGTCATCGTCACCTCCCGGTCGAATACCCGGCTGGCTCAGATCTTCCGGCCCATCGGCGCGGCGAGCAAGGCCTGGACCGGTCCGGATACGGCGCACACGGCAAGTCTGGGGCCGGATGAGACCAACAATATCGATATCTACAAGGCAGCCCGCATGGCCACCGTGAATATCACCAGCACGGTGTATCGCCGCAACTGGTTCATGGAAGTCTATCCCGCCAAGGACGTCGGCAGCGGCTTCATCATTGACGAGCGCGGCCGGATTCTCACCAACAGCCATGTTCTGCAGGGGGATGGAAAGATTCAGGTGACGCTGCCGAACCACGAGATCTACGAGGCCAAGATTCTGGAGCGCGACCCGCAGAACGATCTGGGACTGATTCAGATCATCCCCAAGAAGAAGCTGCCGGTGCTGCGCCTGGGCGATTCGGACTCGATTCAGGTGGGGCAGAAGGTGCTCGCGATCGGGAATCCGTTTGGGCTTGATGGCACGCTCACGACCGGAATCATCAGTTCGCTCGGCCGGACCATTCGCGATGAGAAGAACCAGGAACTGGAAGGGATGATCCAGACCGACGCGGCCATTAACCCCGGCAACAGCGGCGGCCCGCTGCTGGATTCCTTCGGCAATGTGATCGGCATCAACACCGCCATCTACGGTCCGAGCGGCAACATCGGCATCGGCTTCGCGATGCCGATTAACCGGGCCAAGGCGCTGCTCGAAGGCTACCAGGCGGGCAAAAACTTCAAGCGTCCGCGGCTGGGAGTTTCGGTGGTATTCGTAGCCGGTGATCTGGCCGAGGCCCTGGATCTGCCATCCACGGGCGGCCTGCTTGTGCAGGAAGTGGAGCGGGGAACTGCGGCAGCGTCCGCCGGCCTGAAGGGGCCGCGTCAGGTGGTGATTATCGGGAACAACGAAGTCGGAGTTGGCGGCGATCTGATTGTGGCGATAGACGGCCGCGCCGCGGACAGGCCCGATGCCATTTCCCGGACGATTAACAAGAAACGGCCGGGCGATGCCGTCGAACTGACAGTTTACCGGGCCGGAAGACAGGTCAAGTTGAGTGTGAAGCTGGGTGAAGAACAGGGCGACTCGATCTAATGAATGTGTTCCGGTGTGCCGATCAGTAAT
>JBDUEM010000426.1:0-4433 GCA_040002435.1 Bryobacteraceae bacterium
AGCCCGCGAGCCCGCAGAAAACGATAGAGCGTGGAGGGCGACAGATCGGGCCGTTGCCGATTGGGGTCGGCCAGGGCCAGATGATTGAGTAGCGCGGCGCCGGTGCGCGACGGACTCTCGCGCTTGAGCCGCTCGATCAGCGCGGCGGCCTCTGGCGGGATGACGCGCAGTTGGCCGCGATCCTGGCGCGGCTTGGGACGCAGGGCGGCGAGGCCGTTGCGGCGATAGCGGAGGGTCCACTCCAGGAGCGTATCGACCGAAACTTGGCGGCGCGTGGAGTATGGGATGTCGTAGAGGCGCGCGGCGATCTCTTGCGCGCGGCGCGTCAACTCGCCGCGTGGCAGCGTTTCCAGCACCAGCGGGGCGACGAGCCCGTAACGGAAGAGGGCAATCTTTTCGGCTTTATCATCCATGAGCGGAAGCGTAAGGGAAATGACGGCGACGGTCCATGCAAATGGTGTGTGGGGAAGCTCAGGCGGGCGCTGGCACGGCGGGCAGCGTGAGGCGACGGCCGTCTGGAGCCAGCGACGGCGGCCAGCCCAACAGATGTTGGCGCAGGTCAGCGAAGAGAAAACGATGGGCAGGAGTCCAGCCGGTGGTGGTGAGCATGCCGAGCGCGCGCTCGATGAAGTTGGGGGCGGGCGCCGGCGTGGTCAACGCCGCCAGCGCGGCGCAGAGTGCCGCGGCCTGCCGGCGAAAACGCCGGAGCCAGAACTGGCCGCGCTGGTACGGCATCGGCGGCGGTGCTGGCGTTGGCGGAGGCGAGGTTGGGAGTAAGTGGACGACGAGCCACCAAGCGAGGAAGGTGAGGCTGGACCGGAGATAAGGCAGCGCGAACTCCGGAAGCAGGGAAACCGTGCGGCGGCAGGTCTCGCACAGATAACGCCGTACGCGGATCGCGCCATCAAAAGCGGCGTCGATGATCGTGCGGACGTAGAAGCCGTGCGCGGTGAGGGGATGCTTGGTCTGGCATTGCGGGCAGTGTTTCGGGCGAGGCGACTCCAGATCATCCAGTTGATCGAGGTACTGCTGCACCGAACCAGCGAATGGGTGTAGCATCTGCATTGTAGGATCGACCTCCGGAGCTGCGAACTCCCTGGTTGTAGTCGGTGTGGCGGAAGAGCTCGAACTCTTCCGCCGCACACCTCGACATCCTACGTCAGCAACGACCCCGTGTGCCAGACTCGGCGACCGCCTTCAGCCGCAATGCCGCCCGGCTCGGGCGGGCTCAACGTGAGAAAAACTGCCCGCTACGCAGGCAAAGATCGTGACCCGTTACACCATACTGCTGGACTCGGCCAGTGGGATGAGCGACGGGGCGGTCGCGCGCCATAGCGGGGTGAATCGCCATACTGTGGCTCTATGCATTCGCAAGTTTCTTCAGTTCGGATTAGAGGCGGCGCTGGGAGAGCTTCCGAGACCTGGCAAAAGCCGCCTCATCCCCGATGACGCCATTGCCTGGGTACAGCACTGCGCCTGTGAGAAGCCGAAAGAGCTAGGCTATGCTGAGGAACTTTGGACCATCTCCTTGTTGCAGCGGCACGTGCGGAAGCATTGCACTGAAGCGGGCCACCCCAATTTGATCCAACTGAGCCGCTCCAGGCTACACCGGATTCTCTCGCAAGGCGAGATTCGTCCGCACAAGATCCGTTACTACGTGGAACGCCGGGATCCTGAGTTTGAGTCCAAGATGGTCGAGGTTCTGCACGTCTACAAAGAAGTGGAGATCATTAAGGAGGAACTGGTGAAAGGCACGCTGAAGGAGCCTTCCGTCGTGACCATCTCCTACGATGAGAAGCCCGGCATTCAGGCGTTGGCGACGACGACGGCAGACCGGCCTCCCCAACCGAAGCAGTTCGCCACCCATCTCCGCGACTACGAATACAGGCGACTGGGAACAGTATCATTGCTGGCTGGCCTAGATCTTCATACAGGCCGGGTCACTGAGATCGTCAGCGATCACCATGCCAGCGCGGACTTCATCGCCTTACTCGGCAAGCTGCACGAGGGCTATCCGCCTCAAACCCGGATTCGACTCCTGCTCGACAACCATTCTGCGCACATCTCAAAAGAGACACGCGGCTGGCTGAGTCTTCATCCACAACGATTTGAGTTCGTCTTTACTCCCAAACACGGCTCCTGGCTCAACATTGTTGAAACCATGTTCAGTAAAATGGCGCGCAGCATGCTGCGCGGTATCCGCGTCGCCAGCAAGCAGGAATTGATCGATCGCATTCATCTCTATTTCGCGCAGGTCAACGCAGACCCGGTGATCTTTCGCTGGAAATATAAAATGGACCAGCTTAACCTTGGCTAGATTTCAACAGAACGATCATCTAGTGACCAATCAAGCACCCGGTCCCCCCAAGTAGCAACTGGGCCAGAAAAAATTACGCGAAGCACGCTCTCATAAATAGGTAATTTGCCCCAGTCACAAAACTAGCGTAGGTTTCCATCTTCATCAACCCTCTCAACTGGCGCTATAAGAAGACATTAGTCCGGGAACCTCCTCAACGCCCCAAAGATTTGCCGGTTTGGCTGTAGAAATGCTTATATCCTGCCCGGAGGAACCGCCCTATGTTGAGGATCTTGTTCGCAATCCTGTTAGTGGCTTGGCTACTAGGGGTCACCGCTTTTCACGTAGCGAGTGGGTTTATCAACCTCTTGCTGCTTTTGGCCATAATTTCGCTTGTAATGCACTTTGTGCGAGGGCAGAGGGTGGCCTAACAATGCTAAAACGACGAAGTCTCAGCTGTTTGGTAACAAGTGTCTTGATGGGTATTGGCATAGTAGTCTCTGGCAATGCTCAAGACGCTAATACCGCGAAGGCACCAGCTTCCGACAATACCAAAGTTAACAAACGAGATCGGGCCCCTTCTCAACGGACTGCTGACCAAGCGAAAGAGACGGTGCCCGATCGCGACATCATGCAGAAAATTAGAAAAGCGATTGTCGATGATAAGTCTCTTTCTACTTACGCCCATAACGTGAAAGTTATTTCCGAACACGGAAAGGTGACGCTGAAAGGACCTGTACATACAACCGAAGAGCGGAGTGCGATCGAGTCTAAAGCGGTAGAGGTGGCCGGCTCCGGCAATGTGATCAATCAGATTTCCGTGAAAGGCGACAAAAAGTAGCTCCAGAACCATTTTCGAACTTTAAGGAGAAATCATGGCAGGGAAAAATACGGCTGTTTTTGGAATCTTTGATTCTCGATCTCAGGCAGAGCGGGCAATTGACGAATTGATCGCTGCGGGTTTCAGGAGTGACGATGTCTCGGTACTTGCACCTGATAAACACGTCTCTCATGAAATGGCAACGGAAAAGAATACCAAAGCCCCGGAGGGCACCACCACAGGTGTCGCAACCGGAGGCGCGATCGGTGGAACGTTAGGGCTACTGGCCGGCATAGGAGCCTTGGCAATTCCTGGCCTGGGACCTTTTATCGCCGCCGGTCCGATAATGGGCGCGCTGGCGGGACTGGGCGCCGGGGCTGCGACCGGTGGGCTCATCGGGGCCTTGATAGGCATGGGTATACCGGAGTATGAAGCTCATCGGTATGAAGGCCGTGTCAAGGATGGGGGTATCCTGGTCTCGGTTCACTGTGACGACTCGAATTGGGTCGTCAAAGCCAAGCGCATACTCGAGACTTCTGGAGGCAAGGACGTTTCCTCTGCTGGCGAGAAAGCGGTCAGTACTCATGGGGTTGATTCTAGTGGAACCCCCGGGACGGGTACCGAGTATCCTGCGGGGATCGGCGGGCCTGAAAAGCGCCCTATCTGATTTGATTATTGTCCCCAACCGCCCTCCGCCTATCGGAACGGTATTGATTGAGAGCTTGTGCTTACCGCAGGCGTAGCAGGCGGTTAGTCCACGCGTAGCGCCGTTGCAGGCGGGGGCGTGCGGTAATGCAACGGACTTATGGATGGGCAAGGTGATATCCGCGTATGAGCCGGACCTGGAAGACACCGCTTCCACCCCCGATCCTTGAGACGGCCCGGCGATGCACCGCCATGTTTGGTGTCCACCCGGCTACAGAAACCTTGCCGTGCTTGCGGGCTTGAATGTGGTGGTGATAGCCAACCGTCACACTGGCCAGCGACCAAAGGTACCTATGGATCTTATTGCGGTTCGTGTTGCCCCAGTTGTCAACGGATGTCAGCACAGACAAAGGCGTTGTAGTCCGCGGCTAAGGCGAGAGAGAAGCGCAGTCACGGTGACCCAACCGTCGATGGAATTAACGTAGGTGCGGTCTTGAGCTTGCTGGAGTGTCTTTTGGAGGCGTTCAGAAAAAAGCTCCCACGCCTACACTACAACGTAATCTGCTGGGGCCACAATTTGCCACGCCATCGCATAGCGACTTGTGATATCGTGTTCGACAACTGTATTTTCTCACCGAGTGAAGGACATCGCCGATAGGATGCCCTTCACAC